>JAWODJ010000013.1:0-14058 GCA_046483315.1 Bacteroidales bacterium | reverse complement strand
GGAAAAAGCGTGCTTGCCGCGGCCATGTGCAGGGTGCTTGCAAACCGGGGGCTGCGGGTAATGCCGTTTAAGGCCCAGAACATGTCCAACAACTCCGGGGTAACTCCTGAAGGGCTTGAAATGGGACGGGCCCAGATAGTGCAGGCCGAGGCCGCAAAAACAGCCCCGCACGTGGACATGAACCCGGTGCTGCTAAAACCCGCGGGGGACAGCGGTTCACAGATGGATGGGAAACCAGATGGGGAGAGCCAAGACCATCCTGTTTGCAGATCCAAAAGACCCCCTGCCGGGTGAGCTTAAGATATACCTGGCTGAAAAGGGATACCAGGTTCTTCGGTTCTTTTAATTGTGGCAATTTTTAATACAGACAAACTTTATACTGCGGTTACTTTCTTTATTACAGCAGCTTTCATCCTTTATCATGAATTTATTCTTAAAACAAGCTGGCTGGGAAGGTTTTACTTTTCGTATATGATTCTGCTGATCCCTTTTTTAATAATTAACGGTCTGCTGACAGGGTCATTTATTGAAGAAGAGGTTGTATGGTATGATAATTCCCAGAACCTTTCAATCAGGATATTTACCATTCCTGTTGAGGATTCTGTATATGGATTATTACTTGTCCTTATGAATATCTCTTTTTTTGAATATTTTAAGAAAAAAAGAATATACAGGAGTCTCATTACTCCAAAAGGGTAAGCATAAGTATTTCTGTTGTTCTGTCCGTTATCTTAAATCTTTCATCAATGCGGTGGCCGATTATCCAGGCAAGACGATTACCAGATGCGAGAAGCCACGTTTTCTCCTTTTCTACAAGAGAGAATTTATTGTCAATAAAAAAGTCACTTAATTTTTTTAGTCCGGTCAGACCCAGGGGCTGAAAATAGTCACCCTTTTGCCATTTTCTCAGTATTAGCGGAAAATGAATCATATTCATGTCAAGACAGGCAATTTTTGGATTTGAAGGTATCCTGAAACTACTGTGATTTTTTAAAACAGATATTTTAAGCTTAATCGGGCGTTCGAGTTCACTTACCCCTTCTTCAATATAATAACGGCTGATTGTTTCTTTGGGTACAGGAGTTATAATAAGATAGTCTCTGTCTTTAACAAGGCGGTGTGTAGGTGAATAGAAACGTTTTCCGGATATGGACTCCATTGATGCAATAATGTCGGGTATCAGTTCTCTTGGAAAATTCCATCTCCGGAGGAATTCATAAAGAATAGTTGCCAGAGGGGTTAATGATAAAAGGGAATTAATGGACACCTTGTAATCGCTTCCCGTTCTTTTGAAGAGATCGTTAAATCTGTTTTCAAGTGTTTCCGAGTAAACGGTTTCTACATCTTTAAGTCTTCCGGCAGTTTCATAAATATTATTGACAAAAGCATCTGAAATCTTCTCAAACTGAGGTATTATATTGTGTCTTATACTGTTGCGTATATATTTTGTTTCCTTATTGGTTGAATCCTCCCTGAAGGGAATATTATGTTCCCCGGCATATTTGATTATTTCATCTCTTCCGGCAAAAAGAAGTGGTCTCACAATGTTGCCGGTAACTGGTTTTATTCCTGACAGTCCCCTGATTCCTGTACCCCTTAATAGGTTGATAAGAAATGTTTCTGCCAGGTCATTTTTATTATGTGCAATTGCAATAAATGAATGATTTTCTTTTGAAACAATCTCGTTAAACCAGGAATATCGCAGATCACGTGCTGCCATTTGCAGGGAAATTCCCCTTTCACGTGAATAACTCAAAGTATCAAATACTTTTGAGTAGCAAATGATGTTATTTTTTTTACACTCATCTTCTACGAACAACTGGTCTTTGTCTGACTCTTCACCTCTGAGCCTGAAATTGCAATGTGCCGCAGCCACGGAAAAACCAGATTTCAGCAAAATGTAAAGCATTACCATAGAATCAATTCCTCCGCTTATCCCCATAAGCAGAGTATCGGACTTGTCAAATAATTTTTCAGATTTGATAAAAGCTTTGAAACGTTCATCCATTGCTGCAACTTTTCAACCTGCAAGTTAAACAATAAAAAAATATTGCAGTGGCGGAATCATATTATGAAATCAGGAAGAATAACAGTAGTTACAGGAATCATTCTCGCAGGAGAGGCTGATCCCGAAATCCCTGATTCTCTGATTGTCACTTTTAATAAGCTCTCCGGCAAATTTCTGTATATCCATCTTATCTTTGACTATCTTGTTCATATATGTTTCAAGGATTTTCCGGTTTGTATGGTATATTGATCCCGATTGTTGTTGCATTTCCATTTCCAGGTAGAAATTTTTTGCATAATTATACCGGCTTTTATGTTTTTCAAAGAACATTTCCGGTACCCACGACCGGGAAGAAAGAAATTCAAACCTGTGAAACATGTTCTTGAGAACCATGCCCGGGAGAGAAGAATATGATATCCCCCTGAGGAGATATATTTCGGCATACCTTAGTACACCCACAGGCCCGTAAGCATCTGCATCATCACTGATTGCAAGAATTTCAAGAATATCAGGTTCAGTGTAACGGTTCATGAAAGCAGGTGACTCTTTTTTATCATGTAATTCAATTGCCCGCAGAGCATCATACACATCAACAGTAAACAATTCCGGATTTCTATCAAGAAAATCGCGGCATATCCTCATACTTTCAAGGCCATGCATTTTATCGAGAGTTTTGGTAAGTCCTGTGTCATGAAAAAAGACAGAAAGCATAAGCAATGAAACCTGATTTGAGCTTAATTGTATACCTTTTTCTGACAATTCAAGCAGAATGTCCTTTGCATAATGCCATACACGCAGATGGTGGTGATGGTCGTGGGATGGTAAATGACAACCGGCAAACAATGACCGGCAGTACTTAAAAAGGACAGGCAAAAGTTTATGTTCGGTATCGGATAATATTTTTTTTTGCAGGATCACCATGGAATAAAATAAAAAAAGCAGAAAAGAGCTCTTTTCTGCCTGTGAAGAAAAATCTGCCTGATTTAGTTGACACCCTCTTTTTCAAGTATCTCCTTTGCCATTTCCAGTATTGTGGTATCATCCAATACAACTATTCCCCCGTTCGGACCTTTTTCCAGATGGATGCCAACGGTTTCGCCCTCCTCGTAATTTGCTCCCCCAAAATAATTCCTGACTGTTTCCACTCTCAGATCCAATTTATTTGCGATTTTTTTAATGCTTCCATCCGGCAAGCTGTCTTTTATCTTGCGCAGTTCATTGAATGTTATAGTCATATCACTTTTTTAAAGGGTTAATAAATATGAGTTATCAGATCTATAAAAGTAATGATTTTGTTTTTTAAAGGTTAACAATTTCAAAAAAAGGTTTGAAATTTATGTTTCTTTAACCACATATACCTGGCCTGTTTCGAATTTAACCACTTTAACTTTTTCTCCTTTGTCAATAAATCCTACCAGTGATTTTGCATCGTATTGTTCATAATCTATTTCCACACGTCCTGAGGGGCGGAGCGAGGTAGATGCAGTGCCTGATTTACCGGTCAGGTCATTGAATCTGGAGTCGAAACTTGTGTAACCTTCATCCTTGCTCTGGGTTGAACTTAAAATGAGATGAGAAAACAAACTTGTGTCCAGTAATCGTCGGCTAATAGATATTGATCCGACAAGCGCAATGAATGCACTGAAAATAACAAGGAACAATGATTTAATAAACGGTTCAATTCCAGCCCCTTCAAATTCCCATACAATATTGTCTATCATTGCCAGTGTAAGTCCGGTTACCATAAGAATGATCCCGGCTATGCCGGCAACTCCGAATCCGGGTATAACAAATATCTCGACAGCAAGAAGTATTATTCCCGCCACGAAAATTACTATTTCCCAGTTCTGGGCAATCCCTTCCAGATACAGAGGGGCAAAATATAGAATTGCTGCCAGTATGGCGGCTCCGAGAGGAAATCCTATTCCGGGGGTCTGAAGCTCAAAGTAAAGTCCGCCGATAATAATCATAATAAGCAAACTCTGAAAAACAGGATTAATAAGGAAACCAATTACAGATTCCATTGAAGTAAGTTCATACTCCACAATAGTGTAATTCTCAATCCCCGCTTTTTCCAGCAACCCGGGGATGTTCGTTGCAAAACCTTCACAATAGCCAACTTCCATAGCTTCTTCACTTGTCAGTGTAAGAACTTTTCCGGTGTCTATTATGCCTGGTATGTATGTCCGCGGATCTACCATTGCCTCGGCAATTATTGGATCACGATACCATTTGATAATGGTATCATTCTCAGTTATCAGGGTATCTTTGCCATGTGACTCTGCAGTGGCTCTCATTGCTGCCCTCATAAATGACTGGAATTTGTCCGGCACGGCTGCTCCCGAGGCATCAACCACAGTAGCTGCTCCAATACTGCCCCCGGGCCGCATAAATATTTGCTGGGCTGCAATTGCAATTAACGCGCCTGCTGATATGGCATTATTGTCAATGTAAACTATTACAGGTATTTGTGTGTTAAGTATCCTGGTACGTATTGAATCGGCTGCCTGTACAAGTCCGCCATAAGTATTCATATGAATAAGAATATAGTCTGCACCAAGTTCTGATGCTTCCTCAAAACTCTGTTGTGTCTGCCTCCACAGTGCCGGGCCGACTTCGGTTTTCATATCAAACTTGTAAACCAGATTTTCTTTATCCGGAATAGTGTCGGCTGAAGCGAGATTAGATATCAGGGAAAGTATCACAAATACAGATGCAACCCTGCTGTAATATCCTGTTCTTATCATGTTTGTTACAGATTAAGCTCTTAACTATATTGTTTAAGGGAGATTGAACAGATCGTGATCCCTTACAAAAATAAGATAATTTATGATCTGTTCATAATTTGTTTTTCGTTCAGTTAAAGTTTATATTTTTTATACCTTTGCCCCTATTCATAAAAATCCGGGCAAAATGGATATTAGTAAGCTTTCAGCGTTATCACCCATTGACGGGAGGTACCGTCAGCAGGTTGATGAACTTGCTGTTTTTTTTTCAGAATTTGCATTGATAAGATACCGCATCTATGTCGAGATAGAGTATTTCATTGCCTTGTGTGACATTCCCCTTCCTGCACTTAAAGGTATCAGCCGCAAGACACTGGAAGATATAAGAAAGATTTATGACGATTTCACACTTGAAGATGCCGGAAAAGTGAAGGAGATTGAAAATAGCACAAATCATGATGTCAAGGCTGTAGAGTATTTTATTAAGGATGCTTTCAAAGATTATGGACTTGAGGACTACACTGAATTTGTTCATTTCGGATTAACGAGCCAGGATATAAATAATACTGCTGTGCCACTGTCTTTGCGCAATGCAATTCATGAAGTATATTATCCTGTTATTGAAAAACTTCTGAATAAATTACAGGAATTAGAGGAGGAATGGGCTGAAATTGCAATGCTGTCAAAAACACACGGACAACCTGCATCACCGACCAGACTGGGTAAGGAAATAAAAGTTTTCACAGAAAGAATAAATAAACAGCTGGGGCTACTTAAGGCTATACCCTGCTCAGCCAAGTTTGGTGGTGCTACAGGTAATTTTAACGCTCATCATGTGGCATTTCCGTCGACGGACTGGGTTGCGTTTGGAAATCATTTTGTGAATGAGATTCTCGGACTGGACAGAAGCCAGGTAACCACACAGATTGAGCATTATGATAACCTGGCCGCAATATTTGACAACCTTAAGCGTGTAAATACCATTTTGATAGATCTTTGCAGAGATATGTGGACTTATGTTTCAATGGATTATTTTAAGCAATCCATTAAAAAGGGTGAGGTAGGCTCATCAGCAATGCCACATAAAGTTAATCCTATTGATTTTGAAAACGCAGAAGGGAATCTTGGGATAGCCAATGCCTTTTTCGAGCATTTGTCCTCGAAATTACCTTTATCCAGGTTGCAGCGCGATCTTACTGATTCAACAGTCCTCCGTAATATTGGTGTCCCCCTGGCCCATACCATACTCTCAGTTAAATCTGTTTTACGAGGACTGGGCAAGATCAGAGTCAATAAAGCCGTAATTGACTCTGACCTGGAGAATAACTGGATAGTCATAGCTGAAGGAATACAGACAGTGTTGCGAAGGGAGGGATACCCGAAACCATACGAAACTCTTAAGGAGCTTACAAGAAAAGGAAAAAAGATCAATAAAAAGGATTTTAATGTTTTTATTGACTCCCTTAAGGTAGATGATATTGTAAAACAGGAGCTTAAATCTATAACTCCTTTTAATTATACGGGTTTGGATTTGTAAGCAAGGGCTTCCTGTTATAATGAATGACCCTCTGAAAGATATATATACCCCCGGAACGCTGATATAATTTAATCACGTTTTATTTGCCGGAATATAAATATTACGAATGAAGAATATCGGGAAGATATTGCAGTTTCTTGTTCCTTACTGGCGGAAAGGCCTGCTTAATATTCTGATGAACCTTTTTTCAGCCCTGTTTGCACTATTTTCCGTTACTATGGCAATACCCTTTCTGGGAATACTTTTTCAGAATGAACCGGTCATAAACACTGTAGGTGAATTTGAATATACACTTGACTCAGTCAGAGAACACTTCAATTATTATATAAGCAACATCATTCAAAACCAGGGACCTTCACGCGCCCTGCTGTTTCTTAGCGTACTCATTATAGGTATGTCATTCTTTAAGAATCTGTCCCATTACCTTGCCATGTTTTACCTTGCACCCATCCGCAATGGTGTTGTCAGGGATATCAGAAACCGGATATATGATAAAGTAATGATATTGCCATTATCTTATTTCTCGGAAACACGAAAAGGTGATATAATTGCCCGTATGACAGGTGATGTTCAGGAAATTGAGACCTCTGTAGTAAGTTCCCTCGAAATGCTTTTCAGAGATCCTGTTCAGATAATAATATACCTCGGGGCATTGTTTTACATGAGCACATCTCTTACCCTGTTTGTGATGGTATTATTACCGGTAAGTGGTTTTATCATTGGCAGGCTGGGCAGAACCCTCAGGCAAACTTCCTTCAGGGGCCAGAAGAAAATGGGGGTTTTACTGTCAACTATTGAGGAAACACTTGGCGGTTTAAGAATAATTAAGGCTTTTAATGCTGAAAACAAAATGAGGGAGCGTTTTCGGAATATCAATTCATTATACTCGGGGATAATGATAAAAATGCAAAGAAGACGTGCCCTTGCCAGTCCGCTAAGCGAATTTCTTGGAACCATGGTGATGATTATTATTATGGTTTACGGGGCTTCACTGGTCCTTGCTGAATCGGGAAATCTCAATTCCCAGGAGTTTATCGGCTACCTGATGCTTTTTTACCTGATCATAGCTCCTTCGAAATCTTTTTCCGCAGCTATGTACAATGTTCAAAAAGGGCTTGCTTCGTTTGACAGGGTTCAGGAAGTATTAAGCGCTACCAATAATATAAAGGAAAAGCCGGGAGCTTTGCCAATTGAAGATCTTACCAGTTCTATTGAATACAGAAATGTTACCTTCAGTTACGACTATTTTGAGGTGCTGAAGGATATAAATCTTATAATTGAAAAAGGAAAGACCATTGCCCTGGTAGGCCAGTCCGGCTCAGGAAAATCTACTATGGCGGACCTGCTGCCCAGATTTTATGATGTAGAGAAGGGAGAAATCCTGATTGACGGTATTTCTGTAAAAGACTATAAAATAAAGGATTTGCGCGAACTTATGGGTAATGTCAACCAGGATCCGATTCTTTTTAACGACACTTTTTTTAACAACATAGCATTCGGAATAGATGATGCTTCCGAAAAGGATGTTGTTGCAGCAGCCAGGGTTGCCAATGCCCATGACTTTATTACTTCTTCAAAACACGGATATTACACCAGGATCGGTGATCGTGGCAGCAAGCTTTCCGGCGGACAGAGACAACGCATCAGTATAGCCCGGGCAGTGCTTAAAAATCCTCCGATACTGATACTGGATGAAGCCACTTCTGCTCTGGACACTGAATCGGAAAGACTGGTACAGGATGCATTGTTTAAACTTATGGAGAACAGGACATCACTTGTGATAGCACACAGGCTTTCCACTATTCAGTATGCCGATGAAATTTGTGTGCTGCATGAGGGAAGGATTGTTGAACGGGGCAAACATGAATACCTGCTTTCCCTGAACGGATATTACCGTAAACTGCATGATATGCAGATGTTTTCGTGAAACCGTGCTATGCACGGTTCCAATCAGCAAATTCTTTTGCGGAGAGAGAGGGATTACTCATTCTTCGTGATCCCTGAGGAGAGTAGCTAAAAAGTATTTGCTGATAGTAACTTACGTTACATTTTATTTGTTCAAGTCCGATTTAAAAACAAGCTTTAATGCGGCCTTTGACCTATAAAAAAAACCGTGCTTTGCACGGTTCCAATCAGCAAATTCTTTTGCGGAGAGAGAGGGATTCGAACCCCCGGTTCCGCGATAGCAGAACAACGGTTTTCGAGACCGCCCCGTTCGACCGCTCCGGCATCTCTCCTAAAAATAAAGCAGAAGATGTGACAATCTTCTGCATTTTTTAGTCTGGCGGAGAAAGAGGGATTCGAACCCCCGGTTCCGCGATAACGGAACAACGGTTTTCAAGACCGCCGCATTCGACCACTCTGCCATTTCTCCGATGCAAAAATATAAATATTTTTTAAACAGTTATTCATAACTGGCAAATTAATGCAATTAAGCCTGAACCGGAGATATATCGTGTACTGTATTATTTACCCGATAAATGGTGATTCGACCTGAATTTCTTTGACTTTATTAACAAAAACAGCCATTTTATCAATATTTCACGAATTTTTTGCCAATGAAATTTGCTATGCTTAATAAATGCAATATATTTGTCTTAAATGATACTTTTTATAAATAGTTTTATTAACCCTAAAATTAATTATTATGAACAAGGCACAACTTATTGACGCAATTTCAGCAAGTGCTGGGCTCACAAAAGCCGATGCTAAAAAGGCTCTTGATGCTTTCGTCCAGACAACAACAGATGCCCTTAAAAAAGGTGACCGCGTTGCTCTTGTAGGTTTTGGCTCATTCTCTGTCTCAAAACGCAATGCAAGGACAGGAAGAAATCCACAGACCGGAAAACCAATTACCATTGGAGCTAAAAAGGTTGTTAAATTCAAAGCTGGTAGTGAACTTAATGATACTGTTCAGTAAGTACTCAGCATAACTTATTATTTGGGGAGTCATAACTGACTCCCTTTTTTTATGCTATTTTTGCATGGATAAGTTATAATCAATTTAAGGGAGGACTTTTTGGTTTTATTTAACTCCCGCTGTTTATAATAAAATTGAAAGTACATGTCGGCTGAATTATTGAATTATCTCTCGGGGTTTGTAACTAAACAAAGACTCGATAAATTTGATTATGTTCTGGAAAACCGTACCCGGTACATAAGCCTGGTATGTGAAGATATATACCAGAGCCATAATGCAAGTGCTCTCATGCGCACCTGTGACTGTTTCGGAATTCAGGATATTCATATTATTGAAACAAAAAATTCTTTTGCCATTAACAAGGATGTGGCCCTGGGTGCATCAAACTGGCTTAGTATTTTTAAATACAGTAATTTGCAGCACAAAACCTCCCCTGTTTTTCAGGAACTGCGCTCAAAAGGTTACCGGATAGTAGCAACAACTCCTCATAAGGATGGAATCAGCCTTAATGAATTGAAACTTGAAAAAGGGCCTGTTTCACTGATTTTCGGAACTGAGATGGAAGGACTTTCTTCTGCAGCCAGGGAAGAGGCAGATGAATTTCTGACAATTGATATGTATGGATTTACAGAAAGTTTTAATGTTTCTGTGTCTGCAGGAATTATTTTGCATTATTTGCGGATGAAACTAATGGATAGCGATATTGACTGGAAACTTACTAAAAAAGAAAAATTCCTTTTAAAACTTGATTGGCTGAGAAAATCTGTCAAAAGCAGCAACCTTATAGAAAAAGAATTCAGAAAAAACCAGAAATCCTCATTCGGCAATGAAGATTGAATATAAATTTATGATATTTGATTTTTATCAAAAAAAAACATATTTTTATCAACTAAAACAGGTTGTTCATCCATAATTACATGTTTGCTTAATTTTCTAAACTGGATGGTGTAGATGAATTGTATTGTTATTGATGATGACAGGCTCTCAAGAAAGATTATTGAAGAGTCTGTAAATAAAACCGCTTTTCTTGATAATGTTGGTTCATTTGATAATGCTGTCGATGCTATAGGTCTTTTGAAATCAGGAAAGGAGATTCAACTCATTTTTCTTGATATTGAGATGCCCGGGATGACAGGTATAGAATTTATCAAAACATTGAAAAATCCCCCCCAGATAATAATTGTATCGTCAAAAGAACAGTATGCAATTGAGGCTTTTGAATATGATGTTACCGATTACCTGCTTAAACCATTCACTTACGGAAGGTTTTTTAAAGCCGCTGATAAGGCTTACAGTATATATGTAAAGGATCCTGTTTCCAATGAAGGAAAAAGTGAGATATTTATAAAAAAGAATTCCTCTCTGATAAGATTGAAATATGATGATATTCTATGGGTGGAAGCTCTGGAGAACTATGTCATAGTAAATACATATGATGATAAGTTTACCATACATTTCACCATGAAATCGATTGAAAAGAAATTACCTGTTACAAAATTCTCCCGTGTACACCGCTCTTATATTGTAAATACCAATAGTATAAATCTAATTGAGGATAATTCTATAATAATTCCGGTGGAAGGTGGTAAAAAATCAATACCCATTGGTAAATCCTATAAGGATAAACTTATGAATGACCTGAATCTGATGATAAAGTAACTTCTGCTTTTCTATATGCTGTCCAATCGCCAGTTATTTTTTGAAAATCTTGCACAAACCTCCCGCAGCCCGATGGCTCTTGAGATAGAAAAAGCATCAGGATGTATGCTTTATTCGGCGGATGGAAAAGAATATATTGACCTGATTGCCGGAGTCTCGGTAAGTAATACCGGCCACAATAATCCTTATGTTATCAACGCGATTAAAGATCAACTGGACAGGCACATGCACCTTATGGTATATGGTGAATATATACAGAAACCACAGGTAAACCTGGCCAGGTTCCTTTGCACTTTGCTGTCTCCTGCACTGAACTCTGTTTTTTATACCAATAGCGGAAGTGAAGCAGTTGAAGGTGCAATTAAACTTGCAAAACGTTTTACCGGCCGTCATGAAATTATAAATTTTAATAATGCTTATCATGGCAGCACTCTCGGGGCTTTAAGTGTTACCGGCAATGAAAGTCTGAAACGTTCTTTCAGACCTCTGATGCCTTCAGTAAAACAAATTAATTTTAACTGCTTTGAATCTCTTGATGAAATTTCCCGTGACACTGCATGTGTTATAGTTGAACCTGTACAGGCTGAAGCAGGGGTGATTACACCTGAGAAAGGTTTTCTCAGCCAGTTAAGAAAGCGTTGCACTGATAAGGGTGCCTTACTTGTTTTTGATGAGATTCAGACTGGATTTGGCAGGACTGGTTCTCTTTTTGCCATGGACCGCTATAATGTTTTTCCCGATATTGTTTTGTTTGCAAAAGGTTTTGGCGGTGGCCTTCCTTTGGGAGCTTTTGTATCATCAAGAGAAATTATGAGTTCTTTATGTGATAACCCTGCTCTCGGGCATATAACAACTTTTGGTGGTCATCCTGTATGCTGCGCTGCCGGACTGGCTTCACTTGAATATATTGTTAAAAACAAAATACCCTCTAATGCCGTGCACAACGGACAGCTTTTTATGAAATTGCTGAATCATCCTTTAATAAAAAGTGTCAGGGGAGTGGGATTGTTGATAGCTGTGGAACTTGAAAATGCTTCTTTTGTTAAAAGAGTGATTTCTGGTTCTCTTGAAAAGGGATTGATAACAGACTGGTTTCTTTTTAATGAAAGATGTATACGGATCTCTCCTCCACTTATAATCAGCCGGGAAGAGACAATAAAAGCATGCGGTATCCTGATTGAATCACTGGATGCAATATCAAGACATTAATTTATTTACTCAACAGAAGAGCCCCGAACAGACTGCCGTAAGCAGTCATTCTGTATGGATCTGAAGTAATTGCACAACCACCTGAATTACATCCGATGAAATGATAATATGCAAATCCAAGGACTCCTCCGATTACAAGTCCCAGTAGTAATCTGAGAGTGAATATTTTTTTTATTCCTGATTTTATGTTCATCATAATTAATTTACAAATACAAAAGTACAAAAAAATTATAATATGCACATATATTAATATATGTTTTTTGTTTTCCGATTTTTTTTTATTTATACTGGTTTTGATTTTAATGATATATTTACAAATCGTAAGATATTGAATTTTCGCTGCAGGATGAGTTAATGACCTGTTAATATTATTTTTATAATTTAGCACAATGGAACTTATTCCCAAGAAGCTGGTTACTATTCATCTTATCGATGATAACTTCACCTTTACTGATGATTTCAGGGAAAAATATTCATGGAAGAATAAATATTCTGTTAAATATTACCTTTCGACGGATAAATTTTTTAAAGTTATTGAAGATACACCCTTATCTGTCAAAGGAAATAATATTGTCATTTTGGCTGTTAACATGGCAAAGCCGGACAAGAATTTAAAATCAGGACTGATCAATAAATTGATTTCATTCGCCCCTGATGCCGATATTATCAATATTTGTCATGAAAAAGAGATTGAAAAGGGAGTGTCATCCCTTCGCAATGGTAACTTAATCCATATTGTCAATAATGAAAATACATTGCTGCGTATTGACAACGCTATTAAATGGGTTCTTGCCAAAACAAATCTCGATAACAAATACAGAAATTATAAAATAACGCTTTGGTTGTTTGTGGCATCAATTGTCATCACTGCTCTGTTTTTTTCGTTATTCTTCCTGACGGGATAGACTATTCTGCTTCAGATTTTTTGTGACTATTTGTCAGTTCAGTCATTTGGCACAAGCTTTGAAAAGTGTAAACCGGTTTTTAAAGCTTTTGTTTAACTTAAAAATATCAGGAAATGCAGAAAGGAAAGATTGATGTAAAAACTGAGAATATTTTTCCAATTATTAAGAAGTTTCTTTACTCGGATCATGAAATATTTCTGAGAGAACTTATATCCAATGCAATTGATGCAACCAAAAAACTTAAAACCCTTTCGGCTGTTGGTGATTATAAGGGAGAGCTCGGTGATCTCACTATCCATGTAAAGCATGATAAGAAGAGAAAGATTCTTACCGTATCCGACAAAGGGGTTGGCATGACAGCAGAAGAGATAAAAAAGTATATTAACCAGATTGCCTTCTCAAGCGCTGAAGACTTTCTTGACCGGTATAAAGATAAAGTAGATGCAATAATCGGCCATTTCGGTCTTGGGTTTTACTCATCGTTTATGGTTGCCGATAAAGTAGAGATACATACAAGGTCCTGCCAGGATAATGCCACCCCGGTAAAATGGGTATGTGACGGGAGTCCGCGATACACCATCGAAGAGATTGAAAAAGATGAAGTTGGTACTGATGTGGTGCTTTACATTTCTGATGATTCAAAAGAATTTCTGGAAGAAAACAAGATACATGAATTGCTTAAAAAGTACTGTAAATTTCTTCCGGTTCCAATAGCATTTGGAAATGAAAAGGAGTGGAAAGATGGCAAAGAAGTGGATACCGGGAAGTTGCGGATAATAAATAATACAGAGCCATTATGGACAAAAAAACCGGTTGATCTAAAACAGGAAGATTATAACAGTTTTTATCAGGAGCTTTATCCCCTGAACGAAAAGCCGCTGTTTCATATTCATCTTAATGTTGATTATCCGTTTAATCTTACCGGTATACTTTACTTCCCAAAACTCAAAAGTAATTTTGAAATACAGAAAAACAAGATACAGCTTTATGCCAATCAGGTTTATGTTACCGATTCAGTTGAGGGAATCGTGCCTGAATTCCTTACCTTGTTGCATGGCGTAATTGATTCACCTGACATACCACTCAATGTCTCG
>JAWODJ010000121.1:0-22480 GCA_046483315.1 Bacteroidales bacterium | reverse complement strand
TCCTTTTTGTCCATATGGTCATTTGTCAGCAAATTTGCAAAACCAACAATGGCATTCATGGGTGTCCGGATATCATGACTGATATTCGACAGGATAATTGATTGCAGGTTTTGCATTCTGGTGCGCATCGTTTTCAGATCATTCTCCAGTAATGCAACTTTTTTTGTCAGTATTTTATTTTCTTCTTCTGTGAGCATTGAGTTCCGGTTAACAGTAGCAGGGTGAGTTTAACAGGCAAAACTTTGCCATTTAAGCAAGGTTGCCCCAATAAAAATCATGAACGAATACTTTTGGTAATTACAGGTTTCTTGCGAGACGTCTGGCTTTTTTACTGTAATATCCTTCGGAGTCGGCAATTAAAGCCAGAAGGTTTTCGGCCTTATCCTTTTGTCCCGTTTTCAGATAGCACAAGCCCAGGTACCATTCAGCATGCTCTATAAAGAGGTTGTTATCATGATCGATAACTCCTGAAAATGATTTCTCTGCTACATTGAAACGCTCTGTTTCCATGTATGAGATTCCTGAATAGAATCTGGAAGTGATATTCTCACGGTCACTGGCAAGAACTGTCTCGAACAGCAGCAGGGCGGACTCAAATTCCCGGTTTTCATATTTCTGCATTGCCGTTACCAGCACGTCAGTAAATTGTGTGTTGCTTGAACGAACGTTCATAAGTCCGTCATAGGGCTCATAATAGGCTTCAAACAACTGATCTGCGGGAATGCTCCTGTGCGTGTAAAGATAAATTCCTGCTCCCATCATGATCAGTGCAGCCAGCGAAGCTACGGCAACACGAACGGCAGGGGGCATATGTAATCTTTTACGCTGCGCAGCAGTTTTTCCTTCTTTCTCCTTCTCAAAAAGGCTGGTTATCTGGGCACGGAAATCCAGCGTCTCCTGGTTAAGAATGGCCTTACCGATATCCTTCTGAAATTGCACCTCTTCTGCCAGTGAAGGATTAATTTCCATCTCGGACCGGAACCATCTAAGTTCCTCCTTTTGCATGGTTTTGTTCAGGTATTTATCAATAAAACCTGAATAGTCGATTTGATTTCTCATGATTATATATTATTAATAGTTATTAATATTCGGGGGAATATTTTATATAGTCCGTTAGCTTAAAAAGCCAGGCATCTTCATACGCACAAATTAGAATAATAAATTTAATTATCAACGAGTTATATTTTACAGATAATTCATGTTCAGTGTTTCATACATATTATTATTTACACTCCACACAGAATCTTTTAAAAACCATCCATGGCAACTGACTGTTATGCCGGATTTTTTAATCCGGTACCGGTTTAATCCGGTATCAGAATATCTTCATCAATGAAATCGTTTATTTTACCGGTGTTTTCCTGTGTCTCCCCGGAGCAGGTTCCTCCGCGGATTGCTCCAAGCTCAAAACTGTTAAGGCCGTTATTTTCAAAACTGAAAAAGCTTTTCATGGCTTATGGGATATTTAATAATTACTGGTTTGGTTAATGACGGTTAGACTGTTAATCCTGCTCTTCGGGATCTGGATCGGGCTCGGGATCGGGCAGAAGGATATCCTCGTCCACAGGGGTTTGTCCTCCCGTGTTTGTTCCACCGCGGATTGCACTCAATTCATATCTGTCAAGGCTGCTATTTTCAAGGCTGAAGAAACTGTTATCGGTTTTCATGGCTGATATTTTTTAAGGGTAATGGATAATTACTGGTTTGGTTAATGACGGTTAAACTGTTAATCCTGCTCTTCGGGATCTGGATCGGGCTCGGGATCAGGCAGAAGGATATCCTCATCTACAGGGGTTTGTCCTCCCGTGTTTGTTCCTCCGCGGATTGCATTCATTTCATACTTGTTGAGCCGGCTGAATAAAATTTCCTGGGTTTTCATGATAATTTAATTTTAAGTTATTTTTATAATTAATTTTTAGTTTTCTGATTTGACGGTTTTCTGTTAAGAGGTGCAGGAATTGAGAAAACGTGACAATGGGTTTAAAATAGTTTTCATTTACCGGAAATTGAAAATTGATTATAAACATCACTTAACTAATATTTTAAAAACACATTATTTTTTTTGTATTTTTTTTTACCGGTGCATAAGTTTCCGGCTATCATGGGGCAATATTGCAGTTACTGCAGCTTTTTTTACACCTTTTTCGCCCGTCCGGCATGATTTATACCTGGGGCAGCCGGGATAAAGCTTAAATCTGTTGTTTTTATGGGATAATTCACTGAAATGTTTATATTTACAGCGAAAACAAAATATTGGCCGGTAGCGGCAAAAATACACTTGATTATTTTATGAAGCCGGTTATTGCAATACTTGTCATTCTCTGTATTCATTATTCTGAAAATAAGGCTGTTATTATTGAAGATCAATCCTCCCAGCAGGATATGCCGGTTGATTCCGCTCGGCATTACAATAATCTTGGTATTGAAAGGTACCGGGCAGGTGATTTTGAAAAAGCCGGCAGCCTGTTTAAAGTTTCCCTTGAAATAAAAAAGCAGGAGAGTGGCCCTCTTTCCATTGATATGGCCACAACCTATTCAAACCTTGGGGCTGTAAGCCGCAGACTGAACCGCAGTGATGAAGCCATGAAGTATTATGACACGGCCGGCTATATCTTTATCGACCATTACGGCCCCGACCATTCATTGCTTGGGGCTGTTTACCAGAACCAGGGGAACCTGCTGAGGGAGCAGAGGGACATTAACAGCGCCATTTCATATTATAACAATGCACTGCGTATTTTTCAGAAAAATGAAAGTACAGGATGGATTGCAACCCTGTATAATAACATCGGAATAGCTCACTGGATGTTAGGCGATTACGAGGAGGCAAAGGAGTATTACTTTCTTTCAATGGATCTGTGGGAAAAGATTGACCCGTTCGGGGTGGCACGGACTGCCGGAAATCTTGCCCTCTGTTACAGGGAAACGGGTGAAATTGAATTGGCGGACAAGCATTACCGGTTAACAATAGATGCCATATCTGAGAGCCGGGGCGACGATCATCCCGATCTTCCCACCCATATTATGAATTACGGGATATTTCTTATCACCGATGCCGGGGAACCTGATAAAGGTTACGAAATGCTGCTAAGGGCATATGAGATCTACAGGTCCATTTACGGGGATAAAGGAAATCATATTGCCCGTACGCTTATGAATATAGGCTACTATTTTGAAGTGACGGGAAATTTCAATGCTGCACTGCAGTATTACCAGGAATCGATAGTTGCTAACAGTGAATCATTCAATTCAAACGAAATAGACGATAATCCAGGTGAAGAAGATCATGTCTTTTCGCTCGATTATATGCTTGCCAGTCTTAAGCACAAGGCATTTGCCCTGTTATACCTTGCCGGGGAAAGCGGAGAGAGGGCAAACCTGGAAGCGAGTCTTGCCGCATACAGGAGTGCAATGTCATATATTGAAAAAATCCGGATCGGACAACATACTGATGACAGCCGCATGCTTTTGTCCGAAAATGAACATGATACATATATGCATGCCATTCATGTTGCATGGAGGTTATACAGGTTAACAGGGGAGAACATGTTCCTTGACGAGGCTTTGGTTTTTTCCGAAAAGAGCAAGGCTGCCAGTCTTCTGGCCTCCATAAGGAATGTAGAGGCACGCTCTTTTGGCGGGGTTCCGGAGGAGCTTCTTGAACAGGAGAGGGATATTAAAAGGAGAATTGCTGCTTACAGGGAGCTGATTTATGAAGAACAGAAGAATGCTGCGCCGGACAGTGAAAAGATCTCTTTATGGCAGGAAAGGATATTCTTTATGGAACAGGAGTTGCGAAACCTGATAGGTCTGCTGGAAGAGGATTACCCCGATTATCACTCATTGAAATATAACCGGGAGGTTTCAGGGGTCAGCAGTATAATGGACCGCATTGGAAACAGGGATGCACTTGTTTCATATGTTTTCAATGATTCTGTGGTATATATATTTGCAATCACAAAAAACAGCCCGGATTTTCACTGTGTGAGGACAGGCGGCCTTACGGAGAATAAACTTGAAATGCTTCTGGATGTTCTTACAAGTGGCAACCTGGACAGAAGGGTAAATGAAGATTTTAATGCTTTTAAAGAATCTGCACACTATTTTTATAAATTACTCATACACCCTGTGGTTCCGGTTATTACCAATAAACGTCTTATTATTGTGCCGGACGGGCTCCTTGCGTATGTGCCTTTCGAAATGCTTTTATCTGATGACGGTGAAACAGAGACAGGTAACTATAAGGAGCTGCCATACCTGATAAGGGATTTTACAATCTCCTATAATTATTCTGCAACCCTCTGGCAGGAAAGTCTCAGCAAGAAAACTGCCGCACCGGAAAGGCTGCTTGCAATGGCTCCATCATATGAATATTCTGAATTACCCGCGGCTGCGGATTTAAATTCGCGCCAGTATTACCGCGATAAACTCACTTCCCTTCCCGGAGCCAGAGACGAGGCTGTGATGATCTCGGATATTATGGACGGTAATGTACTTCTTGATGACATGGCGACCGAGAATAATTTCAAACAGCTTGCAGAGGATTTTCATCTGCTTCACCTTGCCATGCACACTCTTATGGACGATGAAAATCCAATGTACTCAAAACTGGTGTTTACCGAACAGGATGATGATGAGGAAGACGGGTTCCTTAATACTTACGAAATTTACAATCTTAAACTTAATGCCGGCCTTGCAGTTCTCAGCTCATGCCGCAGCGGATACGGCACAATCAACCGCGGAGAGGGAGTAATGAGCCTTGCGCGTGGGTTTATGTATGCCGGAGTGCCTTCCATTGTTATGACCAACTGGGAGATAGAAGACAAGTCCGGGGCCGGGATAATGATAAATTTTTATCAATACCTTCTCAGGGGATACCGGAAAGATGAAGCACTGCGACTGGCACGGCTCGATTTTCTGGATGAAACCGACATGTTAAGGTCTCATCCCTATTTCTGGGGAGCATACGTCTGCATCGGGAACCCGGAAGAGATATTCAATTCTGCCAGGCAGTTTTATCCGGTGGCCACTTTTGTATTTATGTTACTGGCTATGATATTGATACTCTGGTGGGTTTTCTTCAGAAGATCACAAGGTTAAAATAGCCTGTATTGCACCTTATAACGGAATCAAAACCTCAGTGCTGTAAAACCGGTTATTCCTTTTTTCTTTTTTTAAGTGCAATGTATTCAGGGTCATGATTTATCATTTTCATAAGCTGCTGCATGCACAGGTATTTTTTTCTCCTGGCATAATCATCACCGGTGTATTCCATTTTTGCTGCTATCTCCCTGAATGATTTTTTACGGAAAAACATCTTCAGCACTCTTTTGCAGTCACCGGACAATTTGCGGTAGTGCCTCTGGTATATTTTTTCACTTTGATTGTTAATATATTCGTCATGGACTTTTACGCCCGGTTCTTCACGCACAACATCAACTTCCTGATTTTCCTGCAGGGTGGATTCATCGGCAATTTCATCTGTATCATAACTCTGCTTAATGTTATGTTGCCGGAACCAGATAAACCTGCAAAGGACGATGAAGTAATTATGAAATGAGGTTTTTATTATCAGTTCATCATTCCTCAGCCGGTTGAAAATAATTATCAGGGCTTCCTGGAAAAGGTCTCTTGCATCGTGTTCCTGACCCCCGTGCTTCATGACAATACGCAGAACCTGAGGGAAATAGTCCGTATAAAGGTATTGCAGAATAGGGTCCTTTCTGTTTTTAATACCAGTCAGAATGGTTCTGTCCGAATACTTTTCCACGGGCCGGCAAATTGAAAGTAAAGAAAAATTGTTTCCAAACCTAACTGAAAATAAGGTATTCCCCAAAATATTGAAAGAAATATTTACAGGATATGCTGCTTATTCATGAATTTTAAGAAATTTATATTTATTTTGGAATCAAATGGCGTTTTCAGATTATGTAACTGAGTTTGGATATTTTACTTATTTCTGGTTCAGGAAGACTGAATCAAAAACGGAACTGTAATAATATGGATACTGCACTGATTGGCGAATTAATAAAGGAGTGGTTTATCAAGATCGGGTTGACTGAGGATTTTGCAGTTTTGCTGAGGACCCTTATCATTATTACCATTATCTTCTTTGTAGCGTACCTGGCCAATTTCATTACCAAGAGATTATTGCTTGTTTACCTGCGCAGATGGATAAAGAAAAGTAAAACTGTCTGGGACGACTTTCTTCTTGAGCAGAGATTGCTGGACAGGCTGGCCAATTACGCTCCGGCCCTGGTAATATACTATACTGTTCCTGCAGCACTTGCTAATTACCCCGGGGCGGTGGAGGTTATTCAGGCAGTGATATCGATAGTAATGATTGTGCTGGCTGTGCTGGTTATCGATGCGGTCTTAAATGTCTTTCATAGAATTTACCAGACATTTCCGGTTTCAAGGGACATCAGCATCAAAGGTTATATACAGGTTGGCAAGATAATTGTCTATTTCATAGGGATTATCCTTGTACTTTCAGTTATCCTTAATGAATCGCCGAGGGTTTTCCTTACCGGTCTGGGCGCCCTTGCTGCTGTACTGATGCTGGTCTTTAAAGATACCATCCTGGGTTTTGTTGCCAGCATACAATTATCCGCCAATAATATGATAAGGATCGGCGACTGGATCGAAATGCCAGGCCACAATGCCGACGGACCCGTAACCGAGATCACCCTGAATACCGTCAAGGTGCGGAACTGGGATCAGACTATCACAACCGTTCCGACCTATGCGCTTGTTTCGGAATCATTCTATAACTGGAGAGGTATGGCTGAGTCGGGCGGGCGCAGGATAAAAAGATCCATAAACATTGATATGAAATCAGTAAAGTTCTGCACCCCCGAGATGCTTGATAAATTTAGTAAAATATATTTGCTTAAATCCTATATAAAAGAAAAGGAAGAGGAGCTGAAAAAATACAATGAAGAACGTGGTATAGACGATACAGTTACCGTGAATAAGCGGCGGCAGACAAACATAGGGGTTTTTCGCAAGTATGTTGAGCTGTATCTGAGAAATCACGGGAAGATTCATCAGGATATGACCTTCCTGGTTCGTCATCTGCAACCAACGCCCACGGGAATACCTATTGAAATATACGTGTTCAGCAGGGAACAGGAATGGGCGGTATATGAGGAAGTGCAGGCAGATATTTTTGACCACATTCTGTCGGTTGTCCCGGAATTCGGTCTTAACGTATTCCAGAATCCGAGCGGTGATGATTTCAGGAAGCTCCTGGGTTAGAGTTATTGTTTCCCTTTCGAAGTATATGACGCCGCTCAGGAATTATCATTCACATGTCCCTTCATATTGTCTGTATGGATGCGCTTCTCTGCCTTATCATTTCGTATATCAGCACAGATGCAGCAGCTGAAACATTCAAAGACCCGATAGTACCCAGAACAGGTATGCTTACATTAACATCGGCCAGTGAGAGCAGGGCAGGGGAGATTCCCTGATCTTCCGATCCCATTATAAGTGCAGCAGGTCCCTCCAGCTTTGCCCTGTGGTATAATATTCCTTTCTTTTCCGTTGCCGCCACAATCTTCAGTCCGCTCTCCTTTAAAAACAGGATACTATCCTGCAGATTTTCCGATCGGCATACAGGGATGGTGTGAAGTGCACCTGCCGAGGTCTTCACTGCATCAGGACCTATCATTGCCCCTCCCCTGGAGGGAATCAGCAAAGCATGTACGCCTGCACATTCAGCTGTTCTGGCAATGGCACCAAAATTCCTGACATCTGTTATGCTGTCCATAATGAGCACAAATGGTGCCAGGGCTTTTTCATAAAGAGCAGGAATGATGCCTGACAGGTCATGGTATGTTATCTCAGAAATTTGGGCTATCACACCCTGGTGATTTATTCTGCTTATCCTGTTAAGCTTTTCAAGCGGGACAAACTGGTAAGGTATCTGATGCTTCTTAAGAAGATTCATCAGCGAATGAAAAAGATCTCCCTTGAGTCCGTTTTTAAAAAACACTTTTTCAATCTCCCTGCCGGACTGAACCGCTTCAATGACAGGTCTTAATCCGTATATAATGTCTTTTCTCATTTTAAAAGTTGTTTACAGGGTCTGTGATATGTTTTCCCTTAGATTTTCCAGCTCTGCGTTCAGTTTTTCCCACCGGTCCATTTCACCGTTTAGTTTTTGCTTTTTCCTTTCATAGCGGGCAAAAAAATCCTGTTCAAGTTTCATCAGTGTCTCCTTATCCGGCGATGCCAGCAGGGCATTCATATCTTCCAGCTCTTTTTCCAGGTCATGAATTGTGTCTTCGGCACGGTTTATTTTGTTCTCCAGTTTCCTTAATCTCTTTTCCTTCTCCTTTTTCTTCTGCCAGGAGATCTTTCCATCTGCACCGGTTTTGTCCTTTTCGGGCCTGGTGGTTTTTTCCCGGTCATCGCGGGATGATGTCAGCGACTCGATCTTCTTTTTATTCAGGAAATCATATATGCCTCCGATATTTTCCTTCACTCCCCTGTTCCTGAATTCATATACCTTCGTTACCAGTCCCTCAAGAAATTCCCTGTCATGCGAAACAATGACCAGCGTGCCGTCATATTTTACAAGGGCCTGTTTCAGTACATCCTTTGAATGCATATCAAGGTGGTTGGTAGGTTCATCCAGTACCAGGAGATTATAGGGTTCCAGCAGTAATTTGGCTATTGCCAGCCTTGACCGCTCACCGCCGGAAAGCACCCTGACCTTCTTGTCCGCTGCTTCGCCGCTGAACAGGAATGCACCCAGGATACTTCTTGTTTTTGACCTTATATCGCCGGTTGCAATATCATCAATTGTCTGAAAGACCGTCTTTCTATCGTCAAGCAGTTCATCCTGGTTCTGGGCAAAGTACCCGATCCTTACATTGTGACCAAGCTTCAGCTCACCACTGAAGGGCAGTTCGCCGACAAGGATGCGTGAAAGAGTTGTCTTGCCTTCTCCGTTTCGTCCGACGAAAGCAATCTTCTCCCTTCTTTCAATAATCATATCTATTTTCTCAAGTACTGTTTTCGCTCCGTAGTTTTTACCGATGTTCTTCATTTCGGCCACTATGCTTCCGGCCCTTGGGGCAGGTGCGAAACGTACATTGATAGTTCCTGCATCCTCCTCATCAACTTCAATGATATCCAGCCTGTCAAGCTGTTTTATTCTTGACTGCACCTGGACAGCCTTTGTTGCCTTATAGCGGAATCGTTCAATGAACTGTTCGGTGTCACCGATCATTTTCTGCTGGTTCCGGTAAGCGGCCATCTGCTGTTCCCTGCGTTCTTTTCTCAGTTCCACATATCTTGAATATGAAGCCCTGTAGTCATATATTTTACCCAGCGATATCTCGATCGTTCTGTCGGTTATATTGTCAAGAAATGCCCTGTCGTGCGATATCAGCATAACAGCGCCCGGATAGTTCATCAGGAACTCTTCCAGCCATTGAATCGATTCAATATCGAGGTGATTTGTCGGTTCGTCCAGTAAAAACAGATCAGGTTTCTGCAGAAGCAGTTTTGCCAGCTCTATGCGCATTCTCCATCCTCCGCTGAAGGTGGAGGTCTGTTTTGTAAAATCGGATGGTTCAAACCCAAGCCCTGTAAGTGTTTGTTCTACATCTGCATGTATGGTGCCGCCACCTGTCAGGTTGTAACGTTCCGTAGCTTCTGAGAGTCTGCTGATCAGCTGCAGATACTCTTCAGATTCATGGTCTTCACGCAGAGACAGCTGGGTATTGATCCTGCCTATCTCTTTTTCCAGATTCAGTATTTCCGAGAAAGCCGACATGGCCTCCTCAAACACCGTCTTACCGTCTTTATGGATCATCTGTTGGGGAAGGTAAGCTACGGTGGCATCCTGGGGAACCACAACTTCACCCTGATCAGGTGTCATGATACCTTTAATGACCTTAAGAAGTGTGGTTTTTCCTGCTCCGTTTTTTCCCACCAGGCCAATACGGTCTTTGCGGTTTATCTGAAAGGATATTCCGTTGAAAAGTTCAAAACCGCCAAAATGAACTGCTACCTGGTTTACTGATATCATATGATGTATGTTTCGGGGATACAAAGGTAATCATTAGGAAAATATTTTATCTGTTCATATTTATTTGTTTATTATTAACTGATAATGTTAACTTTGCCGCAAAAAAGTGAGGAAAAAGAGGCCCCTCCCGATTCTCAGGAATATTGAAATTTCCGGAATAGCCGCTGAAGGGAAAGCAATCGCACGCTATGAGGAAATGGTTGTTTTTATACCCTTTGCTGCACCTGGCGACATTGCCGATATACAGATAACCAAAAAACGCCGTAACTATATGGAAGGGAGGGTTGTTAAGCTGCACCACCGTTCCGGTATGCGATCAGAACCTTTTTGTGAGCATTTTGGAATATGCGGCGGATGTAAATGGCAGCATCTTGACTATGAGTATCAGCTCCGGTTCAAACAGCAGCAGGTACTCGATCATTTTAGCAGGATAGGCAAGATCGGTTTCCCGTCTCCCGATCCTGTACTTCCTTCGCCAAAGACCACTTATTACAGGAATAAGCTTGAATTCACCTTTACCGACAGGCGGTGGCTGACAGAAGAAGAGGTTGCCCCGGGAGAACCTGCTGCCGAATTCCGGGCAGTTGGATTTCATATCCCCGGAAGATTTGACAAGGTTCTGGATATAAACAAATGCTACCTGCAAAAGGAGCCTTCCAATACAATAAGGATGACAATCAGGGATTATGCGATCAGCAACAACCTGGATTTTTTTAACCTGGTAAAGCAGGAGGGATTCCTGCGCACACTGATAATACGCACCAGCACCACCGGGGAAGTCATGGTCATACTGGTTTTTTTTCATGAAGAAAGAAGTCATAGAGAGAAGTTGCTGACCTTCCTGGCTGATAGTTTTCCCGGAATCACTTCCCTCATGTATGTGATTAATCCCAAGGCTAATGATACCATAACAGATCTTGATGTAAAACTTTTCACTGGCAGGGATCATATCCTGGAGGAGATGGAGGGGCTGAAGTTCAAGGTAGGTCCGAAATCCTTTTACCAGACAAATTCGCTGCAGGCCCGTGAGCTTTATAAGATCGTCCTGGAGTATGCCGCACCGCAAAAACATGAAACAATCTATGACCTGTATACCGGCACAGGAACAATAGCATGTTTTATTGCCAGGCATTGCAGAAGGGTTTGCGGGTTCGAATACGTCCCTGAGGCGGTCGATGATGCAATGTTTAATGCTGAAATTAATGGTCTGGACAATATAAGTTTTTATCCGGGTGATATCAGGGAATTGCTTACCGTTGATTTTACCGGCAGGCACGGTGTCCCTGACACTATAATTACCGATCCCCCGCGTACAGGCATGCATCAGGGTGTAATCGAACGGATTCTGGATATATTACCGGAAAAAATTGTATATGTAAGCTGCAACTCTGCAACACAGGCCAGGGATATTTCTCTTCTGGATGCGGAGTACCGGATAGAAAGAATGCGTGCAGCAGATATGTTTCCGCATACCCATCATATTGAGAATGTTGTTTTACTGGTCAGGAGGTAGTCCGCAACTCTTCATTTACTGAATTCCTGCCGTTACCCTGCTTCACTCTGAAAGCATATCAGGATTTGTCAAGGTGAAAAATAACCCTTCCAAAGCCTTCAATGGCATTCTGGTTTATTTTTGAGATACTGGCGTCGGCCCCGGCAGCTTTTTTAACAAGGGCTTTTTCAAAAAAGTTCATTTTATCAAGACAGAACTCACCTCCGAACAGACCTTTTGCAACAGCATGATTCCTGAGTCTTTCACTATATGCATCATTGAATTGCCTCACTGCAGTTTCTCCTTCATACATATGGCAAAGATACAGACCCAGTCTTTTTGTAAGCAGTTCTTTCTCAAATGTGTTACAGAATTTTCTTATTTTACCCTGTATTTGTCCCATATGCACCGAACCTCCTATTATTACAGTATCATACTCATTGAGATCGGGTACAGGCTTATTCCTGAGATTAACAAGATCTGTTTTTTTCCAGTTCATTTCTTTCAGTGATTGTGCAGCTTTTTCTGCACATCCATGGAGTGACATATATATTATTACTGCCGGCATATTTTAATTTTTTATTATCCGGATGGTCTGTTGGATTCTATGTATTTGTTTACCAGCGACTCATATTTGCAACGGACAAATTTAATAAGAGGGTGAACGGGTGAAAAGCCGGTTGAACCAATATTTCTGGCAGCCAGAACGCCGGGAGATGTCCCGGTTATAAAGCAGGAGTCATAGTCACCTGTTTTCGCGTAATTTATCTTTTTTTCCTCCACTTCATTGCCTGAGTTCCGGCAGATATCAAGAACATATTTTCTTGTTATACCCGGCAGGACATCTTTTTCCGGGGGAGTTACTATTTTGTTGTTTTTTATAAAAAATACATTTGATTTACTGCCCTCTGTAATGTATCCCTGATTATTTACCAGGATAGCTTCATAGGCACTGTTTGCTTTAATCTTCTGATTGATGAATGACCTGAAATCAGGATTTATGATTTTTGAATGAATACTGGTACGTTCAGTATGAACAGGTATTAGTCGTACCCCTGCTGTATATTCCTCTTCAGAAGGGTAATAATGAGGAATATAGTATATGTATATATCAGGCTGCTTATTGAGACTTACCGGGAAATGGAGCAAAACTCTTATGTTACCCTCTTCAATATCATGGTTTTTAAATATCAGCAGTCTTATGTTTTCAGAAACCGGCAGCAAAGGGAGAGAAAATTCTGACCCGGAATTTTTAACTGATTTCAATAACCTTTTCAGATGGTCTTCAGCAAAAAGGGGAGTTTTTTCTTTAACCCTCAGAACCTCATAGAAAGAGATACCTGTAACATGTATTCTGTCATTAAAATGTTGATTTTCGATTAATTCTCCGTTACGGACAAAAAAAACTCCTCTGCATTCACTATTGGTTTCCGTATTTTGCATCAGGGTAAAAAACAAGAATAAAATTGCAGATTAAATATAAGCGTGGTTATATGGTTTCTCTTTTACCATACTTATAACATCTGACACCCCAACTTGTTTAAAATAAATTTGTTTAATGGTTAATTGAGCATTCACCTTCCTTTTATTGCTTCGTCAATTTCCCTGAAGAAGCTGCTTTCCATGCGGCGGATAGCCTGCCGGAAAGCCTCTTCGCCTGCGCGGCGGGCATCGAAGTGAGAGCCCCTGAACCCTTCCATATCCCGGTGGTATATTGATGTTCCGTTCGGCAGTTCAACAGTGACATTGCCCGTAAGAACTGCATTCTGATAGATTCCTTTTTCTCCTTCAGATGATGTGAATGCATTGATCCTGACTATGTAATCAGCTTTAGAGGTGCTGTCAACAATCATATATCCCTCTTCAACGGCCTTTTTCCGGAAGCTCTCTCCAAGTGTGCCTGTTGACAACTCTTTACCAAGGTTTTCTTCCCTGGCTTTCAGTGCAATTACCGGCGACAGGATATTTATCCTAATCTCTGCCCCGGGCAGGGAAAAACGTCTTATCAGTCTCCTGATCACCGGATCGCCGGTGGCTTCCGACAATATCGCTTCCATATCTGCCGAAACCCTGAAAATTTCAAAAGACCTTGAAGATCTGACACCATCTATGTGAAAGTTTACCAAACCGTCCCTTCCGCTTCTGGCTTTGTTATTTCTTAGAGGTCTTTCCGAATAATCTGCAACAACCGGAAATCCGGCAACCGGTTTACCGCTCTTACCGGTCACTGTGAACATAAGCTGTGAGGAGGCAACCTCCTGTCCCCTTTTTACTTCTGTTTCCCGCCGGGCGGGAGTTATCTCTATCTGTGATATAGTGGACGACAGCTCATTATATAGTTCATTTCCGAGTTGAACTTTCCTTCCCCGGAATTCAACCGGAAGGGGATCATCAAAATAATTCTTTATTGCCTCAAGCGAACTGATCATCTGTACCAAACTGTTTCTCAATTCACCTTCTTCCCGGCTTTCAAGTGCATTTTCAAAAATACTGGCAGAAAGTCTTGCAGCATCGTCTCTCCGCCTCTCTTTTATTTCCTGATGCCTGGCAACAGATAATCTGTAATATACCCAGTAGTTGTCCTGGTCCTCCCATGTATCAATGATTTCATATCCCTCCAGTTCCTGTTGTGTGCGTGCCTTTATAGTGGATGAAAAATCCTCCTTGAATCCAAGACTGGATTCAAAGGCATGCAGGACTGAGCTGGAAGAAATATTTATGGAGATTTCACCTGCAAGGTCGGCCAGGGCATTTTGTCTGGCTGTCTGCTGGTACTGATGAACATTTCTTGTTTTTTGTGCCCAGCCTATGCCAGTATAATACCCGGGTACAATAGGGCGGCTTCTTACCCAGTCGGGTTGGGGAGAAGAAGGTTCAGATAGGGTACGACCGGGTCCGCAGCTGTGAAAAACAAAAAGAAGAACAAGAATAACCGTATAGTTTAGCTTTTTTGCAGGTGTTCCAGGCACTTGTGTTATAAAAGTCATTGCTCGGGATTATATGCATTAACAGCCTGGCTTACCGCCCTGGCTATTCCTTCATTCAGCTCACTGCGCAGTGCTTCAGCCGGTTTAATGTTTTGCCTGGCTGAAAACAGGCTTTGCAGTTCTCTGACATAACGTCGCTTATCGCGGATAATGTCCTTCCCGGAATCCCTGTTTCGGTATTCCCAGTGACCCGGTACCAGGTTCGCCGTTTCGCCTTCAAAAAGGGCATAGTGAATCCGGTCGCCAGGATTCAGTTCAATGACACCGGATGTCAGAACAGCGCCGGTTTCTGTTGAACTGAGCCTGTAATCAAATGAGGCTGAGGCGGAGTTCTCCCTGGTGTACTCATACCAGGTAACCTTGTGATAAATGGTCTCAGTTGTTTTATCGCCGGTTTCCTTATCCTCGTGTGTTATTACTTCCTTAAGGTACCCCCTTATTTCATTTTGCTGTAACCGGCCTTCCCGTACTTCAAAAGATATCAGCCGGCCGGTAAGCAATGCTTTGGCTGCCATGAGCTGTCCTATTTTCATCTCACTTCCCAGCTTTGCTGCCAGTTCCTGTTCCTTTAAAAAAGCATTGATATTACGGTCATCCACCACCTGGAGAAAGGGGTTGTTCAGGCTATTTATCTCTTTTATTATAAGGCTTTTAATAATGTTATGGACATTTCTTTGCCTGGTCCTGTTCTCAAAATCCGCTATTGCAACAGTGAGCATTCCCCTGCTAAGCGCATCTTCACGTAACTCCTTTGCATCTTTATACGCACCATATTCACTGAGCAGTTCGCTGAAGGTATTGTATGCCTTCCGGTAAAAACCGCTGTTCAGTTCTTCAACTCCTTCGCGGTATAGCGGTTCGCTTCTGGATATCCTTATGTAACGATCAAGGTCCTGGTATAAAGGGTCTATCTGTTTTATCTCTGAGAATAAAGATTCTGCCTGATAAAAGTTTTCTTCTTCAAGGAGCAGTCTGGCTTCAGTGAAAGATCTCTCCAGAAACCGGGGTTTTGCTTCTTCGTAATTTGAGCGTGCCATATCAGGCATTGACAGGTCTATTCCCGTTGATTCTATTCTCTCCTGGTAAGCCAGTGCATCCAGGTATTTATATACGGTCTCTCTTTCATCACCGGAAAGCCATGCATGGTTTACAAGAGCAGCCTTTGCTTCCAGTGTCCTCTGTCCCGTTCTTCTCAGTCCTGTTGCTGCTTCAATATTTTTTGGATTTGCATTGAAGGATCGAAAGTAATTTTCAGCAGCCATTTCATAAAGGCCTGCATCTTCGAGCTTTTCAGCCTGTTTGGCGAGACGTTTAGACCGGCACCCCTGGCCTGCAGGTAACAATGCAAGCAAAAGGCAAAATGTGAGAGCAGAAAGATTTAATGAGGTTCTTCGCACGGGTAAATATTTAAATTAAAAACTTATGGTTCATCATAAAACTGAAAATTAATTGTGAAAAGACTGCGGACAAACCATATTTTTGTCTTCAGTACGGCAGGGCAGAGGAACCACCGGATATCTTCAGCAAGCAGACCCGGAAGGAAGATTTTTTTAATGAGACAGGTACGGAAACATTGCTGGTCAGTACCCCCTGTCCTGCCTCATCTGTTCCATCTCCCCGTCAAAGGTCTCCTTAAACTTCTCGTAGTCGTAATCCAGCCGCAGCCGTTCGTCATTTGAAATACGCTGGTTCATGGCGTTTACAATTTCTTCACCGGAAAGCTCGATAGCAATATAGGTCTTATACATGCCCTCAGGTGTTCTTGTGAGTTCCTCGCATATGACCCTTGTACCCGAAAGACGCTGATTGATCACTTCCCTTGAAAGACCTTCATAACGCTGGGTGTATTCAGAGCGGTTGCCAACCGTTAAGTCCTGGACATAATTGTCTATGACACTCTTTACAGTAACCTCTATCTGGGCAGCAAGTTCAGCCCTGGCATTGCTGAGAGCCATTCTCTTGGAGTTGGCCTGGTTCTGGCTTTCTGCCACTGAATTGGCCCTGAAATATTCATTGTCGCTAAAATATTCGGGTCCGCTGCAAAGCACCTCAACCCGCGTTTCACCGGGAGGTGTTTGTGCCACATCTTTTTTTGATTTGCATTGGCTCAGTGTAACAACGGCAAGTAAAAGCATTACAGTCAGGTAATAGTAAACCGGTGTTTTCATTTTAATTGATTTTTATTAATAAAAGATGAGAATTAAAATATTAAAAATATCTGGCTTTTTCAGAAATATCAATAATAGTGCCATATTTCATTGATTTTATCATCCGGTAACATATTTATTGAACCCTGTGCAGAATTGATTTCCGGATATTATAAAAGTATAAAAAAATTATTTACTTATCCTGTTACGATAGTTTTTAAATAATGTTCCCCGCAACATACTATTTTGATAAAATCTCTGATTTCATATTCCGGTAAAATTTACGCATCCTTTCATAATGTGATCCTTTCCAGTATATCCTGCCGCATTCATTACAGCAGAAAAATGTGTTAAAATATTTTCTTGTCCCGGGTTTCAGCCTTTGCTCAATTATTTTTTTGTCTGTTTCCACTATTTTACCGTTGCATGATAAGCAGCGGCTCAGGAATTTTACCGATGACTGAAGCTGTAATCGCAATATCACCTCTTTAAGCTGCTTTTCAGGTTTTTGCGACCGGATGTAACAACCTCTTTCTACAAGGTTGTTTTTCAGAATACCTTTGTCCCTTGTCAGGATTATCCGCTTTTCCCCGGCAGCGGTTTTTATTATCTCCTTATCCTCAAAATCATTGCGATAAAGAGTGTCAAACCCCATCATTCTGAGCAGCCTTGCAAGCTTACCCAGGTGGACATCCAGAATAAACTTCGTATCTCTCAGGGGTGTTCGGGAACCTTTTATGGCAGGAGCGATATCAAGACTTTCAAAAACGGGATACACCGCTACCCTGTCCCCTTCATTTAATTTATAACTGAAATCAACCGGATTGCCATTGACCACTATCAGGTCCACTTCAGTGTGAGGCACATTCTGTGCTTCTATTGCATCTTTTATTGATGGATTGCCATTAAATGCGTAGATTTTTTCTTTTTTCCGCTTTCCTGCAGGCAGAAAATCATTCAATTCTTCGTAAAAGCGGAAAATTGCTTTATTATCAGGTGCCGGTCTCATACCTGGCTGGTTTTTCTGACTTTTCAACGGACCCGGGATCGTGAAGGTGCATTGTCAAAGCAAAAATAATAAAAACTGAACTTAAAAATATGACGGTGAAATGCATTTAGTCCATTATTATTTTTTATTTTGGCCTGCAGATAATTAATAATCCGGGATATTACAATCTGGTTGATTAACCCCGGGATATAAGTCTTATAAAATTACTGACAAATACTGTAAAAATGGGAAGCAGGTTTTTTTTATACAAAAGTGCCGTGGTGGCCTCTCTCGCGGGTTTTCTCTTTGGATTTGACACAGTTGTTATTTCCGGTGCTGAGCAGTCCATTCAAACACTTTGGGGACTGGATAGTTCGTTGCACGGACTGGCTATCAGCATGGCCCTTTGGGGCACTGTACTCGGATCATTGACCGGTGGCTGGCCTGCCCATTATTTCGGCCGGCAAAAGACGCTTTTGTGGATTGGCGTTCTTTACCTTTTATCTGCTTTCGGATCGGCACTTGCACCTGATGTTTACATATTTATGATCTCCCGGTTTATCGGTGGACTGGGTATTGGGATATCGACTGTGGCGGCACCGATGTTTATTTCTGAAATCGCCCCTCCCAAATACCGGGGGAGACTGGCGGGGATGTTCCAGTTCAATATTGTATTTGGCATCCTTGTTGCTTTTCTTTCCAATTCATTGCTTGCCGGGATTGGTGAGCAAGCCTGGCGCTGGATGCTGGGGGTTGAAGCAATACCCGCTCTTATTTTTGCACTTTTCTGCCTTGGAATTCCCGAAAGTCCCCGTTGGCTGATTATACAAAAAAAGGACAGGGAAGGCGGAATGTCAGTGTTCCGAAAAACCAATCCCGAATTGAGCCCTGATGAATTAAACCTTCTCGTAAATGAAGTTGAGGCCTCGGGAAACAAAAAGCAAATAAGCAGGAAATTTTTTTCCAGGAGCCTGCTGACACCTATTTTTCTGGCGTTTTTTATTGCATTCTTCAACCAGCTATCCGGGATCAATGCCGTTCTGTATTTTGCGCCGCGCATTTTTGAAATGACAGGACTCGGGTCTCAGGCTGCCCTTTTGCAATCGGTCGGGATAGGCATTACCAATCTTATCTTTACATTTATTGGTTTGTGGCTTATTGATCGTCTGGGACGTCGTACCTTACTGTATATTGGCTCCTTTGGATACATAGCATCACTGGGGCTGACTGCCTGGGCATTTTCATCACAGACCTACGGCATTGTACCGTTCACTATTTTTGCCTTCATTGCTGCTCATGCTGTCGGACAGGGTGCTGTGATATGGGTCTTTATAAGTGAAATATTTCCTAACAAACAAAGGGCTTTCGGCCAGTCCCTCGGAAGCTTCACACACTGGTTCTTTGCCGCGCTGATAACTTTGTTTTTCCCTGTCATGGCCGATGCCCTGGCTCCGCAGGTTATATTCGGCATTTTTTGCGGAATGATGGTTCTTCAGCTGCTATGGGTTAAATTCTTTGTGCCGGAAACAAAAGGAAGACCTCTGGAGGAGCTGGAAAAGGAGTTGTAGTTATTTTGATTCTATGAAGTCCTTTACCGCCTTTTTCTCTTCATCAGAGGCATAATTTGTCATATAATCTTTCACAATGTCCGGCGCATCCTCTTCCAGGCCGACAAATATCATTGCAGCACTGTTCATGCAGTACCGGAGACCCGTGGGCGGCGGGCCGTCATCAAAGACATGTCCCAAATGAGAACCGCTTGATGAGTCAATTATCTCTGTCCGGATCATGCCGGCGGACCTGTCTTTCCGGTAAAGAATGGCTCCCGAAACTATAGGTTCGAAAAAGCTGGGCCATCCGCAGCCTGAATCATATTTGGCATCGGATGCAAACAGAGGCTGGCCGGTTGCGGCCGAATAATATATACCCGGTTTCCTGTTATTATAGTACAGTCCTGTAAAGGCCCTTTCGGTAGCGGCTCGTCTCAGTATATCAAACTGATGTGGCTCCAGTGCCTCTTTCCACTCATTGTCGCTTTTGTTTATCATGTATTCTCCCGGGTCATTTTCCTGTGCCGTCTTATTTTTTAAGCTCATATCCTTGGGATTTTGGGTGAATATAATACCGGGTATAATAATTAAAACCGTCAGTATCATTAATAACCTTATCATAACCCTGCCATTTTGGTTTATTGTAGTAACAGCATACCGGCAGGGAATGTTCAAAAAACGGTACGATTCCTCAGCGGGTATGCCTGTGCTAAAACTGCTCTTCCCCGAAGGTGTCCACATCCCTTTTAAGGTTGCGGCCGTTAATATTGAATGAATATGTTATTCCAAGCTCGACTATCGGACCGTAACGGTCATAATCGGTCTCCTGGAAGAATATCTGTTGCCTGTTGCTGTTATAGGCCCGGGTGGACCAGTTAGTGACGTTTGTACCCAATATGTCAAGTGCCCTGACCGACAGATTCCATCCCTGCAGTTGACGCGGCGAATAATTAAGGGCGGCGCCGCTGATAAAGTACATTTCACTGGCACCCTGGGCAGAGACGGTGGCTGACCTCCAGTCGAAATCAAAGACAAAGCGAAGAGACCGTGATAGAAAAATATTCATGTTTCCGTTAAGGCTCCAGTTAGTACTGGTGTTGTCCTCACGATATCCGAAGAATTCTCCGCTTACATTGAAATTATATATTGATCCGCCAACGAAAAGCCTGGCTACTGATCCAATAGCAAGGTTTGTATTGAGCTCTGCCCCCAGAGCTTTGGAATTGCCGGCATTGGTGTAGCTGCGTATCAATATGTTCTCTTCACCGTAAACGGTATAGATACGGAAAACAGCATTGTCTGTATCCCGGTAGAACCCGGTTAGCGTGAAATTCTGGTTACCAAGTCTTTTCAGGTAGGAGAGCTCAAAACTGGTCAGGTATTCAGGCTCGAGTGCAGGGTCACCGACCTCGTACACCTCATGATGTCTCCTGTAAAGGAATGGTGCCATGTTTTGTGTCTGTGGCCTGTTTATCCTCCTGCTGGCAGCAAATGTGATCTCATCATTTTCAAAGGCCTTATATGCAAGATGAAGTGTCGGAAACCAGTCCGCCGCACTCAGGCTATAGCTTGATTTGGTCTCCCTGTCAAACAGATTAAAGTACTCCGGGTTCCTGATATCCATCACCTGATCGGTATATTCCATTCTGAGACCGGCCATAAAATCAAAATTGTCAATATTACCCATGTAATTTACATAGGCAGCATAGATTCCCCTTTTAAGATCAAAATCATTCTCCAGGCTGCTGTATGAACCCCATGTATTTGCGGGAACATTAAGGGTGTCGTAGCTGAAAGACCCCCTGTTGCTCAGGTAATTTGGCTGAAAACCCGCTCCAAGACTGTGCCCGTTGTCAAACTCCTTCATGTAATCAACATAAAACCTGTATCCGTCAAGAGGTGTGTCGTCGGATTGCAGAAAGTGCCTTTGTATGGTTGTTATATTATCAGTTGCCTCATCATAGTTGTAATTAGGATTGCTGAGGTCACGACGCAGCTCAGACCTTTCATAGGATGCCATTATATTAAATTCTGCATTGTTTTCGAGGTCAAGGCTGTAATCAATTGTTGCATTATGGATAATTCCGAGACGGTCGCCAACATTGGGATTGTAAGTCCAGTAATCGGTGTCGTCTGCATAATCAGGTACCTCCGTCAGACCTTCTCCGCGATAAAGATAGAATGCTGACCTTCTCTCGCTTCTGTTGGCCCAGAAATATGAAGCTTCCAGGCTGGATCTTTCTGTCAGCTTAATTGCCAGTCCGGCATTTGCCGAATAGCTTTCATGGAACTCAGGCCTTGCTCCGCTGCCTTCAAGGGTATAGTAATCGCCGTTACCCTGAAGGATCCGGGCATTGCCGTTTCTGACCCCGTTGGTGTTCCTGTTGTTGTAATAGAGATTGCTGTACAGAGAAATATCATCCCTGTTGTAAAGAAGGTCGAGGCTGCTGCCATACATATCGTTGTTCATGTCATAGCCGCTATACCGGTCAGTTCTTTCTCCCCAGGGAGCAGCTCCGCCAAGAAGGTTTGCTGATACTGACAACCCTTCAATTCCGGTTCTGCGGGTATTGATATTTATTATTCCTCCTGCACCCTGGGCATCATATCTGGCACCGGGTACGGTAATTATCTCTATGGTCTCGACAGAATTTGCCGAAACCTGGGCGAGGAGCATTGAAGGGTCCATATTTGTCGGCCTGCCGTTTAGATAAACAATGAAATCCGATGTCCCTCTTACCGAAACAATTCCATCGGGGTCGACAGAGACGGAAGGCAACCTGTTAAGAACATCAGATGCCGTTCCACCCCTGGCCGTTTCAAAATCCGATGCCCTGTAGGTGGTACGGTCAATACGGGATGATGATGTGCGTGCCATGGCGGTGACTTCAACCTCTTCAAGATCGGTTGTTACCTGGTTCAGGGTTACCATGCCAAGATTTACCGACGGCGACTCCTGATTTACAGATACTTTGGAAATCTCTTTTGATTTATATCCAATAAATGAAATAACCAGTCTGTAACTGCCATATTGCAGGTCTCCTATATTAAAATTCCCCTCCCTGTCTGATACATCTCCCGTAACCGGTTCGTTTGCGCCGGCCGCATAAATAGATATTGTTGCAAAGGGAATGCGCTCTTCTGTGACCTTGTCTGAAACAATACCCTCAATATTTCCTTGCTGCGGGAAAATTGCAGGTGATAATAAAAAGGCCAGGATAAATATTATTGCCGGTTTCCGGAAAATCATAAATGCTTGGTTTAAGTATTC
>JAWODJ010000113.1:0-33707 GCA_046483315.1 Bacteroidales bacterium | reverse complement strand
CTCAGCGCCGGCTGCGACCGGATTATACCGGGTTGTGCTTCGACAGGCCCAGAGTCAGCCGCGATAACTGATTTTATGTTAACCATGCCTTTCAGGCCTGGCCATAATTTCCCTTTGTTTGTCATATAATGGATTGCATTATGTTAATATAGCAATCATATAACACTTTGGTATAAATTCTGTGTTCCCCTCATCCGGATTGACTGTCAAGACTGCTTTACAGGCTCTACAGGAAGAGATCTAATCCGATTGACTCCAGACCTTGGTCTTGCTGGTTGGCGGGTGAGGTGAGGGGAAAAGCAGAATTTATCAGGTTATATTAATGGGCAGGAAAAAAGTTTTACTCCTTTGCCGGATCCTGCATTACGGAACACTCTTTTTGTGAAGCGAAGCGAGCAAAATGGGTGTGGAGTGAACAACTGGTTTCAATTATGTCTTTTCATATTTTATATCACTTTACATAATTATCGAGAGAATAATAAGTTAGTCAGGTGTATTATAGATAGTTTTTGACTATTTTTGGGTTATGAAAAATTTCGAGAAAAAGATTTTAACACAAATTAAGGAAATTGTTAAAGAACGCGATCCTTTAGCAAAAATTTATTTATACGGTTCACGGGCTAAGGGTACAGCTAGTAGTGAATCCGACTGGGATTTAATAATATTGCTGAATAAGGACAAAATATCTCTTGAAGATGAACAAGAAATAACTTATCCTTTATATGACCTTGAGTTTGATATTGGAGAGGTGATTAGCCCATTGATCTATAGCGAGAAAGAATGGAATACAAAATATAAAATCACTCCTTTCTACCAAAATGTAATGCAAGAAGGGAAACTGTTATGACCGAGTATAAACCTGAAGATTATATAAAATATCGTATTGAACTTGCACGGGGTACAATTGAGGAAGTCAAGACGCATATTAAGAATAAATTTTGGAATACTGCAATAAACAGGATGTATTATGCTTGTTTTTATGCTGTTGGTGCATTACTGTTAAAAAATAATATTGCGGTCTCCAGTCATCCTGGAGTGCGACAGAAATTTGGAGAGCATTTTGTGAAAACGGGAATAATAGAAAGAGACCTTGCAAAGCATTTTACTGAATTATTTGAGAAAAGGCATAAAGGGGATTACAATGATTTCTTTGATTTCGATGAAGATACCGTTTTGAGACTATATCCTCATTCAATAGAATTAGTCGAACGTATTGAACAAATCATAGAAGAGTAATTGTAGTTGACAATATTTATTTGTAAAAATCTGCATCGTTATCGGGCTGCCGTTCTCAAGGATAATCAGCGTCTGGTTGCGAACGAATTATACAGGACTGCGCTTCTATATGCTCAGCATCAGCCTCGATAACTGATTCTACTTTAACCGTGCCTTTCAGGCCTGGCCGCCATTTCCCTTTGTTTGTCCTATAATTAATATTATGTTAAATAGAATTAGTTATAATTTAAAATCCCTGCTCCCATCTTTATATTTTCATTTTCAAGCAACTGGGTTACCATATTTGTTTCATCCTTTTTCCAAAGATTTCTGAATTCCCTGTTTCCTGTGTTTTTGTATAATATTACCGGGAATTAAGGCTTTTTATGAAATAAAAAAGCCGGATTTACTCCGGCCTTTTCAATCTATCGATTATTTACAGTTTTCGTTTCAACCTATTCTTCACCCTCTCTGCCAAGTTTACGGTTCATCTCTTCCAGCTTCTCTTCATATCCCAGGCGGTAGTATAAAATCCGTAGTGTTTCCATTGTATCCTGATCTTCAGGCCTGGCAACATGAGCCTTTTCAAGATAGGGTATTGATTTGTCAAGAGCCTCGAAAGCTTCGTCTCTAGCTTTTTCGTATTCAACATTATCCGTTAACTCATTTGCTTCCTCAAGCATTTTGACAGCTTCATTGTAGTATAACACACCCATATTGTAGTTGGCATCAAAAAACTCAGGATTCAGATCAATGGATCTCTGATATGCTTCCTTCGCTGTTTCTGGATCTCCCATCCTCTCGTATAACATACCTTCGGCGAAATGAAATGATGGATTTTCGGGTTCCTGTTCTTTTGCCAGCTGCAGGTAATTAAGTGCGGCTTCAGCATTATCTGAATTAATATAAAAGTTAACCAGCTCCACGAGAATAGCGTTATCATTTGGAAAAGCCTCAAACCCTTCCTGCAATACCTGTTCAGCACGAGTAGAATCACCAAGTTCTGTATATGAATCTTTAATAAGCACATATACATTGCCTTCTTCATAACCCATCTCCTTGGCACGGGAAAGATATTCGATAGCCTCTTCATGCTTTCCGGCCAGAGAAGCTACAAATCCTGTGTTAAAAACCAGCGAGGTATCAAGGGGTTCTTCATAGTATGGAGAATCAGCTATTTCCACTGAACTTTTAAATGAATTAAATGCTGCTTCATATTCAGAATTTTCATATTCAAGCACTGCCTGACTTATGAATTGTCCGTGAAGCCGGAGATATGCATCTTGAATACGGCGCTCCTGATTCCCGCTGAAAATACGCTGAAAAAATCCGGGATCTTCTCCAGTTTCTTCAATTTCAATGGCCTTCTGGAATGATGAATAAGCTTCTTCAAGGGGGGCTTCATGTATCTTTTCTGTTTCTTCCCATCCGGTTAGCTGTCCGTTTTCAAAAAAGATATTAATGTTTTCATATACCAAAACATCCCTGGTCCCGGTTTCTGTCTCCTCTGTCCGAACCTCATCAGGATCTCCCATAAATAGCCTTAACTCATCCTCGGTCATACCGAAATACAAAAACTGGATATTCACATCAAAAATGTCCTGGAAAACTATACCTCTGTCAACCCATGTTTTTGATTTTTGTCGGTGTTTTTCCTGTTCTATTCTCGAGTTACTTTTTTCAAGCCTTTTTTCAACAGATTCAGATGTTATTCCCTGCTGTGTCTGAGGCGGTGCCTGTGACCTCACAAAGGAAGAAAACCCAATAATTGCAAATAAAATAAAGAAAAATCGTCTCATAATATAAAAATTTAAAATTTAAAATATATTCAAATAACCAGATTACTTCAAAAGATGAACTTTCAAATGTACTGCATATTTTAAATAAACTCAAATTTCCTGCCAAAAACAACAAAGTTAATTATCAGTCTCATTTTCAGCGATATCAGTTTCAGGAAGAATCAGATCTTCTGATTCATTTTCTTCAACAATGGCGACAGATGCAACATTTTCCCCCTCGCGAAGGTTTATTAACCTTACTCCCTGTGTTGTACGGCCTGTTGTCCTGATCTTACTGACCTCAAGTCTGATGGTGGTACCTGATTTGGTTATTACCATAAGGTCATCAGTATCAATAACTCCTTTGATATTTATCAGCCTGCCCGTTTTTTCAGTAATATTTATTGTTTTTACCCCCTTCCCTCCCCTGTTGGTTATTCTGTAATCAGCTATTAATGAGCGTTTACCATATCCATTCTCAGATACCACAAGAACATCTTCCTTTTCTTCTTCGACACAAATCATACCTACAACCCTGTCATCTTCATTAGCCATGGTTATTCCTCTTACACCACCGGCAGTTCTGCCCATAGGTCTGACATATGATTCGGGAAACCTGATTGCCCTGCCTGAACGAACTGCTATAACAACTTCTGCATTTCCTCCTGTTAATTTGGCTTCAATAAGGTAATCACCTTCCCTTACATTTATTGCATTAATCCCGTTAGTCCTTGGCCTGGAATATGCCTCAACAGCGGTCTTTTTAATAGTACCACGGGCAGTACATAAAAGAATATAATTATTCTTAATAAATTCAGGGTCAGTTAGATCTTTAACGTTAATGAAAGTTCTGATTTTATCATCAGGCTCTATATTTATTATGTTCTGTATTGCACGGCCTTTAGATGTCTTGGTCCCTTCAGGTATCTCGTAAACCTTAAGCCAGTAACATTTCCCTTTTTCGGTAAAAAATAGAATGGTATTGTGCATTGTGGCAACAAACAGGTGTTCCAGGAAATCTTCTTCCCGGGTACTGCTGCCTCTTGCCCCAACGCCTCCCCGTTTTTGAGTACGGTAATCGGTCAGCGCCGTCCTCTTTATATACCCCAGGTGAGATATTGTTATTACTACTTCATCATCAGCATAGAAATCTTCCGGATTGAATTCACCTTCATCAGGAATAATTTCTGTTCTTCGTTTATCTCCGAACCTATTCTTGATATCCTGAAGTTCATCCTTGATTATCTGCATTCTCAAATCCTCGCTTTCCAGAACCTTTTTCAGGTATTCAATAAGTTCCATGAGCTCCCTGTATTCTTCCTTTATTTTCTCCCTTTCCAGTCCTGTAAGCCTTTGGAGCCTCATATCAAGTATGGCTTTTGACTGGACTTCAGTAAGGTCAAAGTTCTTCATCAGTGCATCTTTGGCTTCATCAGGGGTTTTGGATGCACGGATCAGTCGGATCACCTCATCCAGATGATCTAAGGCAATTAACAATCCCTCAAGAATATGAGCCTTTTTCTCTGATTGATCAAGGTCATAGCGGGTGCGACGGACAACTACTTCATGACGGTGTTTTACAAAATAAGAGATTATCTGCTTTAAATTAAGCATCCTGGGTCGGCCGTTAACCAGGGCTATATTATTAACACTAAAACTGGTTTGCAGTTGTGTGTATTTGTAGAGATTATTTAATACTACATTTGCTACCGCCTCCTTTTTCAGAATTATTACAATGCGCATACCAGTCCGGTCAGATTCATCATTGATATATGATATACCCTCCAGTTTCTTTTCATTGATTAGTTCTGCTGTTTTCCGTATTAGTTCGGCCTTATTGACAAGGTATGGTATCTCGGTAACTATTATTTTTGCACGCCCTGTAGGGGTTGATTCAATTTCCGTTCTTGCCCTGACTACAATTCTGCCTTTCCCGGTTTCATATGCATCTTTTATACCCTGCATTCCATAGATTATTGCACCGGTTGGGAAATCAGGACCTGTGATGTATTTCATCAGCTCATCTGCTTCGATGTCATTGTTATCTATAAATGCAGTTATTGCATCGATAGTTTCTGTAAGATTGTGCGGAGGCATATTGGTAGCCATTCCCACAGCAATTCCCGATGTACCGTTAATCAGAAGAGTTGGAATTCTGGTCGGGAGTACAGTTGGTTCTTTAAGGGTGTCGTCAAAATTTAACTGAAAATCAACTGTATTTTTATCCATATCGGCCAGTGTTTCTTCAGCTATCTTTCTGAGCCTGGCCTCTGTATACCTCATTGCTGCCGGACTGTCGCCATCGACCGAACCAAAGTTCCCCTGGCCGTCCACCAGGGGATATCTCAGTGACCATATCTGTGCCATTCGCACCATGGCTTCATAAACTGATGAATCACCATGAGGATGATACTTTCCGAGAACCTCTCCCACTATTCTTGCCGATTTCTTGTGCCCCCTGTTTGACAGGATACCTAGCTCTGACATACCAAAAAGCACTCTCCTGTGTACCGGTTTTAAACCATCCCTTACATCAGGAAGAGCCCTGGAAACGATTACCGACATTGAATAATCAATGTAGGCTGATTTCATTTCCTCTTCAATGTTAACTTTAAATAATCTATCTGCTTCAGCCATAATAATATTTGGGTTTGAAAATGATTTTGGCCAGATGTATAAAACAATAGTTATGCCTAAACGTTTACATAATGTAAATGCAAACAATATATCTGCAAAATCGAGCGCTAATTTAGCTATAATATGTCAAAAATTTTCCTGATGAATCTCATAATTATTAACATCCTGTTCAACTGTTCATATTTATTATTTTTGGTCATGAACAATACCCCTGATGTTTCGGTGTGAAAACATCAGGATGGGTGTTTCTTCATAATTTATTATTAACTTTGTAGTGTTTAATATTAATAAATCTAATTGAATATCTGACTATTATTGAATTATGGATGCAAAATTTTCACAAAGAGTTAAAGATGTTTTATCATATAGTCGGGAGGAGGCCATAAGATTGGGGAACAGGAATATAAGCTCAGAGCATATATTCCTTGGAATATTGAGAGATGGTGAGGGTGTTGCCATAGATATACTTGTATCCATGGGCCTGGATCTTGCCGTAATAAGAAAAAATATTGAAGATCATTTAAGGACAAAAACAGAACTAAACCCCGCAGAAACAGAGAATATTCCTCTTCTTAAAACAGCAGAAAGGGTTTTGAAGCTTGTATATCTTGAAGCCAGATCATTAAGAAGTGAAACAATAGATACCGGACACCTTATTCTTGCCATTCTCAAGGATGAAACAAATATGGTAACCCAGTTACTTGAAAACGAAAATATAGACTATTTTGTTTTTAAGGATGAATTTGACCAGAAGCAGCGTGAAGCAAAGGCAGAGTTTCCAAATGATGATGATGATGATGTAAAAGGTCCTTTCGGAGGAAGCAAACCTGCTCAGAATCCCGCAGGTAAATCCGGTTCCGAAACCCCTGTTCTGGATAATTTTGGAATTGATCTGACAAAAGCTGCTGAAGAAAACCGGCTCGATCCCATTGTTGGCAGATTGAACGAGATTGAGCGTCTTGCCCAGATACTCAGCCGCCGAAAAAAGAATAATCCTATACTGATAGGTGATCCCGGCGTGGGGAAATCGGCTATTGTCGAAGGTCTTGCCCTGAGGATAGTTCAAAAAAAGGTATCCAGGGTTCTTTTTGGAAAGCGTGTTGTCACCCTTGATCTGGCTTCTATTGTGGCAGGCACAAAATACAGGGGGCAGTTTGAGGAGAGAATCAAGGCCATTCTGAATGAACTGGCCAAGACTAACCAGATAATTCTTTTTATTGATGAAATCCATACGATCGTAGGAGCCGGCGGTGCAACAGGGTCGCTTGATGCTGCCAATATGCTTAAACCTGCTCTTGCGCGCGGAGAAATTCAGTGTATAGGAGCTACTACTCTTGATGAATACAGGCAACATATTGAAAAAGACGGTGCACTGGAACGAAGGTTCCAGAAAATAATGGTCGAACCAACCAGCGCCGATGAAACCATTGAGATACTCAATAATATAAAAGAGAGGTATGAGGACCATCACAATGTTTACTACACACCGGAAGCAATACAGGCATGTGTAAGTCTGACCGGTCGTTACATATCCGACCGTCATTTACCTGACAAGGCTATTGATGCACTTGATGAATCAGGGTCACGAGTTCATATTTCCAATATTGTGGTGCCTGAAAGAATACTGGAACTTGAAGATCTTATAGATAATACCAGGCAGGAAAAAGTCAAGGCTGTAAAGAATCAGAATTTTGAACTGGCAGCCCGCCAGCGGGATAAAGAAAAGGAACTTCTTGATCTTCTTGACAGTGAAAAGCAAAAATGGGAAAAGGAATTATCAAAAAACCGGCAACTGGTTGATGATGACAAAGTTGCCGAAGTTGTTGCTATGATGACCGGTGTTCCGGTTCAGAGAGTTGCCCAGTCGGAAGGTGTAAGATTACTGAATATGGGCAAAGAGATTAAAAACAGGGTAGTCGGACAGGATGAAGCTATTGGCAATATTGTCAAATCAATACAAAGAAATCGTGCGGGACTCAAGGATCCCAACAAACCGATAGGTTCGTTCTTCTTTCTCGGCCCGACCGGAGTTGGAAAAACACAACTTGCAAAGGTCCTTGCAGAATATCTTTTTGAAAGTGCAAACAACCTTGTCCGCATTGATATGAGTGAATATATGGAAAAATTTTCGGTCTCAAGACTTGTTGGTGCTCCTCCCGGTTATATAGGGTATGAAGAAGGAGGACAGCTTACAGAGAAAGTCAGGAGGCATCCTTACTCCGTGGTTCTTTTTGATGAAATTGAAAAAGCTCATCCCGACGTATTCAACATCCTTCTTCAGGTACTGGATGAAGGACAGCTTACCGACAGCCTGGGAAGAAAGGTTGATTTCAAGAATACTATTGTTATTATGACTTCCAATATTGGTACAAGGCAGATAAAGGATTTTGGACAGGGTATTGGCTTTTCGACCAGTGCCAGGGAGTCGTCTTCCAACGAGCATATGAAGGGCATTATACATAAAGCCCTTAAAAAAGCATTTGCACCTGAATTTCTTAACCGGGTTGACGATGTTATTACCTTTAATCACCTTAATAAAGAGGATATTCACAAAATAATCGATATTGAACTAAAGGGTCTGTATCAAAGAATGGAGGATCTTGGTTACAAGGTTAAAATCTCACCTGCAGCAAAAGATTATGTGGCTGATAAAGGTTATGATGTGCAATTTGGAGCAAGGCCGTTGAAGAGATCAATTCAGAAATACCTTGAAGATCCTCTTGCAGAGGTAATAATTAAATCGGAGCTTAAAGAAGGTGATGTGCTGCTTGTAGGATACACCAAGAAAACAGAAAGTATTAAAATAACAGTTGAAAACAAAAAGGGTGAAACCAGGGAGAAAATAAAAAAATGAATTTACATATCTGAAAAACTCTTCTTTGGGAGCGTTTTTCAGATTATCGTATCAAATCTGTTTAGTATACCACATTGGCGTACAGATCAAATTCATCTGCTCCGGTGATTCTTACCAAATAAAAGCTTCCGGGATTCAAAATCCCGGTTTTTTTTATTATTACCTCGTTGTCTACCTCGGGTGAATCAAATTCTGTCCTCCCAAAGTAAAATTCTTCGTCTTCCCTGTCAATCAGCACTTTAAAAATATCTCCAATTTTATTTTTGTTTAACTCCAGGGAAATATCCTGTTGAATATCCATTATTTCGGAAACCCTTCGTTTTTTTTCAATATCTGTGATATCATCCCTGAAATTCCGGTATGAATATGTGTTTTCTTCGTGTGAATAGGGAAATATTCCCAGTCGTTCAAACCGGGCACTTTTAACAAATTCCTTCAGTTCAGAGAAATCCTTTTCTGTTTCTCCCGGATGACCGGTAAGCAGTGTGGTACGCAATGCAATTCCCGGAACTTCTTTCCTTATTTTATTTATCAGGTTGATTGTTTTTTCCTTGTTTATCCCCCGGCGCATTTTCTTCAGCATATTATCGGAAATGTGCTGAAGAGGAATATCGAGGTAACTGCAAATAATATGGCTTTCTTTCATAATGCCGGGAACATCATCGGGAAAATCTGCCGGAAACGCATAATGAAGCCGGATCCATTCAATTCCTTTTACTTTTTCAAGTTTTTTCAACAGGACGGCAAGCATATTTTTCCCATACAGGTCATTACCATAAAATGTGAGATCCTGGGCCACAAGGATAAGTTCTCTTACTCCTCTGCCGGCAAGCATTTTGGCCTCATCAACCAGGCTTTCAACCGTACGGGAAATATAACTGCCTCTTATTTCAGGGATTATGCAGAAGGAACATCTTCTGTCACAGCCTTCAGATATTTTCAGGTATGCATAATGTGAGGGAGTTGAAAGCACCCTTTTCTCCCGGGAACATTGATTTTTATCGAGATTAAATATTCTGCGTATTTCATCTGTTGCATTAACACCAAAAATATGATCAGCTTCGGGCAGTTCCATGCGCAATTCTTCTTTATAAATTTCTGACAAGCAACCAACAACGAATATTTTTTGAATGTCTCCCCTGGTTTTTGCATCTGCCAGTTCAAGAATCTTATCAATAGATTCCTCCCTGGCATCATGAATAAAGCCACATGTATTTATAATAACAACATCCTGACCTGATAAAGCAGCATCAAATTCAACATGCCATCCTGCTTCTGCAAACCCGGCCATCATATTTTCGGAATCAACCAGGTTCTTTGAACAGCCCATGGTAATAATATTAATCCTCACGGCCGTGTTTTTTGAATTTATAATAAAACAGGGATTTGCAGGTAAATTTTTAAGTATGGTCAACTACTTAATCACTGAAAGAGAGATGTTACAAATTTTCTTCTGTCAAATTTTATCAGGTCTTCAGGTTTTTCTCCCATTCCTATATATTTGACGGGAATCTTGAACTGATCAGATATTCCTATTACCACACCACCTTTTGCAGTACCGTCAAGTTTGGTAAGTGCAATTGCGTTTACCTCTGTAACTGCAGTAAATTGCCTGGCCTGCTCAAAGGCATTTTGTCCTGTTGAGCCGTCAAGGATGAGTAGTATTTCATGAGGAGCGCCGGGAATTACTTTTTGCATGACCTTTTTAACCTTTCCAAGTTCATTCATCAGGTTCATTTTATTATGTAACCTGCCTGCCGTATCTATGATGGCTATATCCGCCCCGTTTGCCTTTGCAGATGTAAGAGTGTCGAATGCCACCGAGGCCGGATCTGAACCAATTTTTTGCTTTATTACCGGAACACCTGCTCTTTCTGCCCATATATCAAGCTGTTCTATTGCTGCTGCCCTGAAAGTATCAGCCGCACCAAGCACCACTTTTTTCCCCCTGTTCTTAAATTTGTATGCCAGTTTCCCGATAGTTGTTGTTTTACCAACACCGTTAACTCCAACAACCATTATTACATAAGGTTTTTCACCTTCGGGTGCTTCTGGCTCAGAAAAGGAATCTGTTTCGTTTTCTTCGAGAAGAGAGATTATTTCTTCTCTCAGGATATTGTTTAGTTCGTCTGTGCCAAGGAACTTGTCTTTTGCTGCCCGTGCAGATATTTTGTCAATTATCTTGAGTGTGGTATTTACTCCCACATCTGAACTTATCAAAACCTCTTCCAGGTTATCCAGAACATCATCGTCAATACGTGATTTTCCCACTACTGCCCTGGAGAGTTTTCGGAATACCGATTCTTTGGTTTTCTCCAGTCCCCTGTCCAGGGTGTCTTTTTTTTCTTTTCCTGAAAATAACTTAAAGGCAGCCATTGTTTATTTCCGTTAATAATAAAAAAAGCCTTCTTTTTTCAAAAAAAGAAAGCTTGCAACCTGTAAAGAATAAGCCCGGACTTATTTATTCTTAAAAAATTCTCCTGTAAATTCTTTACCCACTATATCTTCCCTGAAAGTATAGGCTCCTGATTTTTCAGATTTTACCATCTTTACAACCTTGACCAGGTTTTTTGAATCAGCTTTTTTAAGAGAAGCAACAACTTTCTTTGCCATATTAGTTTACCTTTATTTGATTTCGCGATGTACAGTCATTTTTTTCAGGACAGGATTATATTTTTTTATTTCCAGCCTGTCAGGAGTATTCTTTTTATTCTTAGTGGAAATATACCTTGAGGTTCCTGGCATTCCACTTTCCTTATGTTCAGTGCATTCAAGAATAATTTGTACCCTGTTGCCTTTTTTAGCCATGATTATAATTATTTTTCTTAATATACATTGATATAGCCATTGCTTTTGGCCTCTTTCAGGACGGCATGCAATCCTTTTTTATTGATAAGTCTGATGCCTGAAGCCGAAACACGCAATGTAACCCATCGATCCTCTTCCTGATAGTAAAACTTCCTTGTAAAAAGGTTGGGATAAAATCTCCTTTTTGTTCTTCTTTTGGAATGGGAAACATTGTTACCCACCATCAGTCGCTTTCCGGTAACCTGACAAACTCGTGACATTATATTATTTATTTTTAAATCTGTTTTTTTAACAGAGCGCAAAAGTCGTTATTTTTATTGACTTTATCAAATTAATTGATATTTTTTTTAAGTAAATAAGAAAAAAGATTAATTTTTTTGCTTATCGCGGAATCAGTTCCTGGAATTAAAGTACTTTAGTCTGGTATAAATTTAAATTAACACTTTATTCAAAAATAGTAATTTATTATAAATATGGATATTATCAATTAATAACCTGCAGCTCTTCCAAAATTAATTTCCTGAGTAGATTGAGTGCACTCACAGAGGCCTTCTGAATGTTTCTCTGACGGTTATCTCCAAATCTGAACATATAAGAACGAGTAATTTTGTTGCTTGACACAGCAATCCAGGTTGTTCCGACAGGTTTATCCTCAGATCCACCTGAGGGGCCGGCTATTCCGCTGACAGCAATTGAATAATCCGTATTGAAAAGCAACCTTGTATTGGTCGCCATGTCTTCAACTATTTGTTTACTTACAGCACCATATTTATTAATAAGTGAGTTGTCTATGGCTAATTGATCTCTCTTGATTTCATTTGAATATGCCACTATCCCGCCCTTGAAGTATGCAGAGCTGCCGGGCACACCGGTAATCATCGATGCAATGGTCCCCCCCGTACAACTTTCGGCAACTGACAGGGTCTGTTTCCTTTCTGTAAGTAATTCTCCTACAATCTTTTCAAGAGTGTCATCATCAAAGCCCACTATATATTCAGGAATAATTTGCCATAGTTTTTCTATTTGTCTGCCTGTTTCAATTTTAAGCTTTTCAATTTCATCACCTGTTATTGCAAAGCGAAGCCTGATTATACCAGGTGACGGAAGGTATGCAAGAGTCATATTTTCAGGTAATTCCGCTTCAAAATCTTTTAATTCCTCAGCAAGATGTGCCTCAAAACTGCCCTGGGTTATAACTGTCTTAAAATAAATTACTGGAAAACTAAATATCTTCCGAAGTTCCGGGATTACTCTTTTGTTTATCAATTCCTTCATTTCAAATGGAACACCCGGCAGACTGATGAAGATTTTACCCTCTTTTTCAAACCATAATCCGGGAGCAGTGCCCAGATCATTCTTTAATGCAGTGGCTGATTCAGGTATTTCAGCCTGTCTGTGGTTATGGTCGTTGATACTGCAGCTCCTTTGAGATAGCAATGACTTAATATGTTCAAATATGTCAGGCCTGAAAACAAGCCTGGTTTCAAAGAAGCTGCAAAGTGCCGGTTTGGTAATATCATCACTGGTCGGCCCCAGCCCCCCGGTCATAATTATTATATCTGCCCTCTTTCCTGCCTCCTCAAGTATACTCACAAGATTGTCAAATGAATCAGATACCGAAGTAATACGGCTTGTGAGAATTCCCATATCACTTAGCTGTTTAGCCATCCATGCAGAATTTGTGTCTGTGGTGTGGCCGGAAAGCAGTTCGTTCCCGATTGTTATAAGCTCTACTTTCATAATGGGTTATAAACAGTTAAATCTTTGTATTCTGACAGGGTTTCATTTTTATCATGATTGAATCTGAGAAATTCTCAGAGGTTCTACCCCCGGATAGTTTATTACCTGAACTGTCTTAAGGATGCAAAAATAGTTACAAATATCGGTTACTTGCAGATTAAGGTGATTAAAATAATATTAGCGAGAACAATCGGATTTTATAAGTTTTTAACTGTATATGTGCTATTTTCCATTTAATCAGCATCATAATCTGTTTAAAAAAAAATCATGAATAAACTCTCCGATCGGTAAAATTTATTTACATTTATCTCCTCAATCTTACATATAATAACATTATACCAATCTCACTTAATATTATACATCATGATACGGATCAGGGTTTTTATTTTACTGTTGAACCTGATGGTTTTTTTACCTATAGAGGGTCAGGAGATTATAAGGTCTGTCATTGGCATTGCGGGTACTACCGGATATAATGAAGGTTTTCTGTTGAGGCAAACCATCGGTCAGCCACCCGGTGCAGAAGTTTTTTCTGATGATCTGCTGATATTAAGGCAGGGTTTTCAGCAGGCCATTGATCACCCCTCGGTTCTCTCCTCTCCTCTTGTGCCCGGTGATCATATTAATCCTGGTGCCGGTTTTGGGATGTATCCCAATCCTGCAAGGGACCATGTTGACATATTGCTTGAAGATGCGGTTAATTCGTTTGACATTTCCATTGTAAGCATATATGGCAAGCGTGTCTATTACCGGCAGGATTTTATGGTGTCTCACGTCACACTTAATCTTCAGTTTCTTCCCGCGGGCATATACTTTGTTACGGTAATCTCAGACGGACAAAGGAGCACCCGGAAACTTATATTGCTGTAAAACCGGTTACACAAAATTATAAACCCTGAATTTATATCGAATCATTTAATCTAAGCATAATAGCAACTAATAAATTATTAAGATATGAGAACCATTACTATTACACTGCTGCTTTTTGTTGTGTTTCACTTTTCCGGCATCTCACAGGTAGCTGATGGCATCAACTACCAGGCTGTGGCTCTTGATTCGGACGGGAATGAGATTGTCGGCACTGATGCTGATTGGAACATTATAGGGGACAAACAATTTGACGTACGTTTTTCCATTATGGAAAGCACTCCTGAAGGGGAATTGCTTTACCAGGAGACCCATCTGGCCCATACAGATCCTTTCGGGATGTTTTCCCTGGTTATAGGTCATGGTGATGATACAGGTGAAGGACTGTATGATAATCTTGCCGGCATTTCCTGGGGTGTTGAAAAGCTTTTTCTGAAGGTTGAAATCGATATTGAGCGCGATGGATCATATATAACCATGGATATACAGCAAATGATGGCTGTTCCCTTTGCCTTTCGTGCCCATTCGGCCGGAACTCCTTCTACAATACAGGCGGAAGAGGGTCAAGAGGCGGATAAAGCCATATTTTCAGTTCTCAACAGCCAGGGAGATACAGTATTTGCTGTTTACGAGTCTGGTGTTGTTATAAACATAGATGAGGAAGAAAGCAAGGGGTCACGGGGAGGATTTGCAGTTGGTGGCTTCTCGGCGCAGAAGCAGGGAGAAAGGGTTGAATATCTGAGGGTCGATCCCGGGTCTGTACGGATAACCATTGATGACACTGATGATCCTGATGGTTCGAAGGGTTCGCGAGGTGGTTTTGCCGTTGGTGGTTTCACGGCACAGAAACAGGAGGAAGTACCTGATTATTTTCATCTCACCCCTGGCAGTGCCCTGTTTCAGTTTAATGAAGATGAGCTTTCCGCAGTAAAGGGTTCGCGTGGAGGTTTTGCCGTCGGGGGTTTTACTGCTGCAAAGAGTGATCTTGTTACCGACTATTTAACTGTCAACAAAGACAGTGTACGTGTTTTCATAGACGACACACCTGATTTAAAGGGTTCAAGGGGAGGTTTTGCTGTCGGGGGTTTTTCATCGCAGAAACAGGGAGAAGGATTTGAGTTTATCAGAATTGAGCCGGGATATGTAAGGGTTAATATTAACCAGGACGGTTCCAAGGGTTCCCGGGGTGGTTTTGCCGTGGGAGGTTTTTCATCCCAGAAGCAATCCGATACCATTGATTATATGTTTATCACTCCCACGGGCACACAATTTTTGCTGAATGAAGATTCTGCAAAGGGTTCGCGCGGTGGTTTTGCCGTAGGCGGGTTCTCTTCCCAGAAGAGCACGGGCATAGCCGATTATTTCAGTCTCTCGGCTGACAGTGCAAGGGTATATATTGAGGACAATGAAGGGCGCGGGGGTTTTGCCGTTGTTGAGAGAGATGATTCGAAGGGGAAGGATCAGGATGTGTTTTATGTGGCACCGGAGGGCACAAGTGTATACCTGAAGGAGAACAGCAAAAACCTGCCGGACGGTTTTTCGGTGTTCAACAGGGAGGATGATATAATTGACAGGCTTTTTACAGTAAGCGAAGAGGGTACGTTTGTTTCGACCTTGTTTGAATCGGTCCCGGTACTTGTCACCTCTGATATTACAGGATTGACTTCAGAAGCAGCGAGCTCAGGGGGTATTGTTTTGAGGGCAGGCGGAGCAGAGATAACAGAATTCGGTGTTGTTTATGGTGAGGCCGGTGCACCGACCCTGACATCAGGGACAAAGGCAGAGGCAGGCACCATGGTTGACGGGGTTTACACGGTCAACCTTACGGGACTTGATGCCGGAACAACATATTATATAAGGGCATATGCAGTTAACCGTACCGGCACAGGTTACGGACAGCAGATAGAGTTTACCACACCATTGTAACAGCAATGTCACTTGAAAAAATCATGAAAATGAAGAAGTTAACAACCATATTACTGTTTTTTTCGATTTTTCTCACTCTCTCCCGGTCACAGGATTTTGCTGACGGAATAAGTTACCAGGCTGTGGCTCTTGATGAGAATGGCAGGGAGATATCGGAAACAGATATTTCTGTAAGGTTTTCCATACTCGGGAGTCCGGAGCTGACCGAAGAGCATCTTTACCAGGAGGTTCACATAACGGATACCGATGTCAGGGGGCTTTTTACCGTCATAATAGGTCATGGTACTGTTACAGAAAGCAGCTTGACCGATGCCCCTGGTGATATTGACTGGGGTGCAAACGATCTTTACCTGGCCGTAGAGATAGATATTAACAATGAAGGGGAGTTCAGGCTCATGGGGGTTCAGCAGATGATGCATGTTCCTTTTGCCATGCATGCAGCCTCTGCCCGCTCCTATTCAATGCAATCAGGTTCCTGGCATGATCCGGAGGAGGCTGTTTTCCAGGTAAAGAACAGTTCAGGCGAGGTTGTTTTTGCCGTGTACGAGTCCGGTGTGGAGATAAATGTCGGCGAAGGAACATCCAAGGGCTCCCGGGGCGGTTTTGCCGTTGGAGGTTTCTCCTCACAGAAGCAGGGGCAAGGTGTTGAATATTTAAGGGTTGACCCCGGCTTTGTAGGTGTAAACATTGATGATATTACAGACCTTGATGGTTCCAAGGGCTCCCGGGGCGGCTTTGCCGTGGGAGGTTTTTCTGCTGCCAAGAGTGGATCTCCTGATTATATTAATATTAGTCCCCAGGGAACTGAAATATTTCTTGAGCAGGGATTGGTAAAAGGTACACGTGGAGGTTTTGCTGTTGGAGGGTTCTCCCCTTCAAAGTCATACCTTTCAAATGACTACCTGGTTGCGGGAGGCGACAGCGTTAGGGTATATATAGATGATTCTGAAAATGAGAAGGGCTCAAGGGGAGGTTTTGCCGTAGGAGGTTTTTCTGCAGCAAAAGGCGAAGGACCCGAATTTATGCGGGTTGATCCAGGGTATCTGAGGTTCAGCATTGACCAGGAAGATGAATCCAAAGGATCCCGCGGTGGTTTTGCTGTTGGAGGGTTTTCTTCGCAAAAGGGCGGTGAAAATGATTATCTCTCACTAACTCCCGGACTGGCACAATTTGCATATGATACCTTGCTGGCAAAAGGTTCCAGGGGAGGCTTTGCCGTTGGTGGTTTTTCTTCACAAAAGAACGATCCTGTCTCCGATTATCTGTATATCACTGCCGACAGTGTGAGAATGAGCATCATGAGTCCGGCGACCAAGAGTACCCGTGGGGGCTTTGCCATTGCAGAAAGATCTTCGGCCAAGTCTCCGGGGAATGATATTTTTTATCTCACTCCGGACATAACGGAGATATACACAAAAGACGGGGGCAGTAAGCTGCTGGGCGGATTTACTGTTTACGGGTTTGATGAATTTCAACAGGAAGCCGGTCTTTTCCAGGTGACAGAGCAGGTGACAACAGTTACCACGGTCTTTGCAGTTGTTCCCGTTGTGTCAACAGGTGAGATAACTGATATTTCAACCGATTCGGCAACAGGGAATGGTGAAGTGCTTGAAGATGGTTTTGCTGAGGTGACAGGTCGCGGACTGGTTTGGGGTACATCTCCCGGGCCGAGGGTAAGTGCAAACGAGGGAATCACTGAAGAGGAAAACGGGCCTGGTGCCTTTACCAGCGCTGTTACAGGTCTTTCTCCCGGACTCCTTTACTATTTAAGGGCCTACGCTACAAACAAGGCTGGTTCAGGATACGGGGAAGAAAAGATCTTCTATACCGATAACATAATTACGGCAACATCAGGTGATGGCGGCAGCATGGATCCTGAGGGTGAAATTATTCTCGAAAGGGATGAAATACAGGTGTTCACCATATCTCCTGACAGCGGTTACGAGATAGATGATGTCACTCTCGGCGGGATCAGTGTGCTGGGCAACGTAAGCATCGACGAGGGTACCGGGATAGGGACATATACCTTTACAAACAATATTACCGGCCCAAAAACCCTGGCAGCAACTTTCAGGGTATTGCCTACAGTGGAGGATATAGAAGGGAATGTTTACGACGTGGTTAAAATAGGAACGCAGGTTTGGATGGCCGAGAACCTCAGAACCACCAAGTACAACGATGGCACGGACATTCCAACGGGGCATTCCGATACCGAATGGTCAGAACTTACCACCGGCGCCTATGCCATTTACCCCCATGCAAGTATTGATGGGCTGAACTCGGATGCTGAGGTTCTCGAAGCGTATGGCGCATTCTACAACTGGTACGCCGTTGAAACGGGTAACCTCTGCCCCACGGGCTGGCGCCTGCCTACCGATACGGAGTGGTCAAACCTGACAGATTATGCCGGGGGTGAAAGCATTGCCGGCGGTAAGCTGAAAAGCACCCGTACCGACCCCGATGCCCACCCCCGCTGGGAAAGCCCCAACACCGGTGCTACCGATGAGTACGACTTCTCGGCTCTTCCGGGCGGTAGCCGCTACGGTGGTGGTACCTATAACGATGTGGGCAGCAACGGCCGCTGGTGGAGTAGTACCGAGAGCGATGATGTGAACGCCAGGGGCTGGGAAATGTCTTACGACTACGAGTATGTGCTCCACGGTGACTACCACAAGTGGAGCGGGTTTGCCGTCCGCTGCATAGAAATTCAAGAATTTGCAGGAGGGTCAGGCACAGAGGGAGATCCGTATATTGTTACTGCTCATGAACATCTTTACAATGTCAGAAATTACCCGGATGCTTATTTCAGGCAGGAGGCAGATATTGATCTTGAGCCGTTTAATGAATCCGAAGGCCCGGGCTGGATGCCGATCGGAGATAGTGAAGTATCCTTTACCGGCAGTTATGATGGTGGTGATTACGTTCTTTATAATTTAATGATTGACCGTTCAGGAGAAGGTAACCTGGGTTTATTCGGATATGCCACCGGAGCTGTTATCCGGAATCTTGGCATTGAAAATGCTTATATCTATGGTTCCAGCAGCATCGGAGGCGTGGCAGGGTTAAACAATAACTCTGTGATAGATAATGTCTTTGTAACAGGGGATATTATGGGAGATAGCAATATTGGCGGTATAACAGGGCACAATACTGGTGCTAATGCACTCATCAGTAATTCATACGCTGATGCGTTCATTGAGAGTTATATGGGTCAGTATGCAGGGGGTCTTGCAGGGATTAATGATAATGGTGCAGTTATAGATAACTCATATTCTATTGGATTCCTTTATGGCGATCAAACGGTCGGTGGACTGGTGGGATGGAACGGAGAAGGGTCGTCAATATTGAATTCATATTCAAATGCAGAAGCCGGTGCACTTGATGTGGCAGGGGGCCTGGTGGGAAATAATGAGGGAGCTGTTGAAAACAGTTATTCCACCGGCTGGGTTTCCGGAGAGATACATGAAAATTTGGGCGGTCTCATTGGTATTACCAACTGGGAAACGGCATCAGTAACCAGCAGTTACTGGAATACTGAAACCTCCGAGCAAGGGACCAGTGACGGAGGAGAAGGAAAAACTCATGAAGAAATGATGCAACAAGAAACCTTTATTGGATGGGATTTTGTAAATATATGGGATATTGCAGAATTTACTCATCCCTTCCTGCAATGGCAGGGAGAACCCGGTGAGCATAACTATGTAACTCCTGAAAACTAATATAGCGAGAGGTTAAACCACCGCTTTGTCATTAAATAATTTAAGGCAGCTGTTTTACACGGCTGCCTTAAATTATTATACAATGCTTCTGCCTTCCGGCGGACAGGAGATTATCCCCTCAATCAATTTCTGCAGGTATTTTAGGCCGGTAATCTCTGTATGCCTCCTTCCTGGCCAGGTTTTTACTATCCTTATGTGTAGATAGTTCGCAAATAATAAACCACCTGCAACATAACTATGCAGGTGGCTGTATTCCGATGAGCGGGAAACGGGGATCGAACCCGCGACCCTCAGCTTGGGAAGCTGATGCTCTGCCACTGAGCTACTCCCGCCGGTGAAGCCTCTCACGGGACTCGAACCCGCGACCTGCTGTTTACGAAACAGCTGCTCTGACCAGCTGAGCTAAAGAGGCAATTTTGCTGATACCTTACCTTGATATAAATTATAACTTTTTCTTTTAACAACAGTTTTGACCTGCCGGAATCTGATTGGTTATAAAAATCATTTACCAATATTAATAAAAAGAATTAATATTTCAATATCCTGATTAATTACAATAAGACAGCGGTATCGGTTTTTTATTATTAAGCATAAGCTTCCTAAATTAAAGAAATTAAAATTAATTAATTACTTTTAATTTTCGACACAAAAGGCTAATATTGATATATTGTTAATAAATTAATTCAGAATATAATGATCTATTTATCTGTAATATACAAAATCAAAGATTTTAAGAAATGGTATAAGGCTTTTGGTGACAATGAACCAAAACGGATGCAGGCGGGATTAAGGGTAGAGAATATTTTCCGGGAATTTGATTATCCCGACCGGGTAAAGGTTCTGATGAGCATCGAATCCATAGTCACGGCCAGGGACTATATTGAATCAATTGATACTCCGGAATACCTTGATAAACTTGGCATTATTTCGCCGGTTGAAATTAAATTCTGGGATGTATTTTATTGATTATTATCTGTCTGCCGGGTAAACATATAGTTATCAATAATAGCATTCACTCCTAAATAAGAAATATTCATATTTAGACTGAACAAAATATATCTTATTTTGTTAATTAATTAACAGCAATGGTTAGTGGGTTTAAAGTTATTTTACCGTTAACCTCAAATCATATACTCAATTTTATTAATTTAATTAAACAAAATTATTATGGAACAACAGGAAACAGTAAGCGTAATGCCACGGATAGGTGATTTTGCGCCTGATTTCGATGCAATGACAACAACGGGTCCACTCAAATTTTCAGAGTACAACACGGGTAGCTGGGTAATTCTTTTTTCTCATCCCGCAGACTTCACACCGGTATGTACAACAGAAATGTCAGGTTTTGCCCTTAAGGAAGATGAATTCAGGGCAATGAATACAAAGCTTATGGGGCTCAGCATTGACAGCATTCACTCTCATATTGCCTGGGTAAACAACGTAAAGGAGAAGATGGGAATTCTCATGAAGTTCCCTATAGTTGCCGATATCGATATGAAGGTATCAAAGCTTTATGGAATGCTTCAGCCCGGCGAAAGTGAAACATCAGCAGTCCGTGCAGTCTTTATAATAGATCCGGAAGGTATTGTGAGACTTATTATGTATTATCCGCTGAATATAGGACGTAGCATGGATGAGATCATCCGGGCGCTGAAGGCACTGCAGACCGCTCATAAACATAAGGTTGCCCTGCCGCTTAACTGGCAGCCAGGAGACAAGGCCATTGTACCTCCTCCAAAAACAGTTGATGATATGGAGGAGAGGGTTAAAAGTGATTATGAGATGATCGATTTCTATCTTGCAAAAAAAGATCTTAAATAGCCGTCATAATTGCATCTTAATTCATCAAGAGGTGGAATATTTCACCTCTTTTTGTTTTTTTATGTTCAGGATCATGCAACAAAGTCCTGTTTTGCCTGTTTATTTTTAATCAGAAAATTTTCAGTTAAATGATTCCTGTTTTAGTGTTTGCCCTTTTTGTCATTTTGACGGACCTTTATGCCTACAAGGGGCTTAAAGTTTTGTTTAACAAGCCTGTCAACAAATCCATCAGGTTTTTATTCAGGGCCCTTTACTGGTTTATACCTTCCCTGCTGGTTGCCCTGGTTATTTTTGCGGTCTTTTTCAGGCCTGTTGAGCCCCGACCCCAGGTCTTCAACGGTTATTATTATATTATTGCCTTCACCTTGTTGTTTTACTTGCCCAAGCTGGTATTCATAATATTTCACTTTCTGGATGATATTGTTCATATGGCCACAAAGGTTGTTAAAGGAATATCGCGGCTTTTCAGTGTTAATAACATCCCTTCCGGGGAAACATACACCGGCCGAAGCAAGTTCTTCAGCCGGGTCGGGATTGTTATTGCAATAATACCTTTTATGGCTGTCATATATGGTGTGGCAATAGGGCGTTTTGATTTTCGTGTAGTCAATAAAACACTTGAATTCAGTAACCTACCCGGTTCTTTTGACGGGTTCAGGATTGTTCACATTTCTGATCTCCATATTGGCAGTTTTTATGGCTACGGGAAGCAGGTCAGGCGTGCAGTTGACATTGTCAACAGGCAAAACCCCGATGTTATCTTTTTTACCGGCGACCTGGTAAACAATTTCACTGCTGAACTTGACGGCTTCATTGATGTACTTGCTCAAATGGACGCACCTTTCGGGAAATACAGTATTCTTGGTAACCATGATTACGGCGATTATTACCAGTGGAAAACCGCCCTGGCAAAGGAAGAGAATATGCAGGATATGCTGACTGCCCAGGAAGATATCGGATTCCGGCTTTTAATGAATTCATGGGACAGCATTTCTTTAAACGGCGATAAGATTGCCGTTATTGGGGTTGAAAACTGGGGTGATCCTCCCTTTCCCGTTTACGGTGACCTTAAGCAGGCAATGAAAGGAACAGAGGAGTTCCCTTTTCAGATTCTGCTTTCACATGACCCCAGCCACTGGGACGCCGAAGTGATAGGAAAAACTGATATAGAACTCACTTTATCGGGTCATACGCATGGTATGCAAGTGGGCATTGAAATAGGGAATTTTAGCTGGAGTCCCGGTAAATTCAAGTATCCGCGATGGGGCGGGTTATTTGTGGAGAATGACCAGTATCTCTATGTTAATCGCGGACTGGGGTATATTGCTTTTCCGGGGCGGATCGGGATGCCGCCTGAAATAACTGTTATTGAAATGAAAGCGGTACCTTAGGATTCTGATTCTAATCTCTGAATGATTCTTTAACCTGCCTGTACCAGGAGTGTTTCCCAATAAATAAAAAGCTTATCTCCTGCCCATGGCATGCATGTTCATAAGCATATCATAATCAAAGTCCGCCGCCATCTCCAAAACAGTCTCTATATTTATTTCCCCCGAAAGGGTAATTGCCATGACCTGACCCTGAGTTTCAGAAACGATTGTAACCATATCTGATATTTTACTGCTGCTTTCTTTGATTTTTATGCTGACAATCCTGTCTTGATCCGCTATACGTATCAAATCTTCATAATCATAGCGGCTTAACATATCTTCAAGTATTTTTACCAGTGCCGGGTTTTCTACTCCCTCTATTCCCTCTCCGAAGGAAAGGATCCCGACCTGGCTTGCATCACCAAAGAAATCTATCATTTCCTGGTCTTCTGTCATCTTCAGGCCGAGGGTTAGCAGTGCGGGCGGGATTTTAATATAAAAAAAGCCCCTTTCATCCTGATATAGATGACGAACCTCATCTTCAAAGCTTTTTTTGGGCTCTGATGTACAAGATACAGCTATGGTAAGTAAAAAGAGTGCGGCTGTTAAATACCTGACCGGACGGATCATATGACAGTAAATTAGTTTATAAGGCAAAAATCAAAAGTAGATTAATTTTTTTAATCTCACAAAGAGATATTTTTGTTATCTGCCTATTCAATCTTTTCGAGTCCATCCAGTCCCTCTATATTCATAGATTTTGAAAGCTTCGAAATAGTATTAAGGTCAATATTCCCCTGTATACTGATGAGGGCATTATTTGACTTCCCGCCTGCAATCATAAGTAATTCTGAAATAATGCCGTCCTTCTCCCTTATCAGAAATTTAAAATCCTGATCCTTTTCCTTCACTACCATAAGTTCCTGGTATTCAGTTACAGGAAGATCATTCATGATCTCAGTAAAGAAATTCACACCGGTTTCCCTGGCCTCCTCAGATGCAAGGATCCTGATACCCGTTAACTTTCCTAAAATATTTTCAAGTTCCTTATCTTCATTCTCATTCTCAATATCGGAGAATAAGCTGAACATATATTTGGAAATATATACGGAAGTATATCCCTCCTGTCCGGAATATTTTTCGAACAGCCTGTCTACCGGACTGACCTGGGCGTTTACGCAGACCGGTATAATGATCAATGTGATAAAAAACAGTAATTTTCTCATATCCTTGTTTATTTGTTGTTGCATTGGAAAATATTATGTTGTTTAAATGGTTAATTGTATCTTACAGCTACATGTTTTGAAATACCAGCACCTGTGTCTTATTTTTTAATTGTTCTCTCCCGGTTTACCTGATCTGAGGCCTGTTACTGTTTCATCAAATTTTGAAAGTACCTGCAACTCGTTTGTTCCCTGATGAAACTTATTTATCATTTTAAGATCATTTGCAGCATCAGACATCTTTGACAATGCCCCGAGCTGTTCGGTGCCTGTATTCATTACCTGTGAAACCAGCAGTAGCGCACCTTTTGCCTCTTCATAGGCGAGCATGGTTTCTTCATCAGTGTATTCCGTGTCCGCATAGACAAATTGATCAACCTCTTTCTCGAAAATAAAGAAATAACTGCCTGCCAGCAGAAGTATTCCGGCAGCTACTCCTGAAATTGCATAAAGCATTCTCCTGACTCTGCCATCCTCTTTTTTATTATCAACCTTTTCAATTTCTGCAAACAGTTTTTCATCAAACTGATCATCAGGTAACTCTTCATGTGCAGATTCATCAATTGACAGGAAGAGCATCCGGTCAGCCTCCAGTTCAGAAGGCACTTTCCCTTCAATAAAAAATTCGGACAGCAAGGCCTCTTCTTCCCTGCTCGTTTTTCCCTCGTAATAGTCAGTCAGTAAAGCTTTTACTTTTTTCAGTTCCATTATTAACTGCTTTAATGTAGTTATCTCTAATACTCTTCCTGGCACGTGAAAGGTTTACCCTTATTGTATTAACACTAATATCCAGTGCCTGTTCTATTTCATCAAATTCATAGCCTTCAATATCGCGTAATTGTATTATCATCTTTTGTTGTTCCGGTAAAGCTGATATCAGACGTCTGATATATTTCAATGAATCTTTTAGTTCAACCTGTTTCTCCACGCCCGTTTCTTCATCGGCTTCAAAAAAAAGACTTTTCGTCTGCTCTATTGAAACTGTCCTTCTGGCTTTTATCCTGTCAAGGCAATGATTCTTCATAATCTTTATGGAGAATGCTTCTGCCGAATTAAGGGCAGCAAGCCGGTTTCTGTTATTCCATAATTTAATGAACACTTCCTGCACTGCATCCTGGGCCTCATCACTGTCATCCAGCATCCTGTAAGCAAACCGGTATAGTTTGTTTTTTAAGGGCATTATTTCAATTTTGAACCGGTCTGCATCCATTTTACTGACGACTTCAACAAAGATTAATTACACAAAAAAATCAATTTTTATATGCTTGCACTCTTCTTTATTCCAAATTCATAAATTGATCCATCCCGGGGGCATTAATATGTGATAACGAAGAGAGATGCTTTATATCCATATTTCCTTTTATACATATAAGCACATTGTCATCGTCCCCTCCCACTATCATTAATAATTCCCTTATAATACCATCGTACTCATCAGCCAGGAAAATAACCTGCTGATCAGAGCTGTTCACCCTCATCAGTTCTTCGTATTTTTCCACCGGAAGGTCATTTATAATCTCATTATAAAAATTATAACCGTTTATCTTAACGAGTTCTTTGGGAGCATGAAGGATGTATACGGAGTTGACTGACGAAGCAAGCTTTTTCATTTCTTCATCACCCTTATCCATGTTGGCAAGCATGCTGAACATTCCTTTTGATATCTGAAGACTGGTAAGGCCTTCCGAACCGGCATATTTCGAAAAAACACGTTCTACCGCATCTTCCTGTGCAGAGAGTGCAAGAGGCATAATTGCCAGGGCCATGATTATTACGATCTTTTTCATTTTAGTAATGGTTTTGGTTTAGAAACATTTTTGTAAAAGGTACTTTTCAGTATCAAGACGATCCTGAAAGTGATTCATTACAAAGGATCATGAAAAAGATATCAGATAGTTATAAAAATTAATTTAATGCCTGTAAGTCTTCAATTTACCTAAAGATTGGCTCAAGTACCGATTTCAGGAATCCGGGAATTCTCACCGGGCGGCCTTTCTCACTGTCAAGGAAAACAAGTGTTGTCTGCCCCTCATTGACAAGCTCTTTTTGTTCATTGTAGATTTCATAATCGAACAAAATTTTTGTTTCGGGCATCTTTTTAACTATTGTTTTTATTGTAAGCAGGTCATCATACCGGGCGGGTTTACGGTAACGGCAATTCATAGAGATAACCGGCATGATAATGCCCATCTCTTCCATTTCGCGGTAGGTGAAGCCCAGGTGACGCATCATTTCGGTTCTGCCGGTTTCATAGTAGAGCGGGTATACTCCGTAATATACTACTCCCATGGCATCAGTCTCTCCATATCTGACTCTTATGCGGGTTTCGTGAGAATACATGGCAATTCAGTTTTTAAATGGTGAATCAGGTTCTTCTGCAAGATGTTTATAAACCATCCTGTCCAGCAATCCGGGAGCAATTTTCTTTAGCATCACTGTTGTTTTTCCCTGCCGGGTAAGGATAAGGGAACGCTTTCTTTTGACTATTGACCGGTATATGTGTTTTGCCACCTCCCGGGCAGGCATCATTCTTTCTTCTGCCCTCGGCGATTCTCCCTGTACCGTACCGTCGGCTGCAAGCGCGGTTTTCCGGATATTTGACGAGGTAAATCCGGGCGCAGCTATCAGTACATGCAGTCCCTTGTAAAGGGTTTCGATCCTCAATGCTTCCAGAAAACCATGAATGGCAAATTTTGATGCAGAATAACCTGTGCGTCCCGGCAGGCCATGGTATCCTGCAATGGATGAAACACCTGTTACAGAACCCCCTGAATCAAGCAGATAAGGCAGGGCATATTTAGTGCAATAAACAGTACCCCAGAAATTTATATCCATAACTTTCTTCAATACAAGTAAATCTGCATCATTAAAGAGAGCCCTCATTGAGATACCTGCGTTGTTTATTAAAACATCAATGCGCCCGTATTTTTTTACTGTGCTGTCAATAAGATTTTTGCAATCTTCTTCTTCAGATACATCAGTTTTGACCGGAAAAGCCTCCAGTCCCTGTTCTTTCATCTCCCCTGCAGCTCTATCTATGAGATTGGCGCTGCGTGCCGCAAGCACAACACAATATCCTTTTATGGCAAACTCCCATGCACAGGCCAGTCCGATCCCCGATGAAGCCCCGGTAATTATAACAACTTTGTCTTTCACCCTTTTGAGTTTTTTTAAAAGTGTGTAATTATTATTAACAGTCATCAAATTTAAATGAAATCTTCCTATTTACCCACAGCCTGAAAGAAATCATATTCTGCTTTTCCTTTGCCTGCCCGGCACGAAAATCACATCCTGCTTTTCTTTTGCCTGTCCGGCACTAAAATCACATCCTGACCCTGATTAATAACACTAATCTGGCTGTCTGATAATAATGGGGACAGTATTTACAAGAATTGCAAGGCAAACAGGGTAATTTAAAAAAGAAAAACTTTGCGATAAAAATATAAGATATTATCTTTGCAGTCGTTTTAAAATAATATAAGGATGATTCAGTAGCTCAGTTGGTAGAGCACATCCCTTTTAAGGATGGGGTCCTGAGTTCGAGCCTCAGCTGAATCACCAGGGCAGGCGAAGAGAGATCTTCGCCTGTTTTTATTTATCGATAATCTTGTCACGTATTATGGATGGTCTTTTTCAGCCTTTGTTACAATCTGGCTATTCAGCCTGTATTTTTTATAAGACCAGAACATGAGAACTATTCCTGCAAGGAGAAAGGTTGCTCCGAGAGCAAATGTGAATGAAAATCCTGCCATTTCATAAATAAAAATTCCCACAAGTGGCATAAACAGGGCTCTTACCCCTGTGAGCGATAGGTGAATGGACTGGTAATCACCTGCTTCATTTCGATTACAGAAATAAGCCGAGCCTATACTCCATGAAATGGCCATTGTTGAAATAAAAACGCTGTTGAATAATACACCGGCCAAAAGAAGATAATAAATCTGCAGGCCGAAAACCTCGATATAAACAGGAAATACAAGGGTCATCGGAAAAGAAAGAAGGTACATGGCCAGTGAACCGTAAGTAAGCGCAGCAAATTTTCTCGGGTCAGTATCGGCAAGCATCCTGCCAATGACCGGCAGGAGAAAAATGGCTATAAGGTTATAGAAATTTTTATAAAATGCCACGCTTGAATAATTCAATCCTACTGCACGATCATAAAATATGGTAATTACCGAATTTGTACCCATAAAAGCCAGTCCGTAAAGCATAAAACCAATCTGGTAATGGAGATAGGGCCTGTTTGTTTTGAATATATCGGCAACTCTTTGCAGTGCAGATGAAAAAATTCTTCTTTTTATGACGCTGTTCCCGGTTTCATCTGTATGATTAAAAGATATGGAGGTAAGCATATATATGGAAAGAATGCCCAGAACGGCAACAAGCGGGTATATGTATATAAAGGCATACGGGTCATTGTCAAGCAGCAGGCCAAAAAGAAATGTTGAAGCAAGGGTGGTTATTTTTTTTGCAGATGTGGCATATGAATACAGCCTGCCAAAATTTTCAGTTGAATAATTTTGTTTGAGCAGAATGTTAATTGAAGGAAAAATAAGCGGCGAGGCAAGATAATAAACAAGAAAAATGAGCAGGAACATGTAATGGTAAATTGAATCAGCTCCCATCTCACCGATATGCCGTGGAAAAAAAATAAGCAGTAAAAGAGGAAGGCGGGTAAAGATTGCCGTTCTTCTCAGAAGTCTTTTCTTATTTTTTACACGATGCACTATTTCATTAATGAAAATGGCTGCAAGAAGCACTACCATACTGAACTGGAAAAGCACTCCGACCTGGTAGGGAGACCCCTGGAGACTTTTCAGGAACACAAATTCATTCAATACCAGGATGCCGCTTATAATGCCTTCAAGGAAAGAATATATGAAATGGAACAGAAAAGTCGTTCTTTCAGTTTTGCTTATGTCTTTCGGAAATCTCATATAATTTGCAAAAATACTTTTATTGCAAATAAATTAAACAATAATAGCGAACTATTGTTCCGGCGGCCGGGTATTCAGTACAGGCGGCAATAAAGTGCTCTAAGAATAAATCACTATCTTTAGTCCTCTAATTTTATTAAGTATTACAGTATATGAGTAACAATAAAAACAAAATCATTGTACCGCTTGATTTTCACGAACAATCAATGATAGCCCTTGAGCAAACCAGGGGTATTGCTAAATTCATGAATGCGGAAGTAATAATTCTGTATATTATTGAATCGACTGATATAATCTCTTCCATGTTCAGAAAAGAAGCAGAGGAGAAAAAAATTGAAGAAGAGGTCAGTAAAAAACTGGAAGAACTGGCGATATCGTACTCAGAAAAATTCGGACTAAAGGTTTCCGTAAGAATTGAGAAAGGGAAGGTTTATGACAGGATTCTCAGAGTGGCTGACGAGGTTAAGGCCAGGTTTATTATTATGGGGAAAAACGATGCTGATGACGGTCTTCAAAGGTTTATAGGGTCAAATTCCAGCCATGTTATAGCTAATTCAAACTGCCCGGTAATTACCATTAAAGGCAAGGAGCATAACCTGGGAGTGAAAAATATTGTTCTTCCCCTTGACCTTACAAAAAAGACCCGGGAGAAGGTATTTAATGCAATATCATTCGGACTTCATTTTAATTCCGCCATATGGATGGTGTCGGTACTTACAGGTGGCATCAGCCTTACCAGGAGCCGCATATACGCTAAAATGAAAAAGGCAAAGAAGATGATAGAGGAAAATGGAGTGCCCTGTAATATCAAGCTTTTTAAGAAGTCCGATATCCCTGACTATGAGCTAATTATTAGATATGCCCTGGATATTGATGCCGATCTGATCATGATCATGACTCATCAGGAATCAGGTTTCAGGGATCATTATATTGGCAAGTTTGCGCATGAAATAATAAACAGGTCCGATATACCGGTTATGACAATGATCCCAAGTGATCCGAAGAAAAGCAAAAAAGTTGTTAAGACATTTGTTGATCCGTTTGGTATTTTTACAAAAAAGAAATAATATTTTTTATGTCTGATAAGGAGAAAAAACGCAATAGATATGCGCGAATAACAAAGCAGCTTGCAGATCTTTTAAAAAGGACTGATAACAGGCTGGCACGGATGGCTTCCATCAGTGCAGTGCTGCACCATAAAATGGACGGATTTTTCTGGACAGGCTTTTATTTTCTGCAGGGTAACAGGCTGGTGGCCGGACCGTATCAGGGGCCTGTTGCATGCCAGGAGCTTGAATACGGCAAAGGAGTATGCTGGGCAGCGGTCCTGCAGAAAAAAACTGTTGTTGTGGAGGATATTGATAAATTTCCGGGACACATTGCCTGTGATGCAAGGTCAAAATCAGAAATAGTCGTGCCGGTCAGGGATCCGGCAGGTGAGATAATTGCTGTTCTTGATATTGACAGTAAAGGGCTGGCTAATTTTGACGATACAGATGCCGCAGAGCTGGAAAAGATTGTTGAACTGATTAATATGTGACCCCCCTCCTACTTTCCTTTCCTCCACCTTCTGAAGGCACTGCCGTTCGGTGACCTGCCCAGCAGGGATTTCCTTACGGGGAAGATTCCTTCATTCACATGACGCACATCTTCAACGGAATAGAAGGCTCTTGGATTATATTGTTTGATTATTTCAATGACATCTTTCAGTTCACTTCTGTGGATAACAGTGTATATTACATGAACATCCTCCTTGGTGCCACGCGCATCGACACTGGTAACGCCGCATCCCATTCTGTTCAGTTTTTCTATAAGCGCATCGGCCGGTTTCTGTGTAATTACCCTCACTATCATAACTCCGATTGCAATCTTTTCCTCAAGAAGCATCCCCACGTAGTTGCCTGCAGCAAACCCTCCTGCATAGGCAATATAGTTGATGTAGTTGTCCAGATTCTGCATTATCCTGGAAATAGCCAGTAGCCATATCAGAATCTCAAAAAAACCCAGTACCGGAGCCAGGTATTTTTTTCCTTTTGAAACAAAAATGATCCTTATCGTACCGATAGAAACATCGGCTACCCTTGAAAGAAATATGAGAAGGGGAAGGATCAGGTAATTAAAAAGGCTGGAATCAAGAAACGAGGCATCCATAAATATTCAATTGTTACGTAAATATTTATATATCAATATATTTAGCAATATAGTGCGCATAATAAGCTATATCTGAACATGTTTGCCGGCAGTGCAAAAATACATTAAAAATGATTTGTTTAATCTTAAAAATCATTGTATTTTGTCAACAAACAAGCACTTTTCATCGCTTGCTTGATACATCTGAAAGGCAAATCATTTAGTCGATCACAAGCTTTTTTTGCCAGTGTCATATTTCACACAAAAATGTTTTTATCTGTTTTGTTCAATCCAGTTTGTGATATCTTTTTTAAAGGTATAACTATCCCGGAAGGTATTTATTTTAAGAATAATATTTTTTATGGATACCGGCATTCTGAAGAGAGGCATAACCAGTTAACTGACATATTAAATTATATATAGCTATGAAAAAAACTTTACTCTGTTTCTTATGCATCATCTCGCTCAATCTGGCATCCTTTGAGCTTAATTCGCAGACAACTGTTGGTAGTGGCGGCGATTACCCTACTCTTTATGATGCCTTTCAGGCAGTCCAGGACGGAACACTGACAGGGGATATTGAACTGCAGGTTATATCAGATATAACCGAGACCGGCAGTTCGGTTATCGTTGAAAGTGGTTCATTCAGTGCTAATTACAGCTCCATAACCGTCACACCCTCCGGAGGTCATCACACTATTTCTTATGATGGCTCATTTCCTCTTGTCTATATTGACGGTTCCACAAACGTCACCTTTGACGGCCGTATCGGGGGCACAGGTGATGTGGTAAGTCTTACTCTTGAAAACAGCAGCGGTAATATCTTCCACATATCCAGTAATGCATCTGATATTATAATCCGTTACTGTAACCTGAAGGGAAACGGAAGCAGTCAGGACGACGGTGTCATCAGGTTTACAGTAGCAGGTAATTCGGGATGCAGCAACATACTGATCGATAACTGCAATATAGGAGATGAATCCTATACCCCGGCAAACGGGATATATGTTTACCATGATACCGGTTATACCTGGACGGGAGGAATGGCATCGGACGTAACAATCTCAAATTGTAACATTTTTAATTTCTGGAGTCCTGATTATTCCTCAGGTGGTATAAATGCCCCGGAAAAAGTTACAGCATGGACTATTGTTAACAATAATTTCTACCAGACGGCAGAAAGAACCTCCACGGCTTCAAATATGCATTATGGCATATACCTGGGCGAAGGTGACGGTCACATTATTGATAACAATTACATCGGCGGTTCCGCACAAGGTTGCACAGGTACGGCATGGACAGTGTCGGGAGACTATGCAAACAAGTTTACCGGCATACACATCAGCTCCGGCACCATCATACCGGCATCCGTTCAGGGCAATACAATTGCAAATTTCTCACATCAGTATCACAGTACGACAAATGCCGTTTCCCTTCCGGGGATATGGACGGGTATACATCTTGCCGGAGGAGATGCACTGATAGGGACTGAAACCGGTAACACAATAGGGTCAGCCACAGGAACAGGATCAATCAGTGTCAACTGCACCAACACTGCAAATGTGGCAAGCTATGGTATAGGTCTATCCACATCTGGTGATGCCCAGGTCAGCAACAATAGTGTCGGATCATTCACACTTAATCATGCTGCCATGGATTACGGGCATAATTTCACCGGAATAGAGATCTCTTCAGGCAATGAGATCCTTGTTGAAAGCAACCTGGTTGGAAGCAATGACATCGAAAACAGCATAAACATTACCCATGAGAACTCGTCAGAAACCAATAGCCAGATCTTAAGAGGTATTTCATCCGGCAGTGCAGGAAATGTAACAATAAAGGGAAATACCGTTTCAGGATTATTCAATAACGGCATGCTCATAGGCGGAGTTACCGGTATTGACTGCACAGATGGTGTAAACATTATTGAAGATAATAATGTAAAGGGCCTGGCCGGTATGGGATCCAGGTATGAGTACGAATTTGGTTATCCCAGGCATTCCCTAAAGGGCATAGCTGTAACTGGCACATCAGGCGGACAGCAGGTAATTGGTAACACTATACAATCGATTGAATCTAAGCGGGAAGGGAATGACGAAATATGGGCTGCGGGAATATTCTTCATGGAGAATGATGGCGAAGTGCATACTATCGCACAAAATATAATATACGGGATAGATCTTTTAAGTGAAAATGGCCGGGGTTTAGGTGTTTTTCTCAATAATAGCGATGTTATTTTAAAAAACAATGCTATCCGGCTGGGGCATGGTATTTCAAGCAACCTGACCAGTGTAGGTATTCTCTCCGATGGAGACAATCATATTCTTGGAAACTCGGTATATATCACAGGCAATGTTGAAAGTAGTGAACATAAAAGCTATGCCTATTTCAAATATCCGGGAACGGATACCGTCATGAACAATGTTTTCTATAACGCAAGGAGAGGCCCCGAAGAGTGGGATGAAGCTCATGTGGCAATAGGCAAATGGGATTATGCAAACGCAATCATGGAGAGTGACTATAATAACCTGTATACTGATGGCAGGACGGGTGTTGCAGTATTAACCGCAAACCCCTTCAATAGGTTTTTTTATATAGCTCCCATCAGTTTTGAAAACTGGCAGTCCGGCGAAGAGCAGGATATTAACAGCCTGAGCCTTGATCCTCTTTTTGCCGGGGCCG
>JAWODJ010000066.1:0-51223 GCA_046483315.1 Bacteroidales bacterium | reverse complement strand
AAAATCTGACAGGAAACCGTTATAGGTATTTTCCCCGGAAGGGGAACCTGCCCTGGTATCCAGTTGTCCTGTGAAATCATTTGGATCAAAATCCTGCATGAAGGTTCTTGCTGCCCTTCTTGTTGCCATTCCTATAAAGAAAAACAGGATCAGGATTCCACCCAGCACAAACATGATGATTTTTGATGTGTCGGCCTTTGCTTCGAGAGTTTTGGTCATTGCATTGAACAGCATCCAGAGGAGGTAAAGGTTAACGGCAAGTGAAAGCAGAGAGCCCACTACCGGATGAACTGCCGAGAAAACATTCATAAATGCCGAGACCGGCATTATTACCAAAAGTGCTGCCTGTACATGAACTATCGGTTCAAAATCGGTTTTACCACTTGCAATGGAAACCAGTATCAGGATTATTACCGCGCCGATAAACAGCCCGATCAATGCACCTATTACCGACCATATTAATGCAAGCACCCCGACTGCACCTCCCATCATCCCGCCAAATGCACCTCCTGCATAGCTAAGATTGAGAAAGCTCCAGATAAGATTAAGAATTCCGGCAATAAACCCGTATATAAGAGCCTTAATTACAGGAGGGCCGAATCCTCCTTCGGTAGACATGGTGCTGAAATATTCTTCGGGTTTCAGAAGGGCTTGCTGTGAATCTTTGAAGAAGGCCGAAAAATTAAATTTGTTATTTTCCATAGCAGTCATTTTTTGGGTTTGATTTAAACAATTGTTATGCTAAAAGGGAAATTAAACTCAATAAAGGTAAAAAAAAATGAAACATACATGAAAAAAACAACCGTTTTTTACAAAAAGAAAACATACCCCATATAAAACGCAGTCCGCGAATACCTGTTTGCCATACCTTCCATGTCAGTGTTCCACCTAATCTCCCAGCGAAATTCCTATTCCTTTTGCTGTTTTGACAAGATTGGCATTTTCTGTGACAAATTTATTTTTCTGTATGGCATCGACAAGAGGTATTGAAATTATATTCGGATGCCTGTATGCCACCATTTCTCCGAATCTTTCCTCCAGTACCATTTCGAATGCCTTTACACCAAACTGGGTTGCCAGTATCCTGTCGTATGCCACGGGAATGCCGCCTCTTTGCAGATGCCCAAGGACAGTTTCCCTGATATCGGCGGTAACACCGGCCTGCTTAAGCTCGACCTCAAGTCTTGCAGAAGCCCCTCTGAGTCTGACATTTTTGTATCCCACTTCAGTGGATTTTTCTCCTGATTGTTCACCGCCCTTTGGCTTGGCTCCCTCGGCTACCACGATATTGGCAAAACCTTTTCCTCTCGAGAACCTTGACTCAAGTCTTGAAGCAACCTTTTCTATATCATAGGGAATTTCCGGGATCAGGCATACCTCTGCTCCACCTGCAATGGATGCACTCAATGCTATCCAGCCGGCATCCCTTCCCATCACCTCAAGGATCAGTATGCGGTTATGGCTGGCTGCCGTGGTAACCAGCTTGTCCACTGCCTCCGTGGCAATCTGCACAGCAGTCTGGTACCCGAAGGTAAAATCGGTAAAGGGCAGGTCATTGTCAATGGTTTTCGGCACACCTATAATGTTGAGCCCCTTTTCATAGAAAGTTTGCGATATCCTTTGTGATCCGTCGCCACCAATGTTGATGACCGCATCAACACCCATATACTGAAGTTTTCTCATCATTTCCTCCGAACGGTCCACTGCTCCCCAGGTGCCGTCAAGGTTTTTAACCGGCCATTCAAAGGGTCCGCCTTTATTTGTAGTCCCAAGAATGGTACCGCCCCTGAAATGTATTCCCGAAACCGCTTTCTCATCCAGCACCACTATTTCGGTCGGCTCTTTCAGCAGTCCGTCAAACGAGTTTATACTTCCTATGATCTCCCAGTCTTTTTCCCTGGCAGCTCTTTTTACTATTGCCCTTATCACCGCATTCAATCCGGGACAATCGCCCCCGCCGGTTGCTACTAATACTCTCTTCATCTGTTTATAATTTGAATTTTTAATAAAAGATGGCAAATATAATTCTAAAAACGGTTATTGCAAATTGACATTACCAGGATCATTTTGCCTTTTTGTATACAAGTTCAGCCACAACAGGCCAGTGATCGGAAATAAAAATGTTGTTTTCCGTTACCTTGTCAACCCTGTAAGCCGAAACATCAAAAAAATCATTATCAACAAAGATAAAATCTATAACCCGTGGTTCAGTGTCCGTCCTGAACCCGTTAAATGTCGATCCGGTGTTTGTGACGGGTGCCTGTGAAATGAGTTCGGCATTTGTAAGTCCGTTTTTGCCCGAAAAGTTATCTTCCATGAAATCGTAATCTTCGCTTCCCTTAGTTATATTAAAGTCACCAAGCAGTATTACCGGATGATTGCCGGCAATCTCCCGGATTTTCCCGCTTATAAGCATTGCACTTTCTCTCCTGGCTTCCTTTCCGCGGTGATCAAAGTGTGTGTTGAAAACATAGATTGTCTTACCGCTTCGCCTGTCCTCCAGGGCTGCCCATGAGACTATCCTTGTTATTGCAGCGTCCCAGCTTCTGCTGCCGGGCACGTCCGGAGTTTCAGAAAGCCAGAACTGTCCGTGATCCATCAGGTTAAACTTCTCCTCCCGGTAAAAAACAGGTGAATACTCCCCGCCGGTTTTACCGTCATCCCTGCCTGTTCCAACATAAGTGTAGCCGGGCATGATATCAAGCAGGTCATTTAACTGGTTGTGCATCACCTCCTGCATACCTGCAATATCGGGGACTGCTGTATCCATATATGCCTTTACTACCGGTACGCGTTCTGTCCACCGGTTTTCACCGTCGGCAGGAGTGTCTAATCTTATGTTAAAGGTCATTACGGTAAGATTATGTTGCTGCCTGCCGCATGATAAAAGGGCAAAAAAGGAGATAAGGAACATACAGGTAATAGATTTCATCTGTATAAAGTATAGTTATCAATTTATTTAACAATATGTTACGAATTCATGATTAGGATATTTTGCTTTTCAATTCCGATGGAACCCCCATGCTTTATACATATTATTTTGTCTGACGTAGCCTGATGGGGGTTTCATAGTTTGGATTTTAAATTTTTCAGGTTTTCCGGGGTATTAATACTCTGGTATTCCAGTTTACTGATTCTGCGGGATTTGGTTATGATTATTTTTCATACTTTAATTATGCGAAGACAAGTTATAAAAATCCCGGGTACGAAACAAAAAAACCGCCCGGGCAAAGCCGGGCGGCCTTCAATCCCAAAACTGGACAACTACCTAATAACCCGGATTTTGGTTCAGGTTGGGGTTTGCATTTATCCGTGGTTGCGGTATTGGCATTACATTCCTGTAATCGCCTTCATTGGAACGGTCAGCCCATTCCCATTCACCGCGGACAAATTTGCCGAAACGTATAAGGTCGTTTCTGCGGGTTAATTCAAAATAGAACTCCCATCCTCTTTCCTCCAAAAGGGCGTCCATATCAAGAGTACCCGGGGAATAAAGATGACCTGATGGGTTTTCAAATGCACGGGTGCGAACCTCGTTTACCAGGTCCACTGCCTCCTGTGTTGCAGCACCACCGTTCTTGCGCATAAGTGCCTCAGCCTTAAGCATCAGGATGTCGGCATACCGGTAAATAGCCATATCATTGCCCATAGACCAGGCAGGAAGAGCTGTTATTTCCCATTTAACAAGCCGTGCACCGTGATATTCAAGTGCATTCTTGTAATCATAAGTTGCATTATCCTCCGGATCGTAGATGTTGTCAAAGTCCACTGTCAACTCGAGAGGCTCAGGAGCACTTTCTTCTGAGCATCGGAGAACCTCACCGGTTGAAGAATACTGCAGTCCTGTAATCCATCCGTTTCTTCTGAGGTCATCCTCATCGAATGACTTGTAAAAGGAAGGAAGTGCGCAAAATCCGTTCCATGGGCCATTAGCTGTATTGAATTTTCTTTGCATCGCATAATGATGACCCCACCAGAAGAAGATCAGACCCCAGTCCGTCCTGGTCTCATCATAGGGAACCACGAAGATATTCTCCTGTGAGCCGCTGTTCTCGGCAAGGAAGTTGTTGAAATAATTTCCTTCCAGCTGGTAATTACCGCTGTTGATAATTGCGTTACAGTTGGTAATAACATCATCCCATCGCGGAGTGCCAGTCCACACCTCAGCATTGATATATAATTTGGCTAGCATGGCATGAGCGGCCCATTTGTTAAATCTTCCGTAGGTTGAACGGTCATTGCTTTCAGAAAGATTATCGATGTTATCCAGAAGATCCTCTTCAATAAACTCAAATACCAGGTTACGTCCGGTTTGAAAGTCAGCATTATTGGGCGGGGCAAATCCCGGTTCAACATCAAAACGGTCCACTATCGGCACATTGCCAAAGAAATCAATCAGATGGTAATAACCAAATGCCCTGATCATTTTTAATTCTGCAATGAACTGGTTGCGCAGGTCGGGATCCATGTGGTCAAGTTGCTGCAATTGATAAATAAGCATGTTTGCCCTGTTTACCCGGTCAAAGCCGTATCCCCATACACCGTTTATCTGGGGAGTTTCCGATGTCCATGTATGTTCATGCATTCTTTGCCAGTGGCCTCCGTCATACCAGTGTCTCCCTCTGGTTGGTATAACGGTGTGGTCAGTGTTCATAGTGGTGAGCAGATAGACATCACCCAGCCATTTCAGATCCCCATAAGCCGGAGCAAGGGCAGAAATTACCTCCTCCTCGGTCTGATAGAAATTCTCTGATCTTATTTCTGTGTACAATTCCTCTTCGAGGTCTGTACAGGACGGGGCAATGGCAAAGGCCAGTATCCCGGCTAAAAGTGTTAAATATTTATATAATCCATTCATAATTCGTAGTTTTTAGAATTGTACATTAACACCAAATGTAAAGGTCTTTACACTTGGATAGATCCAGCGGTAATCCATTCCGGGAGTCAGTCCGCTGATACTTATCTCGGGATCCTGCCCTTTGTAGCCTGTAAGGGTAAAAAGATTCTGGCCGCTGGCATAAACTCTCAGCATCTGGAATGCTTCACTTCTAACAGGAATATTGTATCCCAGGGTCAGATTGTCAAGCTTTACATAATCACCACGTTCCACATAGTAGTCTGAATACTGAGGGTCGTCGATGACCGGACTGTCAAGGGCATCTTTGAAGATATTGGTTGGAACCATTATCCTGTTCTCAAAGAAAATACGCCTTGTATTGAGCAGATGGAAACCGAAAGCTCCCCTCAGGAATACTGTAAGGTCAAAATTGCCATAAGTAAAGGTATTGGTAAAGCCCATCCAGCTTTTCGGCAATCCGTTACCGATGATCTTTTTGTCCTCATATTTAATCTCAGAGGCCAGAAGTTTCTGGGTTTCTGTTTCATCCCAGAACAGCCATTTGCCGTCGTCAGTAAATCCGGCATGTTTCCAGCCGAAGAGGTTGCCAATAGGTTGCCCTTCCTCAAGACGGAAAGCAGGAGTGGCATTAAGTCCGGGTGACCCTATATTCTCAAGATCCTGATAAGTTGTCTGGAACTCTTCGTTCGATAGCGATACAAGCTCATTCTGGTTATAGGAGATGTTAAAATTGGTCTTCCATTCGAAGTTGCCTGTCTGTGCCGGTTTAGCCATTATGGCCATTTCGACACCACGGTTATTTATTTCTCCTATATTGGTCCATATGGTATTGTGGAGGTTTGGTGGAACCGGGACAGCATATTGATAAAGAAGGTCAGTGGTGGTACGGTCATAGAAGTCCATGTTCACAGACAGTACATTATTAAAGAATGCTGCATCAATACCTATATTGGTCTCTGCCTTTCTTTCCCACCTCAGGTTCGGATTCGGATTACTTACCGGACCGAATCCCGAGATCCATTCGCCGTCATAGAGCATCATTCCCTGTGCGCCCAGTCTTTCAAGAGATATGTAGTTCGGTATGCCCTGGTTGCCGGTGATACCGTACCCTATTCTGAGCTTAAGGTCGCTGATAAAGCCCACATTTTCCATGAAGCTTTCACGGCTTATGGTCCATCCTGCCGAAACGGCCGGAAAGAACCCCCATTTGTTGTCAGCGCCGAACCTTGATGAACCTTCGCGGCGAAGGCTGGCTGAAAGCATGTATATATCGTCATAGCTGTAGTTAACACGGCCGAAAAATGCTATCAGCTTACTTGAATTCTTGGTACTCCATATATCGCCGCTGCGGTATCTGCCATCGGGAAGGTGGAGTCCTGCACCCAGGTTATTGTAGCTGAATGCATTGGTAATAAAATATCTGTTTCTGGCGCCGAATGCCTCCCACATAAAGTCCTGGTAGCTGTACCCTGTCATTGCCGTTACGCTGTGAATTCCGTCAAACAGGTTGTTGTAGTTAAGAGTTGTTTCGAAGGTTCGGTCGACAGACTGTCCGCTGCTGCGGCTGGCTTCTCCGTTATATCCCCCCTGCACGCTGGCAAAAGCATCACGGTGCAGGTAGTTGCCCATAATGTCATTGTACCTTTGCAGGGCACCGGTTGCCGACAACCTGAGTTCGGGCATCAGTTCAAACGTAGCCTGGGTGCTGGCAAGAAGCTCATTACGTTGCTCATCGCTGTCCTGCTGATAAAGCTGTGCAACCGGATTGTACAATTCCCATCCCGACTCTTCACGGAAACTTCCGTCATCATTGTAGACGGGAAGAGTTGGGTTCCTCTGCATAGCCTGCCTGTAAACGCCATAATCTATAGGATTGGATTTTCTAAAGGTGTTGCTCAGGTTCATCTGAAGGGTCAGGCGGTCATTCAAACCACTGTGCGTAACAGCAAGGCGGCCGTTTAGTATATTGTTGTTGGACTCTTTGATAAAGCCCTGCAGATCGCGGTAGTTGACTGAACCATAGTAGCTCGTGGTTTCCGATCCTCCTGATAATGAGAGATTGTGCACATTGCTGAACGGTGCACTCCTGGTAACCTCTTCAAACCAGTCCGTGTCTGCACCATAATCCACAATTGAAGTAGCTTTACTCTCCAGGAGAGGATTACCCGAGTTCTGGTAGTCCGAACGCAACTGCCTCCATTCCGCTGCATTCAGCACCTCCGGTTTATTTAGCCAGCTTTCTGTGTATGCATAGGCGGAATAGTTAACAACCGGTCTTCCGGGAGTGCCTTTTTTTGTGGTGATGATAATCACACCTGCATTACCCCTGGTGCCGTATATGGCTGCCGCAGAGCCGTCACGAAGTACATCTATTGAAGCAATATCTTCCGGGGCCAGTGTATTTATATTACCACCGGGTATTCCGTCTATGATGATAAGTGGCGAAGCATCTCCCCTGACAGTGGATACTCCCCTGAGCTGCATTTGTACTCCTGCATTCGGGTCGCCACCCGAGGCACGCGAAATTGCCAGCCCGGCAATTTTACCCTGTACAAGCTGAAGGGGGGACTGGCTCACTGCTCCCCTGTTGAAGTCCTCCTCCCTCACGGTGGCAATGGAGCTGGTTACCTCTCTTCTGCGCTGTGTGCCGTAACCCACAACAACAACCTCGTCCAGTTCGGCCAGATCGAGAGAGAGCTGTACATCTATGTTTTGCTGATCGCCGACTGTAACGCGACGGGTAACATATCCGACAAAGGAAAAGACAAGGACTGCATCGGGAACATCAACGGAAAGACTGTATTCTCCGTCAATATTTGTCACTGTCCCCGTCATAGTACCTTCTATCATGATGTTTACACCGGGAAGCGGCTCCCCTGTACCGGCATCCGTTACCGTACCGGAAACAACATTCTGTTGCTGAGCAATCCGGGTATTGGTTATTGCTATCAGGTCATCCTCAAAAATCCTGAATGAAGCATCATCTCCAGGAAATATCCTGCTGAGAAGATCTTCAACCCGGGTATTGGTAACCTGCAAGTTTACCCTCCTGTCCAGATCGATAAAATCTGTACGGTAGAGAAATTTGTAATTACTGGTGTTTTCAATTTCCTGCAGCACTTCTCCCACACTTACATTTTCATAATTCAGATTAAATGTTTGCTGGGAATATACTGAGCCTGCTGCATGAAACACTGATAGTAAAAGAAACAATACTAATAGTTTCATAGTTCGCAGTTTTTTATAATTGACACCATTTAAGGTTATTAGTGCCACAATTGGTTTATTTTTCATAAGTTTGTAAATGATGGTTACACATTTCCGCCGGTTGTTTTGATGGCTACCTGGCGGATTTAACTGTTAACTTACCGGAGAATGATGCGTATCAGTCTCCGGTATTTTTCTGTTCCGTTTTCGGAAAAGAATTTGGTAAGGTAGTTTTTCAGGTGTTTTACATAGGCGGTTTTTGGTTTTAAGGTTTAAGGTTTAATAAGTAGTTTGGTTATTCGCTTGTGATAAAAATTGTATCCTGTTTTATATGAAATTCAAAAGGAGAGGCAAATTTTAATGCACTCAGGGCCTGTTCTATTGTAATCTCGTCAAACCTTCCCTTGAATTTTTTATTCCTGATATCCTCATCTTTGATAATTATCCTGGCTCCGAACCTCCTTTCAAGTTTAACCGCAATGCTTTCGAACGGCTCATTATCAAAAATAAGCCTGTTGTCTTTCCATGACGTGAATATCTCAGGATCAACACCCCGGCTCAGAATGATCCTGGGAAGATCAGGTTCGGCCTTTCTCTCATCAGCCGGTTTCGTTAATCCTTTTTCTTTCGTTTGTTCATCTTTTTCAGATGTAAATAATAATTCTCCGGAGTCGGTATAATAGGTAATCTGTTGGTTTGGTTCAAGAAGAATGCCATTTTCCAGTGCTTTGTACTCGCTTCTGTTTACCTGCAGGGAACCTGATACCAGGGTTGTCTGAATAATTCCTTCTTCAGGATATGATTTAACATTGAAACTCGTTCCCAGTGCAACTATTTCAAGTTTTGAGGTGATTACGGTGAAGGGGTGATCTTTTTTCTTGTCTACATTAAAATAGCCTTCCCCTTCCAGGTAAACCGTACGGTCACCTTTGCCAAAATCTTCTGAATAGCGGAGGCTGCTTCCGGCATTAAGCCATACCGAGGTTCCATCTGTAAGTTTAATATTGCTCCTTGAACCTGTGGGCACCGTTACCTTATAATCTGTTTTATGCAGGGTGCTGAAATGATCAATGAGCAGCCAGCTAATAATCGAACCGAGTCCGATAAGGATTATTCCTATGGCTGCCCATCTGATCGAGTTTTTTATAATTACTGAAAAGTCCTGTTTTTCAGAAATTATTTTACGGGGACGGTTTACCGTTGAGATAAATTTATTGAAGGCAGTGCGATGATCGTATTTATTCCGGTTCAGGATAATATCCATGGCGTTCCACAGCCTTTCCCTGCCGGCAAATTCTTTTTTCTTTTCATCATCCTCCCCCAGCCACTCGATCAGGAATATTTCATCTTCAGTGGTTGATTCGCCAGCCAGGATCCGGTTTATAACATCATTTGTTTCTTTCTTCATCGTTGTATTTTCTTTATTTAAGACAATCAACTCCTGTTTTACAGTTAAAGAATGTTAAAATAATTGTTGGTTTAATGGTTATTGCATGAGATGCGGAAAACAATAATTCAGGAGTTGGTATGTGGTAAAAGTCTGACGCTTAGCTTTTCAATTGCTATTGACACCTGTCTCTGTACAGTGTTTTGTGATATACCTAATTTCTCAGCTATTTCATGGTGTTTAAGACCTTCTTTTCTGTTAAGCAGGAAAATTTCCCTGCATCTTGGGGGCAGTAACCCGAGAGCTTCATTCAGGCTTTTTTCAAGTTCTTCGGCAATAAGAAGAGATGAACCGTCATCCTGGCTTACCTGAAGGTAATTTACTTTATTTTGAAACTGCCGGGCGGTTTTTGCGTTGAATTTCCTTTCCAGTATAAGACGTTTCAGGTAATTTACAGAACCATTTCGCACAGCAGAAAAAAGATAGGTATGCATACTGCCATGGATCTCTGTTTTTTTCCGTCCCTCCCATAGCTTCATGAAGATATCCTGGACAATCTCTTCTGCAATCTCCGGTTTCCCTGTGAAACGGTATGCACTTCGGCACAACCCGTCATAAAATCTCTTATATAAAAGTCCGAAGGCATTCTTGTCTCCCTTTTTTATACCCGATTTTATTCTATGTTCCCATTGATCATCGTACATGTTATGAACCGTTTTTAAAATTTTCTAAAGAACGGGACATGTATATCAAAACAATAAATTTATTTAAAATAAATGGTTATTAAAACCTTTGAATGATTAACTTTTGAAAATCTTTAGGTTTTCCTGCAGGATCTCTGCACGGAAAACTCATCTTATGTTCATGCTTTTTGTTTAACTGGTAAATGGATATTTATACAGGCAGTTAAATGCAATTGTCTTCAGTATTTCAGTTTAACATTGAAGTTGTTTCCCCTGATAACCCAGCAGGGCTGGTCACATCTGTTACTGACCTTCTCAGTTCTGACAAAGTTTCCGTCAATGGCTGTGACATTATAATAGGTCCGTGCCTGGCTACCTGACCTGTATGTGGCGGTTACTGTATAATATGCGTCTGCAGGAAGCACGGCACTCCAGTATTCGCTTCTTGCGGTATCGGATAGTAACAGTATCTCCTCTTCAATTCTGCCGCTGTAGATATCTATCACTACAAACCTGTTCACATCATTCAGGCTTAACTTTACATTGATCTCTGCCTCTGCCGGTCTGTCGGTATAACATTCATAGCAGTCCACTACCTCCCACTCTTCAGGATTGCAGCCCGGGAAAATGAACATGAAAACAGATAAAAGAAGTATTGCTGAAGAGAGAGGCAAAATATTTGTCTTTCGCCGGGCGGGCAGTGCGGGGATTCTAATAGCGGAGCGTGTTATGGGTTTTAATGGGTTCATGTGCTTATGGTTGCAGATTTCTTTGCATTGATATTTCATACTACCAGTATATTGTCCTGTAGATAAGCGGATCTTTCTTTACAGGGAAACGTATGCCGGCCCCGACAGTTATCCTGTGGGCAGGTTTATCCAGGATATCCAGCTGCAGGTATTCATATCCTATTTTGTAGAACCACCGGTTACCTTCATTGTAGTAACCTGCCGAGGGCACCACGTGCCAGTCCGGCTCCGGATACCTGTATGTCCCCCAGTAGCGGCCTTTTGAATACATCACTTTTACTCCTGCAAAAAAACCGCGCTCATTGATCCTGAAATAATTCATTACCGGGAACTTCACTGACAGTCCGCCATAAAAAAGGTGACGCTGTTCCCACAACTGATCATGCCAGTATTCATCGAATTCCAGAAGTACGGCCCTTCTGACAGGTCTGGTATACCAGCCTGCAGACAGATGAAGGTTATATTTATTATCTTCCATGGAAATATCAGGACCATTGAAAAAATCACCCCTGCTCATCAGTATGTTGCCTGATATTCTCAGTGTTCCGAAATCAGGAATAATATTCCGCCTTACACCATGCTCCCGCAACAGAGTTACCAGTTCTTTGTTTCCCTGCCATCTGGCAAGATTCATCAGATTTTCGGTTCCGGATATCCTTGCTCCCGGATCAGCCCCAAGTTCGATGAGTTTTCTGGCAAGCTCCGGCTGGTTATTTGCTATTGCCAGTGCCAGGGCAGAGAGACCGTCGACGGTTTTTAAATGGATGCCGGCATTAGCTGACAGCAGGTATTCCGCCATATCGCTTCTTCCAAGCTGTACTGCCATCATCAGTGGTGTGAAACCAAAATCATCCCTTTTGTCAATATCCGCCCCGTAGTCAAGCAGCAACCAGGCAATGTCGGGTTGGGCATATATTGCTGCAGCATGGAGTGCAGTTGCTCCTTCCCTGTCAGTATGATGTGGATTGGCTCCGAACATCAGCAGCAGTTCGGTTATTTCAAAATAATCATTGGCCACTGCATAGAGCAGGGGGGTAACCTTTTTTTCATCGGCAATTTCCGTGTCTGCTCCCTGCTGAAGCAGAAAAAGAACAACATCGTAATGATTGTTAATAACTGCACTGGTCAGGGCGGTCAGACGGTTGTACGGTATAGCATCAATAGCTGCTTCATTTTTAACCAGTAACCGGACAATGTCGGTGAATCCCCTGCTGGCTGCATACATAAGTGCCGTTACACCGTCACCTGTAGTCTCATTAACATCATACCCTTTTTCAATAAGCATCCTGACACTATCAATGTTACCGTTGTCCGCCGCCCTTATAAGGTACAGAGCAGTGTCCGCCTCTTGCTGCCGCTGCATGATGTTGATCTCCCTGATTTCCGGGAATGGCAGGCGTATAATTACCTGGGCGCAGACAGGCATATGGAGAAATATTATCAGAAGGCCTGTGGCCCGGTGAATTACTGACATAATTTGAAAGGAAAAAGGAGGCTACATGAATACATTACAGCCCTGCTATATTTTTTGCTAAAATAAATAAAAAAAATGCTTTTACTATTATTGTGTAATTTTGATGTTTTTAATTATCACAACAATATAAATATTGTAAACAAAAACATATCAACATGCAATATGATTTTGATAAGCATATAAGCAGGAGAGGGACAGGTTCGGTAAAGTTTGACGGATTAAAGGAATACTTCGGTGAAAAGGACCTGCTGCCCATGTGGGTGGCTGATATGGATTTCAGGGTACCTGATTGTATTATCACTGCACTCAGAAGGCGGGCAGATCATGGTATCTTCGGGTATCCTCTTGTTACCGGTGAATTTTACAGTGCAATAATCAAATGGATGAAGATAAGGCATGGCTGGGATGTTTCGGCGGACTGGATATTGTTTACGCCGGGCGTCGTGCCTGCACTTACCATGTCTGTTATGGCCTGTACCCGTCCGGGCGAAAAGGTTCTGCTACAGTCACCCGTATATCCGCCATTCTTTTCTGCCATAAAAGACAATGACAGGGTGCTGGTCAATAACCAGCTGGTTGAGGAGGACGGTAAGTACAGTATTGATTTTAATGACCTGGAAAATAAACTATCCCTGGGAGTGAGGATGATGTTCTTCTGTAACCCCCATAACCCTGCCGGGAGGGTCTGGTCTGCGAATGAGGTGGACCGGGTTGCCGGACTGTGCAGGAAGTATAATGTTATACTGATATCTGACGAAATTCATTCAGATCTTATTTATAGAGGCCACCGCCATGTCCCCGCCGCCTTTTCTGAATCAGGCACTGAGAATCTTGCAATATGTATGGCGCCAAGCAAAACGTTTAACCTTGCGGGCATGGCCACTGCTTTTCTTATCATACCTGACACCGGACTGCGAAACCGTATTAAAAGACTGATTGAAAATCTTCATATTCATTACGGAAATATTTTTGGCCATGTTGCCCTGCAGGCAGCTTATGAGGGTGGCGGTGAGTGGCTCGATGCTCTGCTGGATTATCTCCTGGTCAACCGTGATATGGTGACTGAATTTTTCGCCGGGGAGATACCTGAGATCCGTCCTGTTGTGCCGGAAGGCACTTATCTTGTATGGCTTGACTGCCGAAGAACGGGGATGACAGATATTGAACTTAAAAGATTCTTTATTAAAAAAGCAGGAATAGCTATGAACCCGGGTCCCGTTTTTGGTCCCGGAGGCGAAGGATTTCACCGGTTAAACATAGGCTGCCCCCGCTCTGTTCTGGCAGAAGCGCTTGAAAAAATTAAAAAGGCATGGCAGGAACACTGATATGATATCCGTTTGCTTATCCGGCGCCCTGCACTGGTTGCGGGGAACAGGAACGTTACCATTGCATCTGTTAAAAGGAGCCGCTATTCGGCTTTGTCATCATTATGCCTGCCATACATATCAGGACGAAGCTTTCTTGTTCTTTTGACCGATTGTTCCATTTTCCACTCACTTATTTTTTTATCATTACCCGAGAGCAGTACAGATGGAACTTTCCATCCTTTATATTCCGCCGGTCTGGTATATACGGGCGGCGCCAGCAGGTTATCCTGGAATGAGTCCGTCAGGGCACTTGTTTCATCGGAAATAGCACCGGGGAGCAGCCGCACAACTGAATCCGCTATCACTGCAGCTGCCAGCTCACCTCCGGTCAGAACATAATTACCCAGTGAAATTTCTTTGGTGATCAAATGGTCGCGTATCCTCTGGTCAATACCCTTGTAATGGCCGCAGAGCAGAATTATATTGTTCAGGGTGGAGAACCTGTTGGCTAATTTCTGGTTGAACAGTTCACCATCAGGCGACATGTAGATTATCTCATCATACTCCCGCTCACTTTTTAACTGCTCAATAGCCCTGTCCACCGGTTCTATCATCATAACCATTCCCGCATCGCCGCTGAAGGCATAGTCATCCACCCTCCGGTGTTTGCCGGTGCTGTAGTCACGAATATCATGAAGATGTATATGTGCTACCCCTTTTTCGGCAGCTCTTTTAAGAATTGAGTGATTCAGGGGACTTTCAAGCAGTTCAGGCAGCACTGTTAATATATCTATGCGCATAGATCTGTTTTTTGCAAAATTAAGATAAAAACCGGATAGATCTTTTGTTTCCTTCGCCCTGAATAGTTTTTATATAATAAATCCTTTAAGGATTACATGGTAAATATATATTTTCGTACTTTTGAAGCCGTTATAATAAAGAATGTCCCTTTTAAAGCAATTGAGGGACAAGAAAAACTACCTCGTATGGATACGAAGGATATACAGGGAACTGCTCCGGAGGAGCAATCCGGTAAAAGAGATACAGATACCGGGAATAAGGAGAATGAAAAGGATATGCAAAAGCACAGAGAACAGGAGGAGCCTGGCAAAAAGGTTTCTGGTTCGCCTAAGCCGCTTGACTATCAGAGCCTTGAAAAAGAGGAGCTGTTAAAAGTCCTTGAAGAACTTGTGGAACAAAAGCCTGTTCATAAGATTCGTAATGACGTAGAGGCAATAAAAGTAAGCTTTTATAAAAAGCACAAAGCTGAAACTGACCAGCGAAGGAAGAAATTTATGCAGGAGGGAGGGGATGCCGAGGCGTTTGAACCCGGAGAAGACCCGGGTGAGGAACGGTTTAAGGAACTTTACCGTAATTACCGTCATTCCAAGGCTGCCCATAACCGCAGCCTGGAACAGTCCAAACATACCAACCTTGAAGAAAAACTCAGGGTAATTGAAGATCTGAAGGAGCTGGTTAACAGGAATGAGGATATTAATCTTACATTTCAGGAATTCAGGAATCTGCAGAAAAGATGGCATGATATAGGTATGGTGCCGCAGCAAAATCTCAAAGATCTCTGGGATACATATCATCATTATGTGGAAACCTTTTATGACCATATAAAGATAAATAAAGAGCTCAGGGACCTGGATCTTAAAAAGAACCTTGAAACGAAAATCGGATTGTGTGAAAAGGCCGAGGAACTTCTGCTGGAACCAAATATTATCAATGCTTTCCGACAGTTACAGAAATATCATGATCAGTGGAGGGAGACCGGTCCGGTGCCTCGTGACCAGAAAGATGTCATATGGGAACGTTTCAGGGAGGTGACCCATCAGATCAATAAGAAGCACCAGGAATATTTCGACAGACTGAAGGGAGAGCAGAAGAAGAATCTTGAAACCAAGACCTTGTTATGCGAAAAGGCTGAAACCATAAATGAGTTGCCGTTTGAGAACTTTCAGCAATCCGAAAAACTTGCAAGGGAGATGATAGCCTTGCAGCGTACATGGAAAACAATAGGTTTTGCGCCAAAAAAGGATAATACGAAAATATATCAGCGTTTCAGGGATGCCTGTGACAGTTTTTTTGCCAGGAAAAGAGAATATAATACTCAAAACAAAGAGTATCTAAATGAGAACCTTCAGAAGAAAATGGACCTGTGTGTTCAGGCGGAGGCGATAAAGGACAGCTCGGACTGGAAAAAAACAAGTGACGAACTGATCGCACTTCAGAAGCAATGGAAAGAGATAGGGCCTGTTCCGAGAAGATATTATAATCCGGTATGGAAAAGGTTCCGCGCGGCCTGTGATCATTTTTTCAACAGAAAGTCCGAATTCTTCTCAAATATTGACACCAGGTATGAAGATAATCTTAAAAAGAAGATTGCGCTGGTTGAGAAGATTGAGAATTTTGATTTCAGCAGTAACCTGGATGATAACCTTAATACCCTCAAAGAATTTCAGCGTGAATGGGTTTCAATTGGATTTGTCCCGATAAAGGAGAAAGAAAATATTCAGAAACGTTACCGGGCTGCTCTTGATAAGCATTTCGAGGGACTGAATATGGATGAGAACAGAAAAAGCCTGATGAAGTTCAGGCATAAGCTTGAAGGGGTTAAGGAGAAACCTAATGCCGGTAATAAATTGAAGTTTGAACGTGAAAAGTTCCTTAACAGGTTTAAGCAACTTGAGAACGATATTACCTTGTGGGAAAATAATATTGGGTTTTTTGCCAAATCCAAAACCGCTGATGCAACTATAAAGGAGTTCAGAGAAAAGATTCAGAAAGGTAAAAAGCAGATGGACCTCCTTGAGGAGAAGATCAGGATGATTGATGATCTTGATTTTGAATGAGATCAGGTGACAGATTTCTGTATCTCAAAATGACTTTAAGACAGACCAAAATAACAGGCGGTTTTGTAACTGATCAGGAGTTATACCGTCTTTCCTGAAAATATTGTTATTTTTACCCGGCTATAATTAATTAAAATATTCATATTTTGGCACTTAGAAAATATATTTTTGTTACCGGAGGAGTCACTTCCTCTCTTGGAAAAGGAATTATTTCAGCCTCACTGGCAAAATTACTTCAGGCCAGGGGATACTCCGTCACCATACAGAAGCTTGATCCCTACATAAATGTTGATCCCGGTACACTTAATCCCTATGAGCACGGCGAATGCTACGTCACGGAAGACGGTGCGGAAACAGATCTCGACCTTGGCCATTACGAGAGGTTCACCAATATTCATACTACCCAGAACAACAACGTTACAACAGGCCGCATATACCAGTCTGTTATTAACAAGGAAAGAAAGGGTGATTACCTCGGGAAAACCGTACAGGTAATTCCTCATATTACCGATGAAATAAAAAGAAGGATAAAAATACTGGGAACAAAGGGCAATTTTGACTTTATCATTACCGAAATAGGAGGTACGGTAGGGGATATTGAGTCACTGCCCTATATAGAAGCGATCAGGCAGTTGAGATGGGAGATGGGACCGGTTAATTCACTGGTTATACATCTTACCCTTGTTCCTTTTCTTTCGGCCTCGGCCGAGCTGAAAACAAAACCCACCCAGCATTCTGTAAAGACGCTCCTTGAAAACGGTATCCAGCCCAATATTCTTGTTTTACGTACCGAGCATCCGCTAAGTGTTGAGATAAGAAAAAAAGTTGCTCTTTTCTGTAATGTTGAATACAATTCTGTAATTGAATCGATAGATGTATCGACAATATATGAAGTTCCCCTGCTTATGCAGAAGGAAAATCTTGATGGCACCGTGCTTCGCAAGCTGAATCTTCAGGAGGGTAATAAACCCGAAATGAAACCCTGGAAACAGTTTGTAAGTAAGGTGAAAAATCCGAAAAAATCTGTACGCATTGCACTGGTCGGTAAATATGTTGAGCTCCCTGATTCATATAAATCCATTATGGAATCATTTGTTCATGCAGGTGCTGTTAATGATTGCAAGGTTGAGCTTCACAGCCTACAATCAGAGAAAATAAAGGAACATAATCTTGAAAGCTCTTTTAGCGGTGTTCAGGGAATAATTATTGCCCCCGGCTTTGGTGACAGGGGTATCGAGGGCAAGATACTCTCTGCACGATATGCCAGGGAAAGGGATATTCCCTTTTTTGGTATATGCCTTGGTCTGCAATGCGCCATAATTGAGTTTGCACGTGATGTTCTGGGACTTGAGGATGCTCATTCCACCGAGATGGATATTAAAACCCCTCACCCTGTTATAGATCTTATGGAAGAGCAGAAGGGTGTTACAATAAAGGGAGGAACCATGAGGCTCGGTATATACCCGTGTAACCTTAAACCGGGTACCCGCAGCATCCGTATTTACGGCAGGAACGAAATCCTTGAAAGGCACAGGCACAGGTATGAGTTTAATAATAATTACCTTGAATTATTTGAGAAAAACGGGCTTATACCTGCCGGGATAAATCCCGATACGGGTCTTGTTGAGATAATGGAAATACCTGATCATAAATGGTTTGTGGGTGTACAGTTTCATCCTGAATACAGCAGTACGGTACTCAGTCCGCATCCCCTGTTTATAGATTTTGTGGCTGCGGCACTTAAGATGCAAAACAGTGATTAGAACAGTACTCTTTCAAATACTGCTGTCGGAATCATTAATCCGGGGTTGTGTAAAATAATTAATTCGAAAATATATCATATTTTAAGAAAGCTGGCATGGATAGAAATTCAATTACAGGAATAGTACTTATTGCAGTTATCCTGATTATTTTCAGTGTATTGAACCGTCCCTCGCAGGAAGAGATCGATTCTGCCAGGCGCAGGCAGGACTCACTGGAGATTGTAAGACAACAGCAACCGGAACAGGAAGCACCACAGGTAATGCAGGAGGATCCTGCCGAAGAGATAATTCCGGAAGAAGCCGATACGGCAGAGATAATGAACGGATTTCAGGACTTGTATGGTGTTTTTGCACCGGCTGCAACCGGTAAGGATGAGGTTTACACCATTGAAAATGAAAATATAAAGCTTGAGATATCTGCCAGGGGCGGCAGGCCATGGTCAGTTCAGTTAAAGGAATACCAGACATGGGATTCCCTGCCGCTGAAACTTTTTGAAGGGGACGGGAATTCCTTTGGTCTCAATTTCTTTGCACAGAACAGGAGCATTGCCACAAATGAGCTCTATTTTCAGCCTTTTTCCGGAGAAACAGTTTCCCCGGGAGAGGAGGGTTCAACTCTTGCGATGAGGCTTTATGCCGGGGAGGAGAGATATATAGAATATATTTACAGTCTTGCCCCCGGCAGTTTTATGGTGGATTTCAGCATCAACCTGGTTGGCATGGATCAGTTGTTTGGAGCCGGAGCCAGTTTTGTCGACCTGAGGTGGGAGGCAGATGTTCCCGGACAGGAACGGGGGAGCAAGAATGAGAATAACTATTCTTCCATTCACTACAAATTTCTTACAGATGATGTTGACAAGCTTTCTGAACGTTCGGACAGTGACCGGGAGGAATTACGCACCCGCCTTAAATGGATAGCTTTCAAACAACAGTTTTTCTCTTCTGTGATAATTGCAGAAGATCATTTTTCCAGTGCTATAGTACAACAGGAAAGAATCGAGGAGGGCATTTATATCCGGAACTATGTTGCCGATATCCGTCTTCCCCTGGAGAACAGTTCCACTGAAACCATACCGATGCGGTTTTACTTCGGCCCCAACCATTATAATACACTCAGAACTTATTCACAACAGTATGAGGCAGGCAGCGAATATGACCTGGAGCTGGAAAAACTAATCCCTCTCGGATGGGGTATTTTTGGATGGGTTAACAGGTTCCTGGTTATACCGGTATTTAATTTCCTGGAAAATTATATTTCCAATTATGGTATAATAATTTTACTGCTGACCATTTTTATAAAGATACTTTTATTTCCTCTTACCTATAAATCATATATTTCCACGTCCAAGATGAGGGTGCTTAAACCCCAGATTGATGAGATCAACGAGAAGATACCAAAGGATAAGGCAATGGAGAGGCAGCAGGCCACCATGGCACTTTACAAACGTGCCGGGGTTAATCCGATGGGCGGGTGCCTTCCGATGCTTATTCAGCTTCCTATCCTGATAGCATTGTTCAGGTTCTTCCCTACATCCTTTGAGTTGCGTCAGGAGAGTTTCCTCTGGGCCACCGACCTTTCCACTTATGACTCCATATTTGATCTGCCCTTTACCATACCTTTTTATGGCGATCATGTCAGTCTGTTTACACTGCTTATGACAATTTCAACCATCATCTACACGAAAATGAATTCACAGATGACGGCAGGGTCCAGCCAGATGCCGGGTATGCAAACCATGATGTACATGATGCCTGTGATGTTTTTGTTTATTTTCAATGATTTTGCATCTGCCCTGAGTTACTATTATTTTCTTACCAACATGATAACCTTTGGCCAGCAGGCTATAATAAAACGGTTTGTAGATGATGAGGAACTGCTCCGAAGGCTTAATGAGCATAAGAAGAAACCTGTAAGCAAATCCAATTTCCAGAAGAGACTTGAAGATATGGCCAAAAAACGCGGTGTTCAGACTTCGAAAGCTAAAGAATCAGCCAGAAAGAAAAGGCCTTCATCAAGAAGGTAGATCATATCAGGTACCGTAAAATGATGCCTGTTGCCTTAACGGAACAGAGGTGTACACGAATATGCAACATTGCACAGACCCTATTTTTCAAGGATAAAGGCTTTACCTTCTTCTGCTATCGGCAGGTTCCTCCCATTATGTATGACCGTTGCATAGGGATGATAGTCACAACCGTCGCGCATTTCATTTCCCATTTTTACAACCAGCGTATCTGTAACATTCCGGCTGAGGTAAAGGTAAAAAACATCACTTCTTCCCGTAAGGCTTATCATGGGTAGCTGGGCTGAGAAAAGTTCGGTGTATTCCCCTTCAGGATTTGTTTCCAGGTTAACAATCAGATCCTGTCTTTCATCATTATAGAAATAATGTATTCCTATATCTTCAATCCTGTATACTTCCGCAGCCAACAGGTCAGCCTTGCTTTCACTGTCTATTATACTGAATCTGAAGGCCTCCGGGTGAATAGAGCATCCTTCGTCTTTATTACATGCTGTTGTGGCCATAAAAGCTGTGATAGCTGCCGCAAAAGCTATTTTAAGATATTTTCCCATCTGTACAGGTTTAATTAAAGTATAATCTTTTTACGGTAATACTTTTCAGAAAGTTACCTAAATTTTAAATAGTCCTGTCACTCCCTTTCGGGGAATTCATGGTAAAGCGCCGCATTTATAAGATGTCGGGGGTTGTCAGTCTTTTTTCATCGTTTCCATCATCTGATCCGCATCTTCCGGTGCCCTGGTGGCCAGGCTTACCAGTACAGTGACTGTAAATGCAAGTGCAAATGCCGGCACCAGCTCATAGATCAGATCTTTCAGGAAATCCACCTGGTTCCATATTATTACCGTAGCAGCACCTGTTATAACGCCTGCTATTACTCCCTGCCGGCTGGTTTTTTTCCAGTAGAGTGCAAGGATGGATGTCGGGCCGAACGCGGCACCCAGTCCCGCCCATGCAAACAACACCAGCCAGAAAATAAGCTCCCCGGCAACCCAGCCCATAATAAGGGCAAGGATGACAAGCAGGGTAATTACTGACCGGCTAAGCAGTACGAGTTTCTTTTGCGAGAGGGTTCTGCCCCGCATTATCCATTTTTCATAGATGTCGCGGACAACTGCAGAGCCTGCCACCAGCAACTGGGAATCGGCTGTAGATACAATGGCGGCAAAAATAGAAGCTATTACCAGTCCGAAAATAAACGGATGAAGATGCCCGAAGGACAGGACGGGATAGAGGTTTTCAGTATCGGCATCAGGCAGCATCGCGGCATCAGGAAAGTAAAGCCTTCCAACCAGTCCCACAAAAAGTGCCCCGCCAGCCATCAGGATATTTGCCAGGGTTCCTATCAGCGCTACCGAGGGAAGTGAGCGAGGATTCTTTATTGACATATATCTCGATATTATATGAGGGTTACCCGGGGGACCAAGACCTATGCCAAGGAAGCCGATCATGGCACCTGCACTTAGCGCAAAAGGATCAATAAACAGGCCTGAATTTTCGGCCGAAAGCATTGATATGAATTCACTCCAGCCTCCAAAGTCAATTATTGATTTAACGGGAACCACTATAAGTGCAAATATTATGATAAATGCCTGTATTGTATCATTGAGGCTTACCGCCAGAAAGCCGCCAAGAACAACGTACACCAGTATTATACCTGTGGTCAGAAGAAGTCCCGTTGTATAATCCATGTTGAACGTTGCTGCAAGGGCCTTGCCCCCGGCCACGAACTGTGCGGATACATATGCAACCATAAAAATAATAATGATCAGCACCACAACGAAACGAAGGTATCCTTTTGGATCATGAAAACGCCCGGTGAAAAAGTCGGGCAGGGTTATGCAGTCATATTTTTCTGTAAACCGCCTTATGCGTCTTGCATAGTAGAAAAAAAGAAAGAACTCCACAACGATATACCCCACTGCCGCCCACACCGCAGCAAGTCCCATGGCATAGGCCATACCGGTAAATCCCAGCAGGAGCCATGCACTGCGGCCGGAAACCACGGCCGACATGGCAACAATAAGCCTTCCCATTTTGCGGCCGCCGATAAAATAGTTACTGATCCCTGCTGAAGAGAACTTTGAAGAGAGCACCCCTATGGTAATTATAAGAATGATATAAAGAATAAACGATACCACCGTCCCCGGAAGCACCTGGATTGTCGGTTCTATAATATCTTCCATAAAAACAGGTTTTACCGGTAAATATCGTAAGATGATGATAAAATAAAAAATCAGGAGCTGTTTTTTTTCGCTTTTACTTGTACTCCTGCCAGCTTTTTATGGCAAGGTCATCTGGCTTGAGTCTGCATATGGCATATATAAATGCAGAAGCAAGCCGGGCATTGGTAATAAGCGGTATATTGTAATCTATTGCTGTGCGCCTTATGTGATAGTCATTGTACAGTTCGCCCGAAGAGAGGTTTTTCGGAATGTTTATTACAAGGTCTATCTTTTTATTTTTCAGGTACTCCAGTGTGTTTGGATGTTTATCCTCGTCAGGCCAGTGCAGAAGGGTGCAGTGGATATCGTTATCCTCAAGGAACTTTTTTGTCCCCCTTGTGCCAAATAGTTTGTACCCCCTTTCACTCAGCATCCGGGCACTGATAAGCATTTCAATCTTGGAACGGGGGGGGCCGGTGGAGAGAAGGATGTTTTTCCCGGGTATCCTGTATCCGACCGATAGCATGGCATTCATTACAGCTTCATAATAATCGTCTCCCAGGCATCCGACCTCTCCTGTTGATGCCATCTCCACACCAAGCACCGGGTCTGCTTTCTGGAGCCTTGAGAACGAAAACTGCGGAGCCTTCACTCCTACATAGTCAAGTTCGAAAAGGGATGCGGAGGGTTTTTCAACCTCCTGCCCGAGCATAACCCTTGTAGCTATCTCTATCAGGTTACATTTGAGCACCTTTGATACAAAGGGAAAACTTCTGGATGCCCTCAGGTTGCATTCTATTACCTTTATATCGTTGTCCCTTGCGAGAAACTGTATATTGAAAGGACCGGATATATTCAGTTCCCTTGCTATCTCCCTGGAAATCCGTTTAACCCTTCGTATGGTTTCCAGGTATAGTTTCTGCGGGGGGAACACAATGGTCGCATCGCCCGAATGCACTCCGGCAAACTCCACATGTTCGGATATGGTATAAACAATCAGCTCCCCTTTGGATGCGACAGCATCAAATTCTATTTCTTTGGCATTTTCTATGAATTCCGAAACCACTACGGGATACTGTTTGGATACATTTGCGGCCAGTCCGAGAAAATGATCAAGTTCATCTGTGTTGGAAACTACATTCATGGCAGCTCCTGAAAGGACGTACGATGGTCTGATAAGCACCGGGAAACCCACCTCCGCGGTAAATTTATGGATATCCTTTACGGTGGTAAGCTCTTTCCATCCGGGCTGATCAATGCCCTGTGAGTCAAGCATTGATGAAAACTTGTAGCGGTCTTCTGCCTTGTCAATGGACTGGGGACTGGTTCCCAGAATATTGACACCTCCCTGATGCAGGCGCATGGCAAGGTTATTTGGAATCTGTCCGCCCACAGACACTATCACACCCATAGGCGATTCCATATCCACAATATCCATAACCCTCTCATATGTAAGCTCGTCAAAATAGAGGGCATCACAAACATCATAGTCGGTGCTTACCGTCTCGGGGTTATAGTTTATCATTACCGAACGCATTCCGCTCTTCCTTATCGTTTCCACCGCATTGACACTGCACCAGTCAAATTCCACACTGCTTCCAATGCGATAGGCACCTGAACCGAGAACTATAACGGACTCTTTCCCCTCTTTTTTGATCGGATCGTTCGCGGTACCATGATATGTGAGGTAGAGATAGTTGGTCTGTGCAGGGAATTCTGCCGCCAGGGTATCTATCTGTTTTACAACAGGTAAAACGCCCCTTTTTTTTCTGTACTCCCTGACACGGAGTGAATATTCAGTAAGCTCTTCGCCTGAATTCCTGCACAGTACCCGTGCAAGCTGGAAATCTGAAAAACCTGCTTTTTTCGCTTCAACCATAAGTCCTTCAGGCAGGTCTTCAATACGGGAATAGGGAGAAAGCAGGAAATGAATGTCGGTAATGTTTTTAAGCTTGTAGAGAAACCACCGGTCTATTTTTGTTAAATCATGTATTTCGTCAATTGTGAAATTGTGCCTCAGTGCCATGGAGATAATAAATATCCGCATGTCGGTCGGGTTCGAGAGCAGGTCTTCTATCTCACTGCGCACGTCAGTCTCCAGTTCACGGTTTTCAACGAAACCGTGCATACCCTGACCTATCATCCTGAGCCCTTTCTGCATGGCCTCCTCAAAATTACGACCTATGGCCATCACTTCCCCCACACTTTTCATGCTGCTGCCTATCTCTTTGGATACACCCCTGAATTTGCCAAGGTCCCAACGCGGGATTTTTACCACCACATAGTCCAGTGCTGGTTCAAAAAACGCTGGTGTTGTACGGGTTACCATATTTTTTAGTTCATGCAGTCCGTAACCCAGCGCCAGCTTGGCAGCCACAAATGCCAGGGGGTACCCGGTAGCCTTTGAGGCCAGGGCGCTCGACCGTGAAAGACGTGCATTGACCTCAATAACCCTGTAGTCTTCTGATTTGGGGTCGAGGGCATACTGCACATTGCATTCGCCTATCACACCCACGTGTCTTATAATATTGATGGCAATTTCCCTGAGCTTATGATATTCATTGTTTGTAAGAGTCTGTGACGGAGCTATCACTATACTTTCACCGGTATGGATTCCGAGCGGGTCAAAATTTTCCATATTGCATACGGTGATGCAGTTATTGTATTTGTCCCTTACCACTTCATATTCGATCTCTTTCCATCCTTTTAAGGATTTTTCGACAAGTATCTGTGGGGTATGGGCAAAAGCTTTGTTGGCAAGATTTTCCAGTTCTTCCGGATTGTTACAGAACCCGCTTCCCTGTCCGCCCAAAGCGTATCCTGCCCGTATGATCACCGGGTAGCCAAGTTTGCCGGCTGCTTTTTTTGCATCTTTCATGGTTTTGACTGCCATGCTGCTGATCGATTTTACACCAATCTCATTCAGCTTGTGCACGAAAAGTTCCCTGTCTTCCGTATTCATTATCGCTTCAACCGGGGTTCCCAGTACCCTTACCTTATATTTTTGCAGAACACCCGACTTATGAAGCTCTACCCCGCAGTTCAGCGCCGTCTGTCCCCCGAAAGCCAGGAGTATACCATGTGGCTTCTCTTTTTTGATAACTTTCTCAACAAAGAAGGGCGTTACCGGCAGAAAATAGATTGTGTCGGCAATACCTTCGGAAGTCTGAACAGTTGCTATATTGGGATTTATCAGGACGGTTGTTATACCTTCTTCCTTCAGTGCTTTGAGGGCCTGTGAGCCCGAGTAGTCAAATTCGCCAGCCTCGCCTATCTTCAGTGCACCTGAACCAATTACCAGTATCTTTTTTATTTTTCTGTCGATACTCATTTTTTACTTTTTTTTATCATTTCCAAAAAATCGTCAAACAAAAAATCAGTGTCCGTCGGTCCGCTGGAGGCTTCAGGATGGAACTGTGTAGAAAAGAATGGTTTGCTTTTGTGCCGTATTCCTTCGTTGGTATTATCATTCAGGTTTACGAACAACTCTTCCCAGTCCTTGCCCAGTGAGGAGGCATCTGTGGCATAGCCGTGGTTTTGTGAGGTGATAAAGCAGCGGTTGGTCTTTTTCATTCTGACCGGCTGGTTATGGCTGCGGTGGCCGTATTTAAGCTTGTAGGTTTTTCCCCCGGCAGCAAGAGCCAGAAGCTGGTTACCCATGCATATACCAAATACCGGTTTGTCTCTCTCCAGGGCTTTTGAAAGATTCTTTATTGCAGGAGTGAGAACTGCAGGATCACCGGGACCATTCGAGATAAACAATCCGTCATAATCCATATCAAGGTAATCATGATCCCATGGCACTCTTATAACTGTAGTGTCACGGTAAACAAGCCTTCTGATAATATTTGTCTTCACCCCGCAGTCCACCAGTACTATCTTGTACTTTCCCCTGCCGTATGTTGCCACCTTATTGCTGCTGACTTTTTCAACCATGTTAATCTTTTCGGTGGCAACAAATTCAGTGTCAATATTGTCAAAAATAAGTTTACCCGACATAACTCCTTTCTCACGCAGGTGTACTGTCAGTGCCCTGGTATCAATACCTGATATAGCCGGTATCCTGTTTTCTATAAGCCATCTGGACAGGGTCTTCCATGAGTTCCAGTGACTGCTTTCCGTTGAATATTCGGATATAATCAGTGCTTTAATATGTATCCTGTCCGACTCAAAGAACCGTAGCAATCCTTCCTCCTTCAGCATTGGGGGGACGCCGTAGTTGCCAATAAGAGGATAGGTAAGCACAAGTATCTGTCCCTTGTATGAAGGATCCGTCAGACTTTCCGGATATCCTGACATGGCAGTGTTGAATACCACTTCACCCGAAAGGCTTTCACGGTATCCGAACGAAGTGCCACTGTATACGGCACCGTCTTCCAGAATAAGCTGAACTGGCTGATGCAGGGTGCCTGCCGATAAGCTGGTACTGAATGTTTTCCCGGTCATTTATGGAGATTTTATATAACTTCCTGATGTTTTATAACATAAAAGGAAGGTTATGATCCGGGGTTCAAAAATACATAATTTATTTTTGTCTGAACCGGATTTATGAGAAATTTCGCAATTAATTGTGGTTAATTTTTCAGGTATTTATCAACGGCTCAGGATCACCGTAATAAATGAGTTTTTGAGGGATGAGAATATGAAGGAGCATCGCACTGTACCATATATGCCCCCGCTGTACGGCTGTCACTGCCCCTGGATGGCAATATACAACCCGATATCTTCAAAATGATCGGGCAGGTTTTTACTGACCGGCATCCTCCTGCTCCAGCTCCCTTTGAAGGGCGATCATTTTGACAGCGGTTACGGCAGCTTCCTCCCCTTTGTTTCCGTACCTGCCGCCTGACCTGTCAATAGCCTGTTCCATACTGTCTGTTGTAAGGACTCCGAACACAAAGGGCATGTTATAGTTCATGTTCAGATCGGTTATGCCGTAGGTCACTCCACGGCATATATAATCAAAGTGAGGTGTTTCACCCCTGATGACACATCCAAGGCAGATGATTGCGTCAAGGTCGGCATTTTCAGCCATAAGCTGTGCACCAAGAGTAAGCTCGAAACTGCCCGGAACAGATTTAACATGGATATTTTCCTTTTTTGCTCCCATGGCCGTAAGTGTCTCAAATGTGCCTTTTAACAGGTTGCCGGTTATATCGCTGTTCCATTCTGACACCACGATACCGAAAATCATATCATCTGCCCGGGGCACCTCTCCGGGTTTGTAATCGGATAAATATTTCAGACCGGTTCCCATGGCGGCTAGCTATCCATTTTGAGCTGTACCCTTGCAATATATTTTTCGACCTGGTCGCCTTCGGCAGTGTCGGGATATTTTTCCTTTATATTTTCGTAAGCTTCGAGTGCCTTGTTGTATCTCTCAAGCTCTTCGTATACCTGGCCCGCTTTCATCCAGTAGATGGGCGAAGTGAATTCATTAGCCCTGCGTCTTGCTGCCTTGGTATAAAAAGATGCTGCCTTCTGCAGATCATTAAGTTCCACCCAGGCATCGCCAATGGCGCCCAGTGAAACCGGCGAAACAATTTTGTCCCTTGAGTCAAAGCCGGTAAGATATTCAATGGCATTTTCAAATTCATCCATTCTGAGAAATGATATACCTGCATAATACTGGGCAAGGTTGGCCGTTTTGGTGACACTGTAGTCATCAATAATGTCCATAAAGCCCGGATAGTTGCCATCGCCGTAAAGTGCCAGGTAGAAAGAATCCTGTTCGAAATATCTTTCAGCCATATGGATCTGTGTGCTGGCCTCTTCCTCCATAGGTGCCACATAAAGTTTGGAGTAACCGAGGTATCCAAGCACCACTATTACAATGGCGGCAACTATTATCGTGAGACTTTTCTGGTTCTCTTCAATATAATGCTCGGTTTTGCTAAGCAGATTTTCAACACCTTCAATTGGTTCTTCGGCGCCGGTTTTTTTCTTTTTTGTCATTTTGATGTGATTACTCCCGATAACAGCCGCATCCATTTACCAGGGTAGCTGCCGGGTTTTAATTTCCGGCAAATGTAAACCTTTTAATGATTATTTTAAAATTTTTATGCTCAAAAAGGCACGGTATTTTTTAACTTTACCACACATAAACCAGTTTCCTGATGTATGCATCTTAAATCACTTTCTCTTCTTAATTTCAAAAACTTCAGTCAGCTTGAATATGAGTTCAGCAGCAAGATAAATTGCTTTGCAGGCAACAACGGGGTTGGCAAGACAAACCTGCTGGATGCTATCCACTATTTATCATTGTGCAAAAGTTTTTTCAATTCGGTTGATTCACAGAATATCCGTCACGGTGAAGAGTTTTTTGTTATCCAGGGTGAATACCTTCGTGATGGAGAAGATGAGAAAATTTACTGCGGAGTAAAACGAAACACCAAAAAGCGGTTCAGGAGGAACAGGAAGGATTATCAGCGGCTGAGCGATCATATTGGTCTTATACCCGTTGTTATGGTTTCGCCGGGAGACAGCGTCCTTATTACCGGTGGAAGCGAGGAGAGGCGGAAATTCATGAACAGTGTGATATCGCAGTATGATAAGCAGTATCTTGAAGATATGATTGCATATAATCATGCACTGACACAACGGAATGTGCTGTTGAAGGATTTTGCGCGTAAAAGATATTTTGAAAAGGATTCACTTGATATATGGACAGAGCAGATGATCGGGCCGGGAGAGCGGATTTACGAAGGGCGCCGTCTGTTTATTGAAAAGATGATACCCATATTCAGGCGTTTTCACGAATATGTGTCACTTGGCAGGGAAGAGGTTGATATGCAGTATGATTCGCAGCTTCATGGTGAGGATTTCCGTGAGGTAATGGACGCATCGGTTGAAAAAGACAGGATCCTGCAGTACAGCACCTGCGGGATTCATAAGGATGACCTGGAGCTTACAATCGGAAAACATTCAATGAAAAAGAGCGGATCGCAGGGGCAGCAGAAAACATACCTGATAGCACTTAAGCTTGCCCAGTTTGAGTTTATCAGGGAAATCAGCGGGTTTCACCCGATCCTGCTCCTTGACGATATATTTGACAAGCTTGATCAGGGAAGGGTCGAACAGATCATCAGGCTGGTGTCGGAAAATAATTTCGGGCAGATATTTATAACAGACACAAGTAAGGAGAGATTGAACAGGATATTGAAAGGTGCCGGGATCGATTTTTCGATCCTGGAACTGACGGAAGGATAGGGTTGAGTGCTGGAGGTTTTTATATAACGGACTGATGTTGCGGGGAGCTTCAATAATTATTTAGCATGAGAAAAAGCAACACCCAGAAAATAGGAGAGGTGATCTCCGATTACCTGAAAGAGTACCGGCTGGACAGTAAGGTTACTGAAGCCCGGATTATCAATTCATGGCCCGCCATTGTCGGTCCGACGATAGCCCGCCAGACCGGGAAGATTTATATACGCAAAGGGGTATTTTATGTCCATCTTACCTCACCCGTGTTGCGCAGTGAATTATCCTACATGAAGACGCGCATCATGGAGGTGCTCAATGAGCAGGCCGGGGCTCAGGTTATTACAAAGGTGGTTCTCCGGTAATAATTGTCTTTTCGCGGTTTTTCAATCATACCTGATAAGTATAACGTTTTGTTTATCCTGAATTAATAATGGGGCAGGTTCACTATTGCAGGTTAGTGATTTTCTGGTTAAGCTTATTTCCCTGAAAAGGAAAGTCTCTGCAGTATAGGGGATAATAACATTGATTCTGCTGAGGACTGCGAGGATTGAAATAAGTGAATCATCAAATTAATACTAACAAACCATAATGAAATAAATTAACCATGATAACCTGTATTTACTTTTTTCTTCGATATATTTGCAATTCACTAATAAGTATTTGCCAGTGGGTTTTTCATGGAAATTAAAATCAATTAATCATGCTTCCAAATCAGAGACGGGAAAAGATACTGGAACTTATCAAGGAAGACGGTCATGCCAGGGTGATTGACCTGAGTAAAATTTTCAAAGTCACCGAAGTTACAATCAGGCAGGACCTGGAAAAACTTGAGAAGGAAGGTATTATCAAGAGGGAGCACGGGGGTGCTTTCCTGGAAAATGTCGAGTCCAATGTAAGAAACATTACGCTTCGTAACCAGGATAACCTGTCCGAGAAGACAAGTATTGCACGAAAGGCTATTGATCTGATAAATGACGGCGATACTATTATTCTTGATTCGGGATCAACAACTACCGAAATAGCCCGACTGATTAGTGGTTACAGGAACCTGACCGTTATAACCAATGCACTTAATATTGCACTGATACTTGGCGCAGATCCGGGTATTAACCTGGTTGTTACCGGAGGAGAGTTCAAGGCACCGACTCTGTCGCTGACCGGACAAAAGGCCGCCGATTTTTTCATTAATCTCCATGCAGATAAACTGTTTCTTGCAACGGCAGGAATAACTCTCAAATCCGGGCTGACTTATCCAAGCATAAGCGATATAGTTGTCAAGCGAGCAATGATTGAATCAGCCGAAGTTGTTTACCTTGTTGCCGATTCATCAAAGATTGGCAAGAATGCATTTGCAAGCCTCGGGTCACTTTCTCTGATCAATTACCTTATTACCGATTCCAAAATTACCGCAAAGGACATGGCCATGATGAAGGAGCACGAGATAGACCTGGTCATTTCTGATTAATCCCTGCTTACACCTGGTGGTGTTGATATTAAATATACCGGCTCTCTTCATAGCGGTTATTCAATTGTTTTCGTTGCAGACTGTTTTCCTTGCAAATTTTACCCGCCACGGCCAGACCAGGTTAGATCATTGTTTATTTAAACCTGTCATCGCATAGCAGTGATGTTTATGTTTTGAAAATTTTCATTTATTAATTTTTACTTTCTTTTGTTGCTTCGAATATTTTTTATTTCTTTGTAAAGATATTTAATGAGTATCATTTGATTTAGACAGTTAGTGGCAAATTACAGCGATAAAGAACTTGAAATCAGATCAGCCGAATTACGTCTGGCGCTGCTTAAGTATATCAAGCTGGCTAATGCCGGGCATACCGGAGGGGACCTTTCATGTATTGACATTTTAAATGTCCTGTATAATGATGTTCTCAATGTATCACCGGATAATTTGAATGATCCCGGAAGGGACAGGTACATACAGAGTAAGGGTCATGCGGTGGAGGCGCTGTATGTGGTGCTTGCCGGAAAGGGTTTTTTCCCCGAACATGACCTGGAGACTATTGGCAGGTACCGGTCGCACTACGTGGGCCATCCTACCAGGAAAGTGAACGGAATTGAATTTAATACCGGTGCACTGGGCCACGGATTATCGATCAGTTCAGGAATAGCACTAGCAGGCAAAATGGATAAAATGAATTACAGGGTTTTCACTTTGCTGGGCGACGGGGAGCTGGCTGAGGGATCTAACTGGGAGGCAGCTATGTTTGCATCACACAAAAAGCTGGATAATCTTGTTGCAATACTTGACCATAACACCCTTCAGATCACAGGCAGCACTGCTGAAGTTTGCAATCCCTGCCCGATAGATGAGAAATTCAGGGCTTTCGGGTGGGGCGTTACATATGTAGATGGCCATAATATTAAAGACCTGCGCAGAGTTTTGAGGAGTGTCCCATTTATGACCGGCCGGCCAACGATCATTATTGCCGATACAATCAAGGGGAAAGGTGTTAGTTTTATGGAAAACCTGGTTAAGTGGCATCACAGGGTACCGGATGACGGGCAGTATAAACTTGCCATGGAGGAACTCGGGGTGGCAATTGAAAGGTTAAATGAAACATCGCCTGAATGAGTACCAAATAATATGAATTAATGCAGGAGGGTTACATATACCTCAATAATCATCAATAAACTAAAAACATGAGAAAACTTATAATGTTATTGCCTGTTTTGTTTTCAATTCTTGCAATCAACCAGGCCTATTCCATGCAGCCGGAATCAAAACCGCGTGTAATAGTTATGACGGATGGTGAGATTGATGACAGGAATTCAATGGTCAGATTTCTTCTATACACGAATGATATCGAGTTGCTTGCAATAATACAGACAAGCTCGGTATACCAGCGCAACGGGTGGAGTACCGATAAATGGATCGAAGAACAAATAGATGCATATGAGAAGGTCCATCCCAACCTGGTAGTTCACGATCCATCCTATCCCACGGCCGATTATCTAAGGAGCATTTTACTGGTTGGGGATGAAGAAGAATCTCATGTAGTGGTTGACCGGAATTCGCCCGGAAGGTTACCAGGCATGGAACCAGTGACAGACCCGGCCGACTGGCCTGATACGCCGGGATCTGACAGGATCGTCGAGATATTGCTGGAAGATGATCCAAGGCTGGTTTATATACAGGCCTGGGGAGGAGGCAACACCGCAGCAAGGGCATTTCACAAGCTTAAAACCGAATACCCTGATGATTATGAAAGAGCAGTTTCAAAGGTTGTTATGTACAATATCTGGTACCAGGACGGTGCAGGGCACTATATTGAAAGATATCACCCGGGCGTTACCATGCTGATCAGCTATTTTTTTGACGGAACATGGAACTATCACAGCCAGAGTTTCACCTACCGGTTTATTGAGGATTATGTGAAGAACAATCACGGCCCCCTGGGAGCTCTTTATCCTCAGAATTATGTCAGCGAGGGAGATACCCCGGCATTTTTATATTCCATTGCCAACGGACTGAGAAGTTATGAGGATCCTGCATATGGGGGATGGGGAGGTCGTTTTTACAATGTATATGGTAATGTCTACAGGGATGTGTCAAAGGGATCCTATCTGAAATGGATCGAATTTGCCAACCGGGATTTCCAGGCAAGGATGCAGTGGTGTGTGGCCGAAAGATTTGAAGATGCGAACCACAAGCCTGTCATCGAAATAGCTGGCGGCCTGGACAGGACAGTCAGATCGGGTGAAAGGGTGACACTTGAGGCAGATATCACTGATCCCGAGGGAGATAACATATCTACTCTATGGTGGCAGTTTAAAGAGGCCGGTACTTATAACGGAATGGTTGAGACTTCAAACCCCAGGAGCAGACGGATCAGTTTTCTTGCACCGCATGTAACCCGGCCTGTTACCGTCCACATGATAATGGAAGCAACCGACCGGGGCACTCCAAGGCTTACAGCTTTCCGGAGGGTAATAGTTACCGTGGTACCGGCATTTTAAAACAGAAACCGGTTTAATGCCTGTTATGTATGACAGGAAGATATTTGAAAATGAAACCCGCATCAGACTACGCCAGACAAAATAATATGAACAAACCATGCGGGTTCCATCCGTTTGATACACCGGATATAATTTACATGCAAAACATAATTCATTGATTATTAATTTGATTAACTTGATTTGTATGGATGAAAATTTTTCTTTAGAGCATAATTGATGGTGAATTTAAAAGACCAGTTGATTGTGGGCAGGGCAAACCTTGAAGTATATTCCGAAACCCTTATGGAGCTTGCAGGCAGGGATAGAGATATCCTTGTTGTAACAAGCGACTCGCGAGGATCGGGCAAGCTGGTTCCATTTGCACAAAAGTACCCGGGGCAGATTGTGGAAACCGGTATCGCGGAGCAGAACCTTGTAGGGATATCTGCCGGACTGGCATCATGCGGTAAGACGGTGTTCGCGACATCACCAGCCTGCTTCCTTGCCGCCCGCTCGCTTGAACAGATAAAAAATGATGTTGCCTATTCCGGCTTCCCGGTTAATATTGTTGGTATCAGCGCAGGAGTGAGTTATGGCGCTCTTGGTTCGACTCATCATTCTCTTCATGATATTGCTGCCCTCAGGGCCATAAACAATATTTTAATAGTTGTCCCCGCCGATAACCATGAGACACGCAAGGCTGTCAGGGCTGCTGCGGCTAGTGACAGGCCTTTCTACCTCAGATTCGGGAAAAAGCCGGTGCCTCATCTGTATGCTCCTGGAGCTGGCTTTGATATCGGAAAGGCCTCGGTGCTGAAAGATGGTGATGATATTGCGTTTATTGCATGCGGTGAGGCGGTTGGCCCGGCGTATGAAGCTGCTCAACAGCTATACAGAGAAGGTGTCGGGGCAAGGGTGATAAGCATGCATACCGTCAAACCTCTGGACAATGAAGCTGTCATAAGAGCCGGTTTGGAGTGCAGGGCGGTTATTACTGTTGAAGAGCACAGTGTTTTTGGGGGATTGGGCGAAGCGTGTGCTGCAGTGTTGATGGAAGAGGGAGTGGCCGTACCGTTCAGAAGAGTTGGGATACCCGACGAGTACACGGTAACAGGATCGCAGTCCGATATTTTCAGTCATTATGATATATCGGCCGAAGGATTGAGCAAAATTGCTTCCGGAATACTGCAAAAAGTTGGTTAGTTTTCGGGTAATCTTTATTAGCGGATAAGTTATTATCTTAACAAACGAAAATTTATCTGAGTTATGAGAATAAGATTGATCAGCTTGTTATTAACAGCCATCATTATACCCGGTCTCATCTGTTGTTCCAGCTCCGGGGAACCGGGAAAGGGTAAAATGGCTGTTGTCATATCAACCCTTAACAATCCCTGGTTTGTTGTCCTTGGAGAGTCTGCCGCTGCCAAAGCCAGGGAGCTGGGGTATGAGGCGGTGATATATGATTCCCAGAACAATTCTGCCCGCGAGGCAGAACATTTTGACAATGTAATTGCCATGGGTTATGATGCGATCCTGTTCAATCCCACAGATGCTGACGGCTCGGTACTGAATGTAACCCGGGCAAGGGATGCCGGTATTCCCACTTTTTGCATGGACCGGGAGATCAATTCGCGTGATGCCGCAGTGACCCAGTTGCTGTCAGATAATTTTACGGGTTGCGTAAAGCTCGGACAGTATTTTGTGAGGGAGATGAACCAGGAGGGCACTTACGTGGAAATACTCGGACTCGTTGGCGATAATAACACCTGGAACAGGTCCCGAGGTTTTCACAGTGTTGTGGATGAGTTTCCGGGACTGGTAATGGTGGCACAGCAAAGCGCTGATTTTGACCGCAACACCGCCATGGAGGTCATGGAGTCGATGCTGCAGGCACACCCCGATATTGATGCGGTATTTGCCGGCAATGATGCAATGGCCCTGGGAGCCTACCAGGCAATTCTGGCTGCCGGAAAGGCTGATCAGGTAAAGGTTTTCGGTTTTGATGGTGCTAATGATGCACTCAGGTCAATTGCGGACAACAGGATGTCAGCAACGGTAATGCAGTTCCCGGTTATGATGGCTGAGATGTCAGCAGTACTTGCTGATGAACACATTAACGGCAGACGTGATTTTGATTCACGTACGCCGGTTGAGGTTATTCTTGTAACTCCTGAAAATGTCAGTGAATTTTTGGATTAATCATGATACTGAACGACAAAACTCCCTTTGTTTAAAATTATCCGATCTGCTATGCATCGTAAAGGCATTAAATATAGCACTGTCCTCATTGCAATAATCATAATAGTTATACTGTCGCTAGACATTACCCGCATCGACAGTGAAAGAAGACAGCCCGTCAGCGAAGCTTTTGACGTTGAACGGTACGTTGCTGATCTGTGGAATAACCAGCTACCGGTTGTTTTCTCAGTTGCACCTGAGCTTACTTATCTTTCACGATTGCTCAGGGAAGATGCCGGTACCGCTTTTGATAACTACTCACGTAAACTGGGGATATCCAGTACATACTACTTCTATGTTTCCGGATCGGGGACTGTCACGGATATTGATGAAACTACTGTTCATGTGAATGTAGAGGGCAGCATTCCCGTCGAGCTTGAAACGGTTTACGTTTTTGGCAATGCGATCCGCGACGGATCGGGTCTGGTTGATATAGACGAGTTCCTGAATATGATGGATTTCAATATGGTTTCGGTTTACCTTAACCGGAAGGTGAAATCTGAGGTAACAGACCCTTTCAGGAGAGAGGTGCAGCCCGGGGATGTTGTTTTCTTTACCGGGGCTACGGAGATAAACCGTGCTGAAGGAGTGCCTGAAAGATTAAATGTCATACCGGTTCAAATAGAAATAGCAGATGGAGAATAGCGCAAATACCGGTGAGCCCGCGTTGGAGGTAAGGAACATATCCAAGGAGTTTTCGGGAAACTATGCTCTTACTGATGTCAGCCTGAAGGTCTTTCCCGGCAAGGTTAATGCAATAGTAGGTGAGAATGGTGCCGGTAAATCTACCCTTATGAAAATAATCTCAGGCGTTTATACGGGGTATGAGGGATCGGTTATTTATGACGGCAAACAGATCAGCTTATCAGGAACAGCAGAGGCGCAGGATAAGGGTATTGCCATCATTCACCAGGAGCTGAACCTTGTGCGTAATATGACCGTTGCCGGGAACATCTTCCTGGGCAGGGAGCCGTTGACTGCTTTCGGTTTGGTGGATTATGACCTGATGCACGAAAAGACCCGTGAAATTACCGCACGATTACATCTGAGCGCTCCTCCCGAAACACCGGTTTATCAATTGCGTACCGGGCAGCAACAGCTGGTAGAGATCGCCAGGTCGCTGCTTTTGGATTCGAAAGTCCTGATAATGGACGAGCCTACCTCCTCTCTGAGTGATAATGAGATTGAGCTGCTTTTTACCATTATCAGTGATTTGAAGAAGAAAGGAGTGGCAATAATTTATATATCCCATAAGATTGATGAGCTTCTGATGATCGCGGATAATTTTACCGCCCTGCGGGACGGCAGGGTGACAGGCAGCATGGAGATAGGAGAAGATGTTGTAAGCGATGACATTATTAGAATGATGGTTGGGAGGGATATAATAACGCGACACAGAGATATACCGGCACGGGGAAATGATGAATTACTGAAGGTTTCAAACCTGGTATTCCGGAACCCCGAGGTTCCCTCATCTTTCCTCGTAAACAACGTTAATTTTTCCCTTCGCAAGGGTGAAATACTTGGCGTGAGCGGACTGATGGGAGCGGGGAGGACAGAGATGCTTGAAGCTGTTTTTGGCCTTCACCCCCGGTATGTGACCGGTGATATTTCCATTGAAGGACGGCCGGTAACAATCGGGTCTGTGGCTGATGCAATAGGGGCAGGCATGGCTCTTGTTCCGGAGGACCGCCAGGTGCAGGGACTGATCATGGATATGGACGTTACCGGAAACACAACCCTTGCAAGTTTGAAAAAGGTTCTGTCTTTAGGGTTTATTGACAGCAAAAAGGAGACGGCACTGTGTAAAAAATTCAGGGATAAGCTGAATATCAGGCTGTCGTCTTTCGATCAGACAGTAGATACATTAAGTGGAGGGAACCAGCAGAAAGTGGTGATATCAAAGTGGCTGGCCTCAGATCCAAAGATTCTGCTGCTGGATGAACCTACCAGGGGTGTGGATATTGGTGCAAAACAGGAGATATATAATATTATAGAGGAGCTGGCAGCCGAAGGGATGGGCATTATCCTGGTATCCTCGGAGCTTCCCGAGATACTTTCAATGTGTGAGCGTATTCTTGTTTTTTCCGCTTCAAGGCTTACGGCCACATTGAACAGAGAGGAAGCAAATGAGGAGGTCATTATGAAGGCGGCAACTGCTAATATCAGTTAAATAAGTCAGGTATAATGCCAAAGATTAAAAAGTATCAGGTTCTTTATTAAGATATAACATTGAATGTCAATAAATTCACTGTAAATAAATTAAATATAAAACCGAAGATCAATCAAATTATTATCATAATATAATATCAGCTTACCAGATGGATGCCCAAACCCTAAAACAAAAACTGCTCAAGTTCCAGTCCATTATAGCTCTCCTTCTCATGTGCGTAATATTGAGCTTACTGACCGACCGCTTTCTGACTCCCGAAAACAGCTGGAACATCATGAGGCAGATCTCTGTCAACCTGATCGTTTCAGTCGGTATGACGCTGGTCATCCTGACCGCGGGCATAGACCTTTCGGTCGGTTCGGTACTTGCCTTGTGCGGTGCCATAACGGCCGGCATGCTTAAATTCGGGGCAGAATTTACCGATGCCAACGTCTATGTCGGGTTTACCCTGTTCGGGGCAATAGCGGGTGGGGTCGTTGCAGGGTCGTTCCTTGGCTGGTTCAACGGGATGGCCATTACCCGTTTCAGGGTACCTCCTTTTGTGGCAACCCTTGCCATGCTTACTATTGCACGGGGACTGACAATGTTGTGGACAGGCGGGTTTCCGATTACCGGTTTTGAAGGCAACATGGCATTTATCGGAACGGGCTGGCTCCTGGGTATTCCCATGCCGGTGTGGATATCTGCGGTAGTGGTGCTGGCAGCGGTTATTCTGACCAAAAAGACCAGGCTTGGCAGGCATATCTATGCAGTTGGCGGTAACGAGAAGGCAGCCGAACTGTCGGGGCTTAATGTCAAACGTCTAAAGGTTATAGTCTACTCTATTGCCGGTGCCCTGGCCGCAGTCGGCGGCATAATTGTCACCTCCCGTCTCGATTCGGCGCAGCCCAACGCGGGGATGGGACTGGAACTGGATTCGATCGCTGCGGTGGTTATCGGAGGTACATCCCTGTCGGGAGGAAAGGGAACGATAATGGGTACGGTGCAGGGAGCACTGATAATTGGTGTGCTGAATAACGGTCTGGTACTGTTGAATGTATCGCCATTCTGGCAGCAGGTTGTCAAGGGGTTCGTGATCCTGCTGGCGGTGGTTATTGAGAAACTGGATGCAGGGAAGGAGTAATTTGGAAAATATTATCCCGGCTATTGACAGGGGTGCTTTTACAGTCAGAAATTTTCCCCGAAAGGGTTATTGAATATATTATGAATTCATATATTTTATCAATTGATCAGAGTACCTCGGCGACAAAGGCTGTTTTATTCGACCGGAAGCTGCAGGTTGTGGAAAGGATGTCCAAAGAGCATGCCCAGATGTACCCGAAGCCGGGATGGGTCGAGCACGATCCGGAAGAGATACTTGCCAACACCCTCGGAGTGATAAAGGAGATGACAGAAAGCAGTCCTGCTTCAGAGATCATGGCACTGGCAATAACCAACCAGCGGGAAACAGTTGTAGTATGGGACAAAAAAACCGGTAAACCTCTATATAATGCTATAGTGTGGCAATGTAACCGGGGTGCCGGCTACTGTCAGAAACTCAGGGAGGATGGTCATGAGGAAAAGATAAGGGATAAAACGGGGTTGATAATTGACCCTTACTTTTCGGCAACGGGTATCCGCTGGATACTTGATAATGTGCCGGGGGCAAGGAAGAAAGCAGGAAACGGGGATCTGCTTTTCGGCACAACGGACAGCTGGCTGGTCTGGAACCTGACCGGTGGCAGGGTGCACGCAACCGACTATTCCAATGCCTGCCGGACCATGCTGTTTAATATAAATACTCTCAACTGGGATAAAGAGATATTTGATCTTCTGGATATTCCGTTAAGCATGGCGCCTGAGGTGAGGTTTTCGGATGAGTTGTTCGGCGAAACTACTGCCGGGGGGGCTTTTAATGACCCGGCTCCAATTACCGGGGTTCTGGGCGACTCCCACGCTGCTCTGCTGGGCCAGCTCTGCTTTAAGTCCGGAATGGCCAAGGCGACTTATGGAACAGGATCGTCTATTATGATGAATATTGGCGATGCTCCGTTACAGAGCTTTCGGGGACTGGTAACATCTATTGGTTACGGGATACAGAAGTCCGTCAAGTATGTTTTTGAAGGCAATATTCATTGCACAGGGGCCACTGTCAAATGGCTCAGGGATGATCTGGAGCTTATAAGCAGTGCCGGGGAAACGGATAAACTGGCCGCTTCGGTTGATTCAAACGAAGGGGTATATCTTGTTCCTGCCTTCGGGGGACTGGGTGCACCATACTGGAATCACCAGGCCAGAGCCATAATCTGCGGCATGACCTTCCGGACCAAAAAGGTACATGTGGTCAGGGCGGCGCTTGAAGCTATTGCATACCAGGTAAGGGACCTTGTTGACCTGATGAAGCAACAGTCCGGGTTATACGATATTGAGCTGAGGGTTGATGGCGGACCCGTAAGAAATAATTTCCTGATGCAGTTTCAGGCCGATATGCTGGGAGGGGCTATAAACAGGAGTTTTATTGAAGAAGCATCGGCGTCCGGCGCTGCGCTGGCTGCCGGACTATATTTGCAGTGGTGGCAATCGCCCGATGAACTTGAGAGATTGCGCAAGGGCGAACCTATAGAATGCCAGATGCCCGTAACCCGATCAGATGAGCTTTATGCCGGCTGGCAGTCCGCCATCGCAAGGACATTGTTTGAAGCAGAGACATAATACTTATCCCGACCTGATAATATAGTTTTCAGAATTGATATAATATTAATAGAAGAAAATAAAAATTCAAAACCATGGCATATAAAAAGGAACTGACATTCGGATTGATAGTTGCAAACCGCAATATATTCAATGCCAGGCTTGCAACAGAGGCGAGGTCGGTATTACTCGAAAAAATCAAAAAATCCGGACATAATGCAGTTATACTGCCTTCAGAAGAGACCCCTTCAGGAAATATTGAAACCCTCCGGGATGCGCAGAAATGTGCTGAACTATTCAGGAAAAACTGCGATGTGATAGATGGCATCATAGTGGTATTGCCCAATTTTGGTGATGAGATTGGGGTTATTAATGCGCTCAGCCTGTCTGCGCTTGATGTGCCGGTTTTAATACAGGCCTGCGACGACGATAATGACAAGGTTGATGTATACAGCCGCAGGGATGCCTTTTGCGGCAAGATATCGATTTGCAATAATCTTTACCAGTACGGCATTCCATTTACAGATACAACATTTCATACCTATCCGCTGGAAAGTGATATCTTCGACCGTGATATTGAGTACTTTACCAGAGTCTGCCGTGTCGTTAACGGACTGAGCAATGCACGCATCGGTGCTATTGGTGCACGTCCCGCTGCTTTCCAGACCATGAGGTACAGTGAAAAGATCCTCCAGGCAAGCGGAATTACGGTGTTGCCCGTTGATCTTTCCGAAATATTTGCGGCGGCAGAAAAGTTTGACGGCAACTCCTCTGAGATGAAGAAAAAAGTGGAAGAGATCAGGGAGTATGGAAAAATTCCTTCTAAGATACAACAGGAGCAGATCAATAGGCTCGCAGGTTTTGGACTGGCCGTTGAAAACTGGGTTTCAGAAAACCAGATAGATGCAACAGCCATACAGTGCTGGGAATCGGTACAGAAAAATTATGGCTGCGCTACCTGCACCATAATGAGCATGATGGGAGAGAAGTTCCTGCCAAGTGCCTGCGAAGTGGATGTGGCAGGAGCTATCTCCATGTACGCACTCCTGCTGGCATCGGGTAACCCTCCGGCGCTGCTGGACTGGAATAATAATTTCGGTGCCGACCGGAACATGTGTGTCTGCACTCATTGCAGCAACTACCCGAAAAGTTTCATGCAGAGCGAAATGGAGATATCAACACTGGATATACTCGGTACTGTTCTCGGTCATGAAGATACCTTTGGAGCCATTAAGGGGAAGGTTGCGCCGGGCCCCTTCTCCTTCTTCAGAATCTCGACAGATGATACAGCCGGTGTTATAAAGGCCTATCTTGGGGAGGGTGAGTTTACGTCAGATCCCTATGAAATGGACGGGGGCATTGCCGTATCGAAGGTGAATAACCTGCAGCAGCTTCTTAAGTTTATCTGTAAAAACGGATTTGAGCATCATGTTGCCATGACCCGCGGAAATGTTGCAACTGCCATTGAGGAGGCGGTGGACAATTATCTTGGCTGGGATCTGTATAGCCATGAATAAAAACTCGCAGTATTACTCTACTGAGTTATAAAACTGCATTATTACTGATTTTTACTATGTCTGTTAAAGTAAGGATACCATAAAGTATCTTCCAGGCAGATGAAGTGGTTTGAAGATGAGTTCTTTGTTTTTTAATTAAATACCTTCATGTTTATTCATCATACCACTCAATAGTTGGTTTCACAACTTAAGCCTGATTGGGAGCCGGTTATGTTTATCCTTAATCCGGAAATATTGCTTACTCTGTTTTAACCGGTTCACTATTGCAGGTTAGTGATTTTCAATTATCTTTAAAAGTGTAAATAATTCCTCGTTCAGTTGAGGTTGGTAATAAAGAACACCGTTTTGAGATCCGGTGTTAATAAAGCAAACAACAAATTTTTGATTGTATGATTACCGGTATATCTTATAAAGGAGACACCATGAAGAATTTGTCCTTCGGGACTCTTGCAGTAGCCGGAGTATTTTCAGCGGGATTTTTAATATCGGGATGCAGTACAGATGAATCTGAAACAGAACAAATGCCCAATATACTCTTTTTCCTTGTTGATGACATGGGCTGGCAGGACACTTCGGTTCCTTTCTGGGATGAGAGGACAAATTTTAATGGTCTTTATCACACGCCTAATATGGAGAGGCTTGCTGCAGAAGGGATGAAGTTTACCCAGGCCTATGCCTGTGCGGTATGTTCTCCTACGCGGACCAGCCTGATGACAGGAATGAATGCGGCCCGTCATGGTGTAACAAACTGGACATTGCGCCGTAATACTTCAACCGACCGTGCAGATGATATTCTCGAGATGCCTTCATGGAAAGTAAACGGACTTCAACCTGTTGATACTATTGAGAACTCGGTGTATGCCACCAACCTTGTACAGTTATTAAAGGAACATGGTTATTTTACCATTCACTCAGGCAAGGCACACTGGGGAGCTATCGATACTCCCGGCTCTGATCCGGTTAATCTCGGATTTGATATTAATATTGCCGGGCATGCTGCCGGCGGACTGGGAAGTTATCACGCAGCGCAAAATTTTGGAAATGCAGAAAAAGGTGAACATACCCTTCCATGGGGAGTGCCGGGACTTGAGCAATATCACGGTGACACCCTGCACCTCACAGATGTACTGACTCTGGAAGCTGTCAGGGCCCTGGATCATGCCCGGGAGACGGGCAAACCCTTTTACCTTTACATGTCTCATTACACTGTGCATACACCTATCGAACCACACAGTCCCTATTATAAAAAGTACAGTGATATGGGCCTTGAAGAATCCGAAGCCAGGTATGCATCTATGCTGGAAGGTATGGATGCAAGTCTCGGGACGCTGATGGATTATCTTGATGAACATGGATTGTTGGATAATACCATTATTCTTTTTATGTCTGATAACGGAGGATTAAGTGCTCATGCCCGCGCAGGTGATCCGCATACGCACAACTGGCCCTTAAACAGCGGCAAGGGTTCTGCCTACGAGGGGGGAATAAGGGTGCCCATGATAGTAAGCTGGCCGGGAGTCGTTGAACCCGGATCGGTAAATAATGATTATTTGATAATAGAGGATTATTTTCCGACAATTCTTGAAATGGCACAGGTAGAGAATTATCAGACTATACAGCAGACAGACGGGGTATCTTTTGTTCCCCGGTTGCGGCAGGAAAAAACAACTTCAGAAGATCGGAATCTGATATTCCATTATCCAAATAAATGGGGCGGGACGGGACCAGGTATTGGTACTACAAGTACTATAAGAAGCGGGGACTGGAAATTGGTATACTGGTATAAAGATCAGCGGTTTGAGCTGTTTAATGTAGCAGAGGATATTGGAGAGAAGAATAACCTGGCTGAGGCTGAGCCTGCAAAAGTAACGGAACTTGCAGCAGAACTGGGTGAGTATCTTAGAAGTGTAGATGCAGACCGCCCATCATTCAAATTAACCGGAAAACCCGTTCCGTGGCCGGATGAAGCAATCAGTTTCAATAATCAGAAGGATTTTATAATAGTTAAATAAGGCCAAAATGAGAATAGAGAAGCCAGGTTATAATCAACTTATCAGTCCGTTTGCACATGGCTCTGTTGTAATTGCCGGAGTGCTGACAGCCGGGATTATTATGACCGGCTGTGGCCACGGTAAGTCCAATAGACCGGTTACCCGGGAAAAACCCAACATTTTATGGATCACCATTGAAGATACTTCACCGCAGTTTATAGGATGTTACGGAGACAGCAATGCCCGCACCCCGGTCATTGACGGACTGGCAAATGAGGGGGTCCGGTTTACCAACGCTTTCTCTACAGGAACAGTTTGTTCCCCAAGCCGTACTGCTATTATTACCGGTGTAAAAACCTACAGCTCAGGAACCGGGAATCACCGTAGCAGTATTCCTTTGCCCGGATTTATTAAAGGATTTCCGTACTACATTCAAAAAGAGGGTTACTATACAACCAATAATGTTAAAACCGATTACAATATTTACAATGCCGGGGATTTTATAAATGAAGCCTGGAATGAAAGTTCAGATACGGCCGGCTGGTGGGACCGGGAGCCAGGCCAGCCGTTCTTCTCGGTTTTTAACTTCATGGAATCACATCAGTCGAGAACCATGACGCATCCCTATTCCTGGTATGTTGAAAATGTTATTGAGCAACTTCCGCCGGATGAGCGTATTGAAGAGGATGAATTTGACATGCCCCCGTTTTATAATGATACCCCTGAAATGAGAAAACAGTTTGCCAGGGTTTATAATTCACTGAAGCTGACGGATAACAGGATTGGTGAGTTGCTTGAACGTCTGGATAGAGATGGTCTCAGGGAAAATACCATTATTTTCTTTTTTGCCGATCACGGGCAGGGAATGCCAAGGGGTAAGACCAATGGGATAAACCTGGGATACAGGGTTCCCTTTATCATCTGGTTTCCTGAAAAATTTAAGCATTTATCGCCATGGGGGACTGGCGGAGTTGTTACAGATGAGCTTACTGACTTTGTAGATCTTGCCCCTACAGTAATATCCCTGGCAGGCGGGAGAATTCCTGAACATCTTGAGGGCAGGGCTTTCCTTGGGAAATATCGCTCCGACCTTTCTGATCATCTGTATCTTTCTTCTGACCGCTCAGATAACGGGATAGATATGGTCAGAAGTGTAACCAACGGACAATACATTTACTCAAGAAATTTCATGCCATTCATAAATGAAGTACGCTATATCAGGTATATGGAAATTGGAGAAATAAAGCAAATTATGCGCAGGGATATGGCAGAGGGTAAACTGAATACCTTTCAGGAAAGCCTGTTTGAAGAGCGTCCTCCCGAATTTTTATTTGATATTCATAATGATCTGTGGGAGACCAGCAATCTGGCAAATGATCCTGAATACAGTGAATTAGTGGATCAGATGCGCGGGAAACTGGAAATGGAAATAGTGCGTTCACGTGATATTTTATTTCTGCCGGAATTTGAATTGGGGAAAATATCCCGGTCAACTACCCCTTATGAGTTTCGGTTGAAAGAGGAGGACTATCCTCTGGAGGTTATATACAAATCAGCCTCTTTGTCCGGTTTCAGGGGGAAGGATATTGCAGCGAAGCAAACGGAATTGTTAAGCGATCCGGATAAAATTGTTCGCTACTGGGCTGCCCTGGGATTACGAAGTCAATCCGAAGATGATCTCAAGCCTTTTGCCGGTTCCATAATTGAAGCGATCAATGATGACTATCCTCCGGTTTCCATTACTGCTTCTGCCGTTGCCTACGAATATTTCAGCAATCGACAGGCTGAAGAAACTCTCAAAAAATTTTGTGCCGGTGAAAATATGGATAATGCCCTGATGGCTATTAATTACCTGTTATATTCAAAAAACAAGGAACCTTTTACCGAAACGGTAAAATCGGTTTATGAAATGGAAGGAAGAAATTATAACGTGAGGGCGGCTTGCCTGGATTTTCTTGGCAGCCTGGGTCTTGTACCCAATACTTTTGAATACCGGGATTAAAGCTTTCCTCTGACAAAACTTAAAGCAGATGCAAAAATCAATTACAGGAATCAGTCTTTTAGGACTGGGCATAGGCCTGAGTTCTTGCGCCGGCCCAGACACCGAACAACATCAAAGCCAGAGTCCCAATATTATTTATATCCTTGCCGACGATCTTGGCTATGGAGAACTGGGATGTTACGGACAGACCATGATAGAAACTCCCAATATTGACCGCCTGGCTGCCTCCGGAATGATCTTCACTGATCATTACAGCGGTTCTCCCGTTTGCGCTCCGGCACGGGCAATATTACTCACCGGCCTGCATAGCGGTAAAGTACAGATTCGCGGAAATGACGAATGGGGGCAGAGGGGAGATGTATGGAACTACAGGGCTATGATTGCAGATTCAACCCTGGAGGGTCAGCGCCCCCTCAGTGCCGGTACTGTTACGATAGGTACGCTTCTTCAATCTGCCGGATACAAAACCGGTGTAGTTGGTAAATGGGGACTGGGTGCACCGCACACCGAAGGGGTGCCCAATAGGCAGGGATTCGATTATTTCTTCGGATATAACTGTCAGCGCCAGGCCCATACCTATTATCCCGTGCATTTATGGGAGAATGAATGGCGTGTCTGTCTGGACAATGATACGGTTGCACCTCATACTATACTTGATGTGGGTGATGATCCCTACGACCCGAACAGCTATGCTCCTTTTGAACTTGATGAATACGCACCTGACCTTATGTTCGATGCCATTACCAGGTTTGTGGAAAATAATAAAAGCAATCCGTTTTTCCTTTACTGGGCGACACCGATACCTCACGTTCCATTGCAGGCTCCCCGGGAATGGGTCGATTATTATGTCGAAAAATTCGGAGATGAAGATCCTTACCTGGGAGCCAGATCATATTTTCCGCACCGGTATCCGCGTGCTGCCTATGCGGCTATGATCAGCTATCTTGACCATAATGTGGGAGTACTTGTGCAACAGCTTAAAGATCTCGGCCTATACGACAACACTCTTATAATATTTACCAGCGATAACGGTCCGACTTTTAACGGAGGTACAGATTCTCAATGGTTTGACAGTGGAGGTCCTTTTCGCAGTGAACAAGGATACGGCAAGGCTTTTTTACACGAAGGAGGTATCCGTGTGCCCATGATTGCATCCTGGCCTGAAGTTATTGCTCCCGGTACAGTGAGTAACCATCCATCGGTCTTTTATGATGTAATGCCCACCTTTGCTGACATTACGGGTATTGATACACCTGATTTTGTCAGTGGAACAAGTTTCTTTCCTGCTCTCAAAGGTGAGAAGCAACCTCCGCCTGAATTCCTTTACTGGGAATTTCCGGCCTCCGGGGGGCAAATGGCTGTAAGGGTGGGAAATCTTAAAGCACTTCGTAAGAATATGCACGAGGGGAACCTTGAATGGGAATTATATGATCTTAACAGTGATCCCCGTGAATTATTCAATATTGCCGGTAAGTACCCTGAAGTGATTGAAAGGGTTGAGGAAATAGTAGCCAGGGAACATACTGTTTCCTCCAATGAACGATTCAGGTTTGGGGTGTTAGGTGAATAGAGGTGACTAAAAAAATCTATTTGGAATTATTTACCGGATTTGATAAATTGTCACATAAAAGAAATCCATAATCAGAAAAATGAACATGAAATTTTTTTATCTGAAATTACACAAAGACAGATGAAAAAATTTTATGTGAAAGCGAAGCGGTTCCGACTGTAAATCAAAATTTTGTAACTTTTTTAAAACAAAATTTTGGCTTTTTTACAGGAGAAATGAATAAAAAACAGGAGATGTTATTATGAGATTGATTCCATGTTTTATTTTAATGTGTTTTGTCGGACTTGCCGCCTGTGGTGAAGGTACGGGAATAATACCGGAACGGAATACGAAGGTTTCTATCGTAGGTGATCAGTTTCATATCAACGGGTCTCCGACATACGAGGGTCGGATATGGACTACATCCTATGGCGGTCAGTATTCTGTTGAGGGACTTCTGATGAATGCCAGATTTGTTCAGGGCGTATTTGATGATCTTAATCCCCAAACCCGGGGGCAGTGGATATATCCCGACACAAAAGAGTGGGATGCGGACCGTAACACCAGGGAATTTATCAACGCCATGGCATCCTGGCGAGAGCATGGATTGCTGGCTTTTACCCTTAATCTTCAGGGAGGCTGCCCCTATGGATACTGCCGTGAGCAGCCATGGGACAATTCCGCTTTTGCGCCTGACGGTTCGTTAAGAGATGATTATATGTTTCGACTGGATCAGGTTCTGTCCAGGGCAGATGAATTGGGTATGGTGGTAATACTGGGTTACTTTTATTTCGGGCAGGATGACAATCTTGCAGACGAAGCAGCCGTAATACGTGCTGTTGAAAACGCCACCAGATGGATACTGGAAAAGGGATTTACCAATGTTATAGTTGAGATAAATAATGAATGCAATGTAAGGTATGATCATGATATACTTAAGTGTGCAAGGGTTCATGAGCTTATAAACATGGCCAAAAAAATATCGGTTGATGGCCGTTCCCTTTACGTCAGTACCTCTCTTGGCGGGGGTTCAGTACCACCGGCCGGTATTGTTGAAGCATCAGATTTTATATTACTCCACGGGAACGGTGTACGTGACCCTGAGAGGATGATGCAGATGATAAGAGAGGTGCGTGAGATGGATGTCTATGAACCCATGCCCGTTGTTAATAATGAAGACGACCAGCCGTGGAGGGTTGAAGATCAGGGCTGGGGAGATGACGGAAATAATTTTGTTGAATGTGTCAAAAATTACGCTTCCTGGGGTTTCTTTGATTTTCGTCTTAACCCGGAGCATAATGATTACAACAAGGGCTATCAGGGTATACCTGTAAACTGGCAGATCAGCTCAGAACGGAAGCGTGGTTTTTTCGGACTGCTTGCTGAAATTACCGGGAGTCCGGGTACTTTGAAAGTAGATGCCGGTTTCTCGGGTGAGGTTGGTAAAATAACAGCCAATATTGAGGGCGTTAGCAGTGACGCCCCGGTGGAACAGGTAATGCTGGTGGTTAATGATGATATCATTACTATTCTGGAGGATGAGCCCTATGAATTCATTTTGAGCGAGATACCTGACAAAGACCACTGGATAAAGATCAGGGTTATTTATTCTTCCGCCGGAAGGCAGGTAATAATCGAATCTCCTTATTATCAGAATCCCTGGTGGCCATACGGTGGCCCATCAGGTTAAGCAGGGTTGAATTGTTTAATATTGCCGGAGATTCCGGCAAGAAGACGAACCTGGCTGTCAGTGAGCCTGTAAAAATATTTTGTTATGAGAAAAATCTATCTATACGCCGGAATCGGAATAATCTCCCTGGGTGTTATTTCAATGGGCATTGTTTCCTGCAAGACTGGTCAGGATACAGACCGGAGGCAGGTCTTTATGTTCGTAGGCAGTTATGCATCGGCCGAAGATCCGGGCATGTATGTCTATTCATATGATGAAGAAGATCTCCGGCTTACTGAAATACAGCAAATAAGCGGTTATTCCAACCCGGGGTTCCTTGCTGTTCATCCTGAGGGCACTTTCCTGTATGCTGTTAATGAAATTGCAGACTTCGGGGAGAATAAAGAGGGGTTAGTTACCTCATTTAGAATTGATGAGGTAACAGGAGAACTTCAGTATCTGAATATGCAGTCCAGCGAGGGCGCCAATCCCTGCCATATTAGTATATTGGGAGAGAGCCATGTTCTTGTGGCTAATTATACCGGTGGTAACATTGCAGCACTGCCTGTAGACTCTGACGGATCGCTCAGGGAAGCCTCTTCGGTGGCTCAGCATGAGGGAAGCGGGCCAAATGAAAGGCGGCAAAGCGCGCCGCATGCACATTCAGTTTATCCTTCTGTTGACGGGTACTATATTTTTGCAGCAGACCTGGGTATCGACAAAGTGTTGATATACAGGATGAGCAGCAGTGGAGAGGTTATGCCTAATACGGCCTCACCCCATGCAGTAATGGAACCCGGCGCAGGTCCGCGTCACCTTGCTTTTCATCCGGGAGGCAGATGGATTTACGTGATAAATGAACTGAATTCCACCGTAACAAGAGTTGATTTTGAAAAGGACAGCGGACAGGCATCGGTAAAGGAATCTGTAACGACACTGCCGCCAGACTGGGACGGGAACAATTTCTGTGCAGATATCCATGTCCATCCTTCAGGGAGGTTTCTTTATGCGTCAAACAGGGGGCATAACAGTATAGCAATTTTCAGGATAGAAAGTGACGGGAGGGTTACATCTTCTGGTCATGAGCCTGTAAGAGGGGAGTGGCCGAGAAATTTCAGCATCGACCCGCAGGGGGAACGGCTGTTCGTAGCGAATCAGCATTCAGGAAATATTACAGTTTTTGACATTGATCAGGATACCGGAGAATTAACCTTTACCGGTAAAGAGCTGAATATTGACCAGCCTGTTTGTATAAAATTTCTGGTCAGGTAAAATATGTTCCTGTTTTTGGATTGAAATATTCAACATACTGGTATGAAAGGAATGGCATTTATTTTCAAACCTGCAGGTATTGGAAAACAAAATATTTCAGATAATAAAAGCCTTTTATTTTTTATAAGATCTTGATAAAGATCCGGTTGAATTTTTACTAAAGCAGGTTTTTATACTATATTTACATACTCTAATTTTAAAAAACACAATGTCAAAATTATTTTTTCAAATTCCCTTTGTATGCATTGTAATTTTCGTGTTTGGATTTAAATCACACGGATTGGACCGGCTGAATGTAATTACCGAACTTAATACAGGCGAATCAAAAGAAATTGAGTTAATAAATGGTGAGAAAGTAATCCTGGAGTTACTGGATATTAATATCATCCGTGACAGTCCGAGGAATGCCATAAGATCGGCTTCTGTTAAGATCGCTGTCAATGGTGAAGTTATTACAATAGGATCAGGTAATTACAATTTGCCGGTTACTGTTGGAAACATAAAGATTGA
>JAWODJ010000092.1:0-3226 GCA_046483315.1 Bacteroidales bacterium | reverse complement strand
CAAATCTTCTACTTCCCGAATTGGCAAGCTTTTACTTCCGGTTTTGGCCCGCGGCAAAGAGATTTATTTCGTGGATGAAAGGAAAGGTCCGCGATCCACTTCCAGCCAGATGTGCCTGAACCTGGCGATAGTCTGCCTTGTTTTCCACGAAAGTGATGGTATGGAATCTCTTGTTGGCCTTGTAATGTGTTAAAAATTCGTATGACATTATGTGCTGAAAGGATGCCCGGTGGCAGGCTGCGACGCTCCCTGTAGGTTGTGACTTTATTCTGAATTTTGGATATTGGATTGGTTTGTGTTATTTTTGCCATAAATAGATATGAAAAATGTGATTTAAATCACATAATTGATATTAATTGTGTGAAATGAAGATGCAAAGAGATGCTTTACAGCTATTGTTAAGATGGAAAAATTCATCCGGACGTAAACCTGTCATTCTGCAAGGCTCCAGACAGGTAGGCAAAACCTGGCTGTTAAAGCATTTTGGTGAGCGCGAGTTTCAGAATGTTGCTTATTTTAATTTTGAGCGACAGACTGAATTGAGACAATTTTTTGAAACTACAAAAGATCCTGAGCAAATTATTGAAAATCTTACTCTTGTTCATGGCAGGGCTATTCTTCCTCAGTCCACTCTGATAATTTTTGATGAAATTCAGGAATGTAATAAAGCTCTGAATTCATTGAAATATTTCTGTGAAGATGCTCCTGACTATGCTATCGCGTGCGCAGGTTCATTATTAGGCGTTGCTATGAGCCGGGGTGAATCTTTTCCGGTTGGCAAAGTCGATTTTATAACTTTGCATCCGGTTTCATTTACCGAGTTTCTGGCAGTGGCTGACAATGACCTTTTCAGTTATGTTGAATCGATTGATAAAATAAAACCTGTACCCGATATTTTCTACAATCCTCTTAAGGATAAGCTTAAGATGTTCTTTATATCTGGTGGGATGCCGGAGGCTATAGTAGCACTTCTGGACAAACGGGATCTGCAAATTACACAGGATGTGCTCCAGAATATACTGAATGCCTATTCGCTTGATTTTTCGAAGCATGTGGATACTAAGGATATCCCGAAGATTCAGTATATATGGGCTTCTCTTCCTTCACAGCTGTCGAGGGAGAATAAAAAATTCTTATATAAAACAGTGAAGTCCGGGGCAAGGGCACGGGAATATGAGGACGCTCTGCAATGGCTTGTTAATGCTGGTCTTGCCTACAGGATCTTCTGTTCTTCCAGACCGTCACTGCCACTGTCCTCCTATGATGACCTGTCGGCATTCAAGGTTTATCTGCTTGATGTCGGACTGCTTCGACGGCTTTCTTTGCTTGATCCTGTTGCAATTTCAGAGGGGAACAGACTTTTTACTGAATTCAGGGGTGCCATGACTGAGAACTTTATCCTGGAAAGCCTGATTCATCAGTTTGAAGGACTACCACGTTACTGGAGATCAGGAAATATTGCCGAGATTGATTTTCTTGTTCAATATAAAAACCGGGTTATCCCAATGGAAGTTAAGTCTGATGAAAATGTCAGAAGTAAAAGTCTGAGCTTTTATCGCAAAGCATATAATCCGGAACTTGCTGTTCGCTATTCTCTGAAGAACTTCTCGTTCGAAGATGGATTGATAAGTATCCCACTTTTCCTGGCTGATTATACTGCTAAATTCATCGATATGGCTCTATCAAAAAGTCAGTAGCATATTCTAATAAATGAATAGTCGAACTCCCGGCTTCAACAGATCAACGATCCACTTCCAGCCAGATGTGCCTGATCCCGGTGGCTGTATGCGTTGTCTTCCACGAAAGTGATGACCTGATGAGAAATCGATCTGAAGATCGATTTCTCATGCAAAGTCTTGCTCTTTGTTGCTATTTTCTCATGATGAGAAATTGACTTCTCGTCGATTTTACATGCTTTATTCAGTGCATTGTTCATTTTTGTTCAGATGCAAAATTGATTATATTTGTAGAGGGCTTGCTGCTAAGAGATGGTTTTTCCCGCAAAAGTTTTAGCAAATTAATCATTATGGAAAAGTATAATGTGCTACTGGGTTACCTGCAAAAACAAAAACAGATTATTCTTAAGTTATATGGCGGGATTAAGAGTATTGACCTTTCTGTGTATGAAAATCAATATGTTTTTGCCTTGAAATCTCAGCAGCTATATACTGCCTGTGAAGAACTGCTTAAATCAATTGCTGGAACCTTTGAGAACAATATCAGTGACTTTTCCAGGTATCATTTAGAACTCTTAAAAGTCATGTCATCTGATATTCCGGGTATCAGGCCTGCTTTGTTAAATGATAAAAGTTACAGTATCCTGGACCGCTTAAGGTCTTTCCGTCATTTCATCCGTCATGGCTATGACTATGATTTGGATAAGGATGAGTTGATCCTTTTGCAAAATAAGTTAAATGTGTTTTTCGATAATGTGATTTCTGATGTCAATGATTTTGAATTATTCCTTAATAAACTTGTCAATGAGAGTGAATGAATCAGAATTTTTGTATATGAAGGAAAATTTGAGGGGGAAGGCCCTCAAACTAAAACAGGGCAGAGAGGTACGCAGAAAGGAGCAGCTTGGATATGTTTGTGGCAGGTTGAAACTTTATTTTAAGAATCACCCTGAATGCAATGTTTACCTTACCGGATCAATTATCAGGCCCGGTTCATTTTCAGATGGATCGGACATTGATATAGCTGTTGAGAATTATACCGGCAGTCGTCTTGATCTTTTTATGGAGCTTTCTGAACAGATTGATTTACCGGTTGATCTTATTATTATGGAACGATGCCAATTTGTTGACCATATCAGGGAAAATGGGGTCAGGGTTTGTTGATAGGATTTACCAGGATAATCTCTTCAAGGGGGTACCAATGAGTCTTTGGAATTAATTTTTTAATTATTTCGTTATCATAACCAAGGTTCATAAAATCAATGATTTTATCTTCTTCAGGGAACAAACTATGACAATAACGGGGAAATACCGTATCGGGAACTATTCCGATATAATCATTTCCGGTAACCATACGTACTATTTCATCAGCATCCCTAAGTATAAAGGGGATATTGTTTTCATGCAGGGCAACTGCCATTTTAACGGTTTCTTCCACCCTGACAATGCTTGAACCTGCCAGCCAGATACCCCATTTGTTATCAACTTCTGAAACAAAAAGCGAAATATGGGTGGAGTTGCCTCCCCTGCATATTTCCCATGGATGTGCA
>JAWODJ010000069.1:0-36624 GCA_046483315.1 Bacteroidales bacterium | reverse complement strand
GTTACATTAGCACTCGGTGATGCTATATTTACTTTGTCTATTTTGTCAATTCTTGGACTTAATCCGCTCATATATTTATTCTCCTATTAATCAACTTTTAAAGTAGATTCTCAATATAATTTCATATATTGCAACCAAGTATTAAAGGGATGGCAAATTTCAATTACTACCTAAAACGATCAAGTGCCCAGCGTCAAACATCGGTAGTGCTCCAGATCACGTATGAGAGACAGCGGGCAAGGTACTATACAAATATCAATATTGATCCGAACCTGTGGGTGAAGAGAACACAACGTTTAGCCGGTAACGATGTATGGATTGAAAAGATAAACCGAAAGCTGGCAGACATTGAAGGAAAGGCCCGTGATGTGTTCATAGACTATCAGGAGGAACACAACAAAGCCCCGGAGCCGAAGGAGCTTGTAAGCTTAATTCGTAAACGGTTGCATGGGGTGAAGCCTAAGAGGACCACTTTTCTAAGTTTCTTCCAACAGGTGATCGACCAGCAGATGAAGAGACTGGCAAATGAAGGGAAAGGATACAGGGAGAGTTCTGTACCAAGTTATGTTAACACCCTCAATGCCCTCCGGGATTATTCAAAGGACCGGAAAAAGAAGGTGGATTTCAACACCATTAACATGGATTTCTATTATGATTTCCTGGACTATTTGCAGAACGCAAAGGGCATGAGTTATAACACCCGTGGACTAAGGATAAAGGCCATCAGGATGGTGATCCGCAAAGCAAAAGCAGCAGGGCATGAAATAAACGTTGATCTGGGCGAGTTTAAGGGTTTCAGCAGGCAAGCGGACACCATTGCACTGACTGAGACCGAACTGGATGAACTGGCAAAACTTGATCTGTCAGGAAGCCAGGAGGAGATCCGGGACCTTTTCCTGATAGGTGCATGGACAGGACTAAGGATCAGTGATTGGTCCAAGGTGAGCCGGGATAACATCCGGGGTGATATGTTGCATCTCCAGATAAAGAAAGGAGGCAGACGTTCAGTTCTCCCCCTCCACCCTATTGTGAAGCATCTATTGAACAAATACGATGATAACCTACCCCGATATGCTGATCAGTATATCAATCGCACCCTGAAAGATATCGGTACTATCCTGGCAAAGGAGTCAGAGCACAAGACCCTGGAGGATAAAGCGGCGAAGTATGCCAAGATCACTTCCCATGTGGCCAGGCGGTCATTCTGCACAAACATGTATTACCGCCGCGTACCTGTTGACACCATCAGAGCCGTGAGCCAGCATTCCACAGAAAGTGCATTCCTATCCTATATACGCGTATCACCGGAGGATCATGCCCGGAACCTACAGAAGTTTATTGAGAATGACGTTGTACCATTTAAAAAAGCGAAGTGATGGACCTTCCATATCAAAGAAAAATAAAGGGATTATACTCCAGACTGAGTGATATAACTGAAATTGACATCCAGGAATTGGATGAACTTGGATTCACACAGAACTGTGATATTGAAAATACCATTAAGCAAAACCCGGAGATTGGAGAAAGGCAGTTAATTGGCACATTGAATGCTTTACTGGAAGAACACCGGCATCTTGATAAAATGGTAGACGCGAAAATCAAGAATCTTGTTGCAGGAGGGTTGGATTTTACTGATCACCAATGTTTGAATACCCGCGAAGTTTTATTGAATATGGAGGGTACCATAGGATACTTACTTAGATTGTCAGAAGTATACTTTCCGGAAAGGGCTGCTAAGAACATTGAAATTATAAGAAAGTTTGATCGCTCACTTGCAAATAGGATTATGGCCACAAAAAAAGAAGGTCCTGGGCCGAAAGGGAAAACATTTACCAGCTGGGACCAAGTTGCCAAGAAAGGCCGAATTGATCTCATTAAACGAGCTATCCAAAGATACCGATCCCAATATCAGGTAGGTCCGTATACTCCTGTCTCTATAGTTGAAGTTCTTAAAGACAAAAAATATATCACCATAGAGTACGGAGAGTTTTCAGGAGTTGTCCGTTTCATTGCTAAGGAATGTGATATCAATTTTCCAACGGAAGATGAAAATATGGTTAAACCCTCGAAGGCGCAAAAAGGAATTAAGGAGAAGTTCAACAAAACCCTCACCCAGGAAATTGCCTCACCCAGTATATAGTACTGCATAAATGTTTTTTTCGAAAGGGGCTTAATTCTAAGTCCCTTTTTTTCATCCCGTTAGATTGTACTGTTAATTACGGTTTGGTAATTAACGGTACTTAACTATCTCATTATTAATTGTTTAGCGTTTTTAAATGTTCTATATTTGTTGTGCATAAAGCATATAAAAATATGGATGTGAAATATTTATTGACAGACGAACCCTCCCTGAGGTCCCTGATTCGCTCCGAAGTGGAGAGGGCTATTGAAGCAAGTTTTCAGGCACATACCCCGCAGAATGAGCCGGTTCAGCGTTTTTCACAACGGCAAGCGGCACGACGGTATGGAATTTCCGAACCAACCCTCATAAAATGGAGAAAACAGGGGAAACTTCATGGTGACATCGTAAACGGCAGGATCTTTTATACCGCCAAGGAAATGGAAAGGGTATTTCGGGAAAGTGAGAAACAATAAATAAGCAATCGCGCCGGGCAGGGCGCAGTAACACTGACACAGCTATGCAAAGCAATCTAGTAAATCAAATCGGTGCTCACATTGAGCAGCAGGCAGCCAAGATGAAGCCAGGGCAAGTGAACGGGTTGCCCGATATCAAAGACCTCCTTCAACCAACAGAGGGTCAATTTCCATTAAAGGTTTTTCCTGAAGAACTTCAGGATTACATTCAGTCTAGATCCGATATGGGGTATCCTCCTGAGGCATTCGCTGCATACATCCTGGGGGCATTCGCCAGCGCTAGCGGGGCATCTTATGAGCTTGACTATTCACCGGCTTACAAAGCGATATCGAATTTCATACTTATTATATACGGTGATGTAGGGTCAAACAAGTCTCAGCCCCAGGAGGAGGCGTTCGAGGTCATCCGCGCGCTGGATGATCAGCTTTATGAAAAGTACAAGGCCGATCTCCATGAATGGGATGTTTCCGAAGATAAGGGTCCCAGGCCAGAGCGGAAAGAAGTTTGGCTCCATGCTCCCACTTTCGAGGGGCTGAAGGATCGGCTAATGAGGAATAAGGGGCTATGCATTCTCTATGATGAAGTGCGGGGCTTCTTTGAATCCCTGAATCAATACAGGCATGGTGGAGACAAGCAGAACCTTCTTAGTATGTGGTCCGGCTTCGGATTCAAAGATACCCGGAAAGCCCGGGAGAACGATACAAGCGCACCGGACACGCGTCTTTGCATCATAGGTAATACACAAAAGACTTTACTGCATAAAACATTCGGTGGTGAAATTGAGCCTGACGGTCTCCTGGACAGGATATCCTTTCAGCGGATCAACAGTCATCGAAAGCCTAATCAGTTTCGATACACCACGGCTATGACTGATGATGTCAAAAAGCAGCGATACCAGGAGATCATTCACCGCTTGCTAATGCTCCGATGGGAATCCCCTGAAGTCAAAACTATTGACAGAAGCAAGGAGGCATCCAGGGTATTTGAGGCGTACATTGACTACCTGATAGGGCAACAGGAGATATCTAGCCATGAATTTTATCCTGGTCTATACTCAAAGGCAGAAATATTGCTGGGCAGATTCGCCCTGATCCTCCAGGTGATTGACTCCATGTATGAAAATTGCGAGCCTGAGTCTATTTCAGAAGATGTGGCCCGTAAAGCTGTGATCCTGACACAGCACTTCATCAATGAGGGTAAAGAAGCATACGATACCATTGTCAGGTTGAACAATGAGGACCCGGAAAGGAATGCCAAGATTATAGCACATTTCCTTGTCAATGTGATGAATACGAGCAAAGCAGAGGCAGCTAGACTAGTTGGAAAATCGAAACAATGGGCATCGAAGTATATAACAAAAAAAGTTACGGACGGTGGACGGTGTACTTAGATATATCATTGATAATCAGCCTAGTGTACTTAATACGAGTACACCTACCAGATTATCAGGCATTTACGATAGTACACCGTACACCGGGTGTGTAAAAAAATGAGCGAGTACCGATACATATTAGAAAAATACAAAGGACCAGGATCCCGGTATCAATGCCCGGTATGTGGAAAACAGCGGGTATTTGTACGCTACATTGATACTGAGACCGGTAAACACCTTCATCCTGATGCGGGCCGCTGCAATAGGGAGGCTAAATGCGGATATCACCTAACACCCTCTGAGTATTTCAGGGCGAACGGCATCACACCGGAGCCATCAGATTACATGCCCCTACCGGAGCCCCGGAAGGAACCATCCTTTATGGATAGTAGCCTTATGCAGAGATCCCTTAAAGGTTATGACAATAACAGCTTTGTTCAATTTCTTCTCCAGAAGTTCCCGCGTGAGGCTGTTGAGGCTGTGGTAAAAAAATACATGGTAGGCACGTCCGGGCAGTTTGGGGGAGGCTCAACAATATTCTGGCAGATTGACAGTGAAGGGAAGATCCGCAGTGGTAAGATAATGAAATACGGACCTGATGGCCATCGGGAGAAGTGGCCAAATGGCAAAGCAAAGATTAATTGGGTGCATGTGAACATTGATGACTTCAACCTATGTCAATGCCTGTTCGGCGAACACCTATTGCCAAAATATCCTGATAAAACAGTCTGCCTGGTTGAAAGCGAAAAAACAGCCCTTATAGCCTCTATTGCTATGCCGGATTATACATGGACTGCAACAGGGGGAAGTAACGGTGCCAGGTGGTCTGACTTCGACAGCTTCACTGTCCTGAAGGGTCGGAATGTGGTTCTGATCCCGGACCTGGACAAAGTTGAGGAATGGACAGGAAAAGCCGAAAATCTGCGGGATCATGCAAATGTGAGTGTATCAGATTTCCTGCCCAGTATAGCATCTGATGAAGATATTGTGAATGGAGCCGATCTAGCGGATTTCATTCTTAGGGATTCAGCGTTTTGCATAGCTGAAAAAGCCAGCGGACGGGTCAGTGAAGGTCCTGGCCCTGATGCTGGCAATTCAGGGACTGCCACCCCTGAATCAATGCGCGCCATAGGGGGACCTACCCCTATGGTTTTTTCTAACGAGCCTAAGGCCGTAAGGCAAATCTGGACGGAGGAGGAGTGCAAGCGGTATTTCAATAAAGGGCGCAGGATGAACTTTGCCAGCCGGGACGAGGTTCTGGCGGCGATCAGGGAGGGGACCAGGAGGTATCAGCAGGAACTAAAAAAAGTGATATGAGATTTATCAAATTAGAAAAAACCCGGGTAAACATTGAGAGCATTAGAAAGTATGCTCCTTTCAATTCATCTGCCATAGAATTCCATGTGGATGATGATGCCATTCTGCTGCAATTCAAATCCACTGAACACAGGGATTTTGCTTTATGGGTTCTGGATGATTTTTTGAGGAAAGATGCCCCATTTTTAAATACAGAAGGCATGGGGGTTGTACGGGAAGTCCGAAATGAAGCAAGGTCTAAACTCAAAGAATTATGATCAGTCAGGCACATAAGCAGAGAATGGAAAGCATGGAAGGACACCTTCTCTACCATAAACCCGCGACATATTGGGACCAGGTGCAAGCTATCTTAATATCCCATTTGGTGATCCTGAACAGCCATGAAAATCTGGCAGAACTGGAGGTGAGGATAGGATCGGAGCGATTGTATTATTCGGTTGACCGCACAGCATTGCTGTCAGTTGGTGGCAGGACTGAACCCGTCCGGGACCGTTCCATGTTGAGCATCCTGGCCAGTACATTTGAAGCATTGACACGGGAGTTGTTTGACCCTGAGTGGCAGCTGTTTACCAAGTCCCACAAGAGGAGAAAAATGCTGAAAACGAGAAGCCCGCAGAGGGCGTAACAAATTGAATATTAATATTTTAAACACTTAAGAAAATGAAAGAAGTAGTTGATTCACAAACAGTTAACGAGAGGATGGGTGAACTTCGGAGGGCGGCGAAAATCCTGGAGGAATATGCTAAACCCATCTATTCGATCACTGGCGGTGATCCGTCTTTCGATCAGATCACAAGGATCCATTGGGCAAAAGATCAGTTCAAAACTGCCGAGCAAGCCATGCTCGTACTTGCCGAGGTCGGAGAAACCCAAGGCAAAAAACTTACAATAACAGATGAGCAGAAAAGAAATTTCCGGGGCATTTCAATACACGTTCGCGGGAAGCTTTATCCGAGGTATACAAAAGCGGAATCGTTCGTCATCGACAAAGGCAGAGTTTCAGTCGATGAAAAGAAGGTTCGCAAGATGCTCGAAGAAAAACACACTGTTGTGGTTGATGACGAAAGCGACACATTTAACGGATGGATGGCGACCTTCACAACCCTTGTGAACCAATGTCCCGATCCTGGTGTGAAGCGGCGCTTAGGTAAGTTTGCGATACAAACGGGTATAGCCCTTAAAGGAGCGAAGGTTGAGGTAAAGGATGGAGACCTTCAGGTTATAGAAGGCTGAGGCCGGACGGGGGGGCATTTTCATCCTTAGGCGAACCTTCCCAGTCCGCGCCTCAACGTCTTGTTTTTTAGCGTGTTACGTTGAATTTAAAAAGTTGGAGACATGGCCAAAATAGCAAACAGTATCAAATCAGGACGATACGACTATAACAACCTTCCGTATATGGATGCTGAAGGGCGCAAATATTATCGGAAATTGTGCAAGATCCTGACAGAAAGGGACGATTTCTGGTCATCTGACAGGGATCTGCTGGCAGTCCTGGCGCAGTCTTATAGCGATTATGATCGGCTGACTGAGATCATTATCCAGGAGGGAGAGTTTTACGTAAGCGGAAAACGAAAATACCAACACCCGGCATCAGCAGCCAGGGAAAACGCGGTAAAACACATTAAGGAGATTTGCGGACATTTCCGGCTGGCACCTAAGTTCCGGGGGAAGACGGAGGGTTTGAACCCGGAACGGGAACTGGATGACATCGACAAACTTTAAGATTATGATAAAGAAGCCCAAACCGATTTTTGATCTAAACGAAAGGAATCAATATTTTTTCGATCAGCTTTGCGACCACATCGACAAACTTGAAGCGATTGATGGGATTATGCTATCAGTGATGGCGGTAAATATGGGGATCCTTTCCATTACTTTGAAACAGATGTCCGATTCGGGCGCTGTTGATTTAGCGCAGGATGGAAGCATGAATTTCACGGTATATTACTCTACGATAAAGGACCTTTACGCAAGTCTCATTGATTACGCAGATGGTTACTACATGAGTATTGAAGATGTGGACCAGCTGCTGAAAGATTGCGATATAATTTTTCCGCCAGCTTTAAAAAGACTTTTATATGAAAACACCTGAAGAAATTATACAGTCCCTTCCGAAGCTGGCGAGCAAAGCCATCACGTTCGATTCCGACCTGGCTGCCGCGTATCACGAGGCCGGTCATTGCACAGTCATGCTCGCGCACGGCCAGGTTCCTACACGTGTGACCCTGGATCCTCCGCGGATGCACCACGAAAACATCAACAAGAACCCATATTTTCTGATTAAAATGTATATGGGTGGGGCAGTTGCCACCGCATTATATTGCGGGATTTATACGTTTTCAGAGGGTGTTGACAGAGATACCGTCATTAAACACATTGCCTATTACCGGCTTTCTTATGATGTGGTTGTACAGGCATGGCAGGAAACTCATACCCTGTTGTTGGACAGCCGGGATATACTCGCCCTGATTGCTTCAAAACTTCACCGGGAGAGAGAAATAGGCAAAGAGTGGTTTGAATTGCTCTTATAATGGAAATGATCATTTTATTGTTTAACTTAAATATTTGAATATCATGGATTTACAAGTAAATTCTTTTGAAGATCAGCTTAAGCAGGATCTCGAAAAACGGGATGCCAGGGCGCAAAAGTTGGAGACTTTGTTGAAAAATGAGTCAGACCCGATTGAAATTGCCGAGGCTGCCCTTGATGTAATTTTTGTCGAACAGGATCTCATTTTGGCCCTGTCGAATGAACTGGGTGAGGAGCGGGAAAAGCCGAACCGTTACCAGCGGCAGTTGGATGAAAACCTGGTTGCTCAAATTCGGCACTGGAAGCAGCAGTTTACGTGGCTTGAGCAGCGTTTTCAACAGTATCAACAAACCCATTTTTGAGTTAGGTCGGTTATAGGGTTCCCCTTCGGGGGATCCCCTTTTTTTAAACAGCAATGAGACACCACGAATCCAGACTGCAACAGGCATGTGTAAAGTGGTTCCGATACCAATATAACAATATATCAAAACTGCTGATCGCGGTCCCAAATGGAGGGGCACGAAGCAGGATAGAGGCCAGCATCATGATGGGTGAAGGTGTTGTCGCCGGTGTCGCTGATCTGCTTCTCCTGGTCCCCAGGAAAGACCATGGTGCCCTTGCTATCGAAATGAAAGCCGGGGCGGGTAAGCAAACGGAAAAGCAGAAAGCATGGCAGGCAGCATTTGAAAAGGCCGGGAACCGATATGTGGTATGCCGGGATTTTGAACAGTTCCGGGAGGCTATTGAGAGTTATTTAAAATCATAAATACATTTTTAAGACATGGAAAAATACAGATTAACAGACGAAAAAAGGGACGCACTGATTGAGGCTGCACAGACTCGAATTAATCAGTCTAAAGGAGTGAGTGCATCAGTTGATGCCAGTTTTCTAACACTGCAAAAAATTGTTGTACTGTTGGAAAAGCAAAATACATTGCTGGAACGTCCCAGGTTGAACTTTTGGCGCAGACTGTTCGGTCGGAGGAAATGATGGAACCACTGCCAAAACAACTCAGAAAAAACGGATACGGATATACCCAGGTGAAGCGGGGGAGGCGGGCCTGTCTGTACGAACAAAGCATTAAGGGAAAGATTGTAGGTTATGAGGTATTCCTGCCCCATATATCACCCGCGAGGCAAGTATTTGGCAAGTTTTATCCCGAACGCGAAGCTTATCCGGCAGATGAAGATTTCGGATATACAGCCTGGGCATTCACCCGGTGGAATAATGCACTGACGTGCTATAATCAACTGGAACGTCCCCAAAACATTTGACGAAATTTCGACGATCTTCCCCCAGGTGGCATATCCTTCCACCTGGACATTGCAGCAAAGTATACGGAGACCCCGGAGCATTATCTGAAGATAGCAAAGGGGAGGGTAGCTGCACAGAATGTGCAGGAACCTATCGGTAGGGAAATTATATGGAAATACCTTAATTCAATAAACACCTCATGGACCAGAAGAAAGGTAGAACAATCCCTTGCCCGGCTGAAATCAACAAATAATTTGAAAATTTTGTCGAAACATTGAAAAGTGGTGAAAAAAGCCCTTCATTTTCTGCCCCCAATTTTGCCCCCATCCGGGTTAACTTATTGACTTTCAATATACTTAGTGATTCCGGCAGGATTCGAACCTGCGACCCACAGCTTAGAAGGCTGTTGCTCTATCCAGCTGAGCTACGGAACCTTTAATTTGCCGCAAATTTATAAAAAAAAATCAAATTCCATTTACTTATCTTTACACCAGGAACTAATTTAAGTATGGTAAAGATAAAAGAGAATTTCTCCCTGAAGAATTACAATACATTTGGCATTGATGTAAAAGCCAGGTATTTTGTATCTGCAGGAAACGTTGAAGAAATAAAGGAAGTACTTGCAAACCACCGGGATTGTTTTCCTTTTATAATCATGGGTGAAGGGAGCAACATCCTTTTCACAAAAGATTTCAACGGATTAATAATTCAACCGGCGTTAAAAGGAATTAAAATTATTGAAAATGACCTTGAAAACAGCATTGTAGAAGTTGGTGCAGGAGAAAACTGGGATGATTTTGTGAAATGGTCAGTAAACAGCAATCTGGGTGGAATAGAAAACCTGTCACTAATTCCAGGTTCAACCGGATCCTGCCCTATACAAAACATCGGTGCATACGGTGTTGAGGTAAAAAATGTCATTGAAAGAGTGAACTACCTGGACCTGGAAACTTTCAGTAAAAATTCGCTTTCAAACAGTGGATGTGAGTTTGATTACCGGACAAGTATTTTTAAAAGCCAGCTAAAAAACAGGGTGATCATCACCTCAGTGGTTTTCAGACTGCGCCACAATCCGGTTTTTAATATTGAATACGGGAATCTGCAGGCAGAAATAGAAAAGACAGGCAACATCAACCTTGAATCAATCCGTAATGCCGTAATCAATATCCGCAGATACAAACTTCCTGACCCCAAAATACTTGGTAATGCGGGAAGCTTTTTCAAAAATCCCGTCATTGATACCGCAACAGCAAAAGAGCTTAAAAAGAATTATAGTTCAATGCCCCAGTTTCCCGTATCGGAACAATGGGTCAAGATTCCTGCCGGATGGCTTATAGAGCAGTGTGGATGGAAAGGCAAAAGACTGGGCAATGCTGGAGTGCACAATAAACAGGCACTGGTAATAGTGAATTACGGAAATTCCTCAGGAGAAGAAATACTGGATATTTCTCTCAGAATCAGTGATTCTGTATTCTCTGAATTTGGTATAAAACTGGAACCGGAGGTAAATATTATTTAGCTTTAACAGTAACTTTTCCGAAATAAATTATAATCATGCCTGTTATAAAGACATAATAGTTTTCTCTGCATTTGCCAGTATTTCAGAGGCTGCTTTCCGGTTACAGGATTCGGCATAGGTTCTTAGAACGGGCTCCGTTCCTGATGCCCTGATCATAAGCCATTCATCATCATTAAAATAAAATTTGTACCCATCCATGTCTTCTGTTTTTGTAACTTTTCTGTTACCAAAACCAGTAAACTGACCGTTCTCACATTTCTCTATTATCAAATTTTTTCTGTTCCTGTCAATATGCAGATCAGAACGTTCAAATGCAAAAGTACCTGTTATTGAATAGACCTCTTCAATCAGATCCCTGACAGATCTGCCTGTTTCCACCATAAACTGCCATACCAGGAGGCCAACCCATATCCCGTCTCTTTCAGGAATATGGGAGATAACAGAAATGCCTCCCGATTCCTCACCTCCCAAAAGAACCTTCTCTTTCAATATAACACTGCATATCTCCTTAAAACCTATCCTGACTCTCTCAACTTCAAGTCCGTAATGCCTGCATAATTTTTCAATCCTGGAAGTTGATGAAAATCCTGTAACAACCTTACCTGAATAACCTTTATATTTGTACAAATAATGAATCAAAAGAAGCATAATATGATGTGAATCGATATAATTGCCATAACCATCATACATTGCTATCCGGTCTGCATCTCCGTCAACGGCCATTCCGCAATCTATTTTTCCGTTCCTTTTAATAAATGCAGAAAATTTCTTCAGGTTCCGTTCAAGAGGTTCAGGAGAAACTCCTCCGAAAGAAAAATCCTGCCGGCAGTCTATCAGATGTACGCCTGGCAGGAGATTTTTGATAACCCGTTGCCCGGATCCATACATTGCATCAAAAGCAAAGTTGAACTTTGACTCAGCCAGAGTATTAAGGTCAAAATTTTTCTTCAGAAGATCAAGATACATTCCCTCAATATCTGTATATTCAATAATACCTTTTTTAATATACTCATCAAAATGCAGAGAATCCAGATGAATCTCATTAATTTCCGGAATCATATTCTCAATATTCCTGATATCCTGATCCAGAAGGGGGCCGCCGTAATGCCCTTTAACTTTATACCCATTGTATTCATAGGAATTGTGACTTGCAGTTATCACCACGCCCAAAGATGCCTTTTGGGCAATAACACCATATGATACCATGGGAGCAGACACAAAAGAGCGGGATAAATAAACCTTTACACCCGATTGTGCAAATATCTTGGCCGCCGTTTCAGCAAACATTTTGCCTCCGAACCTGGTATCAAAACCTAAAACAACTGCCGGCTCATAATCTTTTTCCTGGTTAACCAGCCAACGGGCAGTTGCCCTGGTTATGCGCGCAACATTTCCAACAGTAAACCCGTCGGCAATTAATGACCTCCAGCCGTCAGTACCAAATTTGATATTGTCCATTTAAAGCATTAAGTATATGATATAAAAGCTAAATTATATATAATAAAGATAATAAAATTAGCGAAATACTCTTCTCTGGTTCAATGCATTTTGATATAGACGTGCATTCCGGTTATGCTCAGAAAGGGTCCGTGCAAACCTGTGATATCCGGAAAAATCCTCCCTGGCACAAAAATAGAGATAGTCATGGTCCTGATAATTCAAAACCGCATCAATTGACTGTATGGAAGGAATCCTTATGGGCCCGGGAGGTAAGCCTGAATATTTGTATGTATTGTAGTGGGAATCTGCTTCCAGGTGCACTTTTAAAATACGGTTAACTGAAAAATCCCCGATTACAAATTTTATTGTAGGATCTGCCTGAAGCCGTATCCCTTTGTTCAGGCGATTGATATACACTCCCGCAATTACCGGCATCTCCTCTTCCTTTATTGTCTCTTCATATACAATGGAAGCAAGTGTGCTTACCTGAAGACGGTCCAGCCCAAGAAAATCCATCTTCCTTTTTCTCTCATCATTCCAGAATCTCTCGTACTCATTTTTCATCCGCCTGTAAAACTGTTCTGCAGATGTATTCCAGAAAAACTCATAGGTATTGGGAATAAACAATGCAGGAAGGCTGGCTTTATCAAAACCAAGTGTTTCAATAAACTCAGCATCATGCGCCAGGCCGGCAATATCAGATGAATCTGCTTCAATCTGACCTGCAATAACAGAAGCAAGGTCCTCAACCGTCCGGGAACTGATAAAAACCAGTTTAACAGGTAACTGGTTACCTGAGCGCAGCATGTTAATAAGCTCATTATTGCTCATTCCTTCTCTCAGCCTGTATCGACCGGCTTTCACATTATTAGTGTAATTTTTTCTTACAGCAAGCCATTCAAGCGTTGATCTGTTGTTTATCAGATTATTTTCTTCAAGCAAATCCATCACCTCATGCATATCAGAACCTGTAGGTATGAACAAATCAGCTGAACTGTCCGGCACCATAACATTGGGACGAAAAACTATATGCCATATAATATATCCCGATACCACACCGGCCAGAATAACAAAAAACACTGTAAAAATAAAAACCTTTCCAAATAGCGAAGTCTTTTTATATTTTCCTGACAATCCTACCATATCCTGAATTTAAAAACCTCAAAAATAATACAAAAATTCTTATCTTACTTAACAGAGGATAATTCGTAATTTTAAAAATTCATAAAATCGTTTACATCTGGTTCTTTCAAATTTTTCCATCTTCCTGTTTTAATTAAAAAACTATATCAAAATTCCTTAAACCCAAAAAATAGTACCGTTTAATATTACGAGAACCTGAAAGGCCGGTAATTTATTTATGCTGCCGGCACGGTTGCGGGCACTAACTATAATAAAATGGTGCATTTTGGATTTAAATCTTCATGAAAAAAACTTTACCTTTAAATAATCATTTATAATTATCATAAGTTTTACTATTATATCAACTGCATCTTTTAATCTTTCAACTGTTTTGTTACAACAAAAAAATATGATTCCCTGGTTTACGGCGGACATGGATTCTTCTTCGGGTCTGGCAAAGGCTCTTGCTAACTGCCTCCACAATAAAAGCTTCGCAGGGGTTGGCACTCTCCCAAGCAGCCGTTTTCTCGGCAGGCTGATGAATCTGATCCCCTCCAACCTGCAAAAAAATATTTATGTATACGGCAGTGCCAAAGGAGCAAAAGATCCCGGCCATTTGGGAAAGGTGGACTCCAACCAGTTTTCCGAATGGATAAGTAATATTTATCCACAAAAAAAATATCCCGCCCTGTTTATAGGATCCTCCAACGGGTCAATTATCCATCTCGCTGCTGCCATGGGAATTCCGTGGTTACCTCAGACTTATTTAATTCCCGTTAAAACTCCCTCCGGACTGGATGTGGATGAGCCGGTTGCAAGGATGGAATGGGGCCGGAAGAATGCCCGGGAATTACTTCATAATAATCCCGGATTGCAACTGCATCATATGATGGATCCGAATCAGGACAGGCCCATGCTGAAAAAAATATCTTATTTCCGGGTTAAGCAAATAAAACTGTCAGAAGCTTATAAAAAATTCATCAGGGATAAGCTGGAAGAAGGCGGGACTATTTACATCGTAGACTGCCGTAAAATGCATCCTGTTACAAAGGTAGATGAAAGGCATTTTTTTCAGTTTGGTGGTTTGGGTGGAACAACTATCAATGAATATCTTAACGGAAGCGAAGGAGTCAAACAATTTTTGCGGCGCATGGGGTCCAAATATGAAAAATGGGAATGCCCCGGACCAACCCATGAGATGCCGGAATCGGAATGGGGTTTCGAACCGGCCCTTCAGGATAACATAATGGAGCTGACACAAAAAGAAGGCTTCCGGCTAAAATCTGTGGTTTTTGATGAACCCGAAACCCTGAGCCCGTTCGTTGCCGATCTATACCGCTCCTGGTACATGGAAAGAGGCATAACCTATAACCAGCTTCTCATTGGAACTTTTTTCCTGATGGATCCATACTGGACACTAAAAACCGGCTCCATACCTTTTTGGACGGCTTTTAATGGTAAACCATCGGCCGATTATTTAAAGAAATATCTTGAAAAAACTCCCGCGTTCAATAATATCTATATGATGCCCTTTTCTCATGGAATAGATGGCATGGGACTTGCTTCGGAAGATTATTTAAGATCCATACTGTCAAAGGCAATTGATAAGAGCGAGTTTATTGGCGCCCAACCGGAAAAATATCCATACGACTTTGGCATTTATGCAAGATTCGAAAAGGATCTCCAAAGAAAAATCTCCACAAGAATTAGTTTAAATGAGAAACTGGATATTAACCGGCTGGAAGAATTTATTAAATTCACGGCCGGTGATTATAACATTCAATGGAAAAATCTGCATTAATAACCTGTAGAATATACTTATCCGGAATAAGTTCTTATATGACCCAACCACTGCGATTGCTTAATACCCCGGGAATGATCTTCTGCCTTTGAAAAATTTATTAATCTGGTTTATCCAATGATAATACAGTACTTAGTATCATGCTAACAAGGAAGATCTCAAAATGAACTTGCCGCCCAAAATATCATCGCATAATTTCTATGCCTTTTTGTGGCATGCGGGCTTTCTTGCATTAGCTCAAAGCTTTATTGATGTTGATACGGTGGTTCCTGCCATGATCATAGAATCGGGTGGCGGCGCAATGCATATTGGCATAATGACTGCAATTATGCTGGGAGGATCAAGTTTTACACAATTGTTTTTTGCCCCATATATAAGCAATAAACCATTTAAAAAGACTTTTCTGCTTGCCGGAATAAATATACGCGTCTTTTCGCTCTTTGCTTTGGGAATTATACTGTTTTACCTTAAAGGAAATCAATCAAGCCTGGCACTATGGTTTATTTTCCTTTTTATTATCATATTTTCCCTGGCAGGTGCCTTTTCCAATATCAGCTACACTGATATTTTAGGAAAAAGCATGAATGAAGACAGAAGAAAATCATTTTTTTCGGCAAAACAGGTTATAGCGGGAGGAATAGTTTTAATATCTGCTTTGCTGGCAAAAAAGGTTTTAACATCATTCGGATATCCTGTTAATTTCGCCGTAATGTTCTTTATAGGCGCATCATTACTCCTGATTGCAACAGGAGGTTTCTGGAATGTTAAAGAACCGAATCCCTCCACGAAAAAAATAAGCGGACTCAGAAATTATTTGCACATACTAAGATCTGAACTAAAAACAAATCCCAGATTAGGCTATTTTCTTGGATTCATAAATACCCAGGGCATTATTATTTCGTTTCTTCCTTTCGTCATGCTCTACGGGAAAGAAATACTGAACACAGAGAGCAATGACACAGGTAATTATTTAATATTTAAGGTTATCGGAATCATGATAGTGAGTCTGATGGTCTTTTTAATTGCAAAAAAAATCAAATATAACCTGCTCCTTTATCTGAATTTACTATTTTCGATTATGCTAATTATCAGCGTAATGCTAATAAATGATGAATATACATTGAGGTATATTTTTATAATGGGCGGAGTGGTTTTCTCGTTATACACAATAACCATGAACGGTCTGCTTCTTGAAGTGTCAGAAACAGGAAACAGGGCAATATACGCCGGCTTTGCAGGGGCAGGCAATATTCTGCCGGCACTGTTACCGCTTACAGGAGGCTTGTTAATAGGTAATTTTGGTTTCCGGACTTTCTTTATTTTTTATATTCTGATCGTTTCTTTATCGTTCTATTTTATACGAAAAATTGATTGCAAAAAATAGGGAGTTAAGCCATTCTCCTGTCCGGGTTCGTCATATTTTAATAAAGCAACAACTATTATGACACAAAAAATTACACCTTTTTTCGCGATTAGCCTGGTAATTTGCAGGTTTGAAGGATTGAAAATAAATCTATTAAATCATCAATTGCAGCCGTTACCATTGCTCATTATATAACTGAAAGAAGAACCGCAATAATAATTTTGTTTAAAGATTAATAAAAAAACGAATTCCGTTCATTTCCGGTGAAACAGACAGTTGTAAATTATTCAGAAATTCCAGCCGGTCTGCTCTCATAAATCCATATAACACCAGATCAAAAACAAACAAAAAGGCACCTTGCATGATAATTGAGCTTCCGTATCCCCGGAGCAGATCCTTACGTTCAGGATATTTAGTGGAGTAATGTCTCATCAGCAATCCTGTACCTATGTATCCTACATCCAGCAGGGTATTAATAAGAAGGATATTCTCGATCCGTATATGGTTATTAAGAATCTCATGCCTATCCATCAGTGAGACATCAGCATTATAATTATTGTACAGGGCAAACCCTGCAATGGATAAATTGACTGTGTTCCAAAAAAGATTCATCTGGTCAAACCGGGCTCTTTCTCCGGAATGCTGCGCCCACCCATATCCTCCGGCTGCTATATTAACAATCGCCCAGGATCCAAGTACATACATACCGGTATTCTGAGTTTTAAGGCTCTGCTTGTAAAATGACTCATAACCGTTCTGTCCGTATATATTTTCCGGACTCAGAATTAAAATCAGCAGTACCAGGAAAAACAGGAGATACCTTCTGTCAAATAATGGGATTGTTAATGATGTTTTCAAAAATCTTAATTTTAATATTGAAATGGGTATATAACACCCTAAAGCCGATTTGGAATCATGAAATTGAATATTTATTACACTCTTAACAACTAAAATCTGGTATTGTTTAGAGATAATTCATATTCACATCCTGAAACAAAACCCGTTTGCCGAACTGAATACCCGGCTGAAAAACTAAAATCATAAGTAAGATGTGACCTTGGGATTACGTGTAAAAAACCATATTTAAAAGGAAATGCAGAAGCACTAATTTATTATTATAACCTTTTTCCAGATTAAAAAATCACGCTGTTTGATTGTTCTGGCCGTCGTTATTGCACCTCGTTTATTCCCTTATTGCACCTTAATTACTGAAACCTGTGCAGGGGCCTTGTATCTTAAAGGAACAAGAGTAAATCCAAGTCCGCTGTTAATATTGAGAAGCATGTCTCCCATCAGCCAGTGTCCCTTTACATATGAGGATTCTGTGCGGGCTCCAGAAACGGGATAAAAAAATAAAGGAACACGTATTTGTCCCCCGTGCGTATGCCCCGCCAAAAGTTGATGAACGCCTGAGTTGAGTGTCTCCCTGATAATACGTTTCGAGGCCTGGTGGCTTGCCACCAGGTGCAGATCCTCCCCGGCTTCCTCATGAAGCAGATCGTGAAGCAACAGAGAATCAATCTGATAACTATAGAGTTCGGTTACCCCTGTAATTTTTATCAGAGACTCCCCGTGCCTTACCAGTGCATTTTCATTTTGAAGCACATGGATGCCTCTGCTTTGAATCGCTTCAGCAATTTCATCTGTCCCTGACCAGTAATCATGATCTCCCATGACAAAAAATGTACCATATGTCGATTTAATATCAGCCAGGGCATAATTTTGGTAAATTTAGGGAAAAATAATGGTCACCGGTAAACATGTGCTGAACTGTATAATCGCGCTTTGTGTCACTGGTTATGCAACCGCGCTACAATGATACCCGAAACATTTCCGGGCCCTTTCAGATATTCGGATAACGGTATCCTTGTAATCTCCACCTTTTTTGAACCCAGAGATGCATGCAAAAAATGTAATTCTCCGTTTTGATGTATTGCCAAACCAGTGTGGGAAACATCCAGACCTTCAATGTTGGTAACAAATGCAATAATATCTCCGTCATTTATATTGGGAGACATTTTATCAATTACATCTTTTGTGATATACCGCATATCATATCCCCGGATTTTTTTTTCAATCACTTTCATGTCATGCAAATGCTCCGGATTCTCTGTCAATTTACTGTAATACCCCGGATTTGACGTCATAAAATCAATTTGCATATCCATGTCGGCATTTCCAATATCATCACTGATAATTGACAAATAGCCTTTTTGTTCATTAACCTTTAACCAGTCCGAAAAATAATGTAGCCGGGAGGGATAACCGTCTGGTATGCCGTCACGGTAACGAAGTTCAGCCAGCTGCCTGGCAAAATCACCAAAGCTTAATTCATCCTTTTGAGAACAGATTGCCATAGCAGTAACATATTCAACAAAAGTGGTGCAATCAACACCCAGCAGGTTTATAATTAGTTGTTCTTCACCCTCTGCTTCAAGAGTGCCCGCCACATAAGGAGTTTTGAGAAATGCCCTGCCAATTTCCGTAATACGCCGGTTTATAAGTACAGATGATGTCAGTGGATTTAAAACGCTGTCTTTTATTCCATTAAAAAAAAGCGAATCACCCCTGGTAGTGGAATACTCAATTTCACTTACAGTGGTTCTGTTTATAATATCGTCATAGTTTCGTGATAATGCAGGCTCATGGTAAAATAAAAGCATATTGAGCATTAAAAATATTATTAACCGATCCATGAAAATTTGGGTTATTTTTTAATATGACAAAATGTGTATTGTTGTAGTCGCCTGATTAACATTGCAATGATAAAAGATAAACCGCTTTTTCATATTTAAAAAAGTAATGTTCCTTTTAGTCTGTCAGAATACCGGACTTTGCAACTGGTTAATATACTGGCTAAACTTACTTAAAAAAATTTAATTGTTTAAATAACTTTTTTTTCCCGGTCCCATTTAATTTATTAAACACAACAGAAGTTATTATAAAAGTGTTCAATTTTTCCTTTCAGGTTAACGTGGAAACGGTAGCAAAAACAATTTCAATCTCAAATTCATGCTGAAACAAATGAATGTTAAAAGGTTTTTTTGTATATTTATAACTGTTAAAATATTTTTCTAATATGGATTGAAACTTCTACACTATGTCTGACATACTGTTTAACTATCTGAACCGCAGACTTCATGCAGGAGAGAATAATAATGATACCCCAGCCAGAGAACCAGGACCTGTTGTAACTATTTCAAGACAAAGTGGCTGTTCGGCAAGGCGTCTGACAATAAAACTTGTGGAAGAGCTCAACAGACGCACACAGGGAAAGGAGAATAACAAGGAATGGGACTATATCAATAAGGAACTGCTGGAAAATGCCGCGAGGGAACTTGATGTCAAACCGTCGGAAATTGCATATGTATTTAAATACCAGGAAAGAAATGCGCTGGGAGACATTTTTGCTTCCTATGCCAATAAATATTACAAAAGTGATCGCAAAATAAGAAGAACAATAGCTGATGTGATCCGTTCAATAGCATCTGAAGGAAACATGATTATCATAGGCCGCGCAGGGGTTGTTCTTACCAAAGACATCCTTAAATCTCTGCATATTAGTCTTGAAGCACCTATTGAGTGGCGCAGCCTGATGATAAGTGAACGCTATGACCTGTCATTTTCGGATGCAAAGAAGTCAGTTATTGAAATGGACAAGAAGAGGCAAAAATTCAGAGAATCATTCGAAGGCAGAAATACCGATTATACATGGTTCGATGTTACTTTTAACCGGATGTCACTCACTGAAAATGAAATTATTGAGACAATAATTAAGATGATGGAAACAAAAAAACTCATCTGATTTAACAAATACCCGCCTTAAGATTTAAACCTTTCCTGGTACATTTTTATTAAATTCTCACAAATTATTTGCAAATTTAACTAATATTTTAGTTATTTGAAATGTGCAATCAATTACCTCCTGTCTGGTCCGGGATCAGACGGCTGAATTAATAATATAAGTCCGGTTGCAGTTCACTGTGAGTAGATTAAATTCAGTTGTTTTATGCTAAACATAAAAATCATGTTACGATCCAGTTGTTTTATTGTAATGCTGCTGTCATTTTCGGGTATACTTCATTCAGTATCGGGGCAGGCTGATATGGCAACACTGAAAGTTCTTCTTGCGAATGAATCTAACGATGAAGCGTTGTCAGTTTTCCGTGAACTGATAAAAGCGGATTCCGTAAATGCTGAATTGTATTATCTTGGAGCAATGGCACAAAGAAGATTTATGAGGCAGGACAGCTCCCTGATATTACTGCAAAAAGCAGCATACATTGAACCCGAAGACGAACGGATATTGAACGCCCTTGCACATGCATATACCGAGATGCGGCAGTTTACAAGGGCGGAGGAGATTTACAGCAACCTTATATTGATTGATTCGGTTAACCTGTCGCCTCATATCAAGCTGGCTGAATTATATCTGAGAACTTCCAGGCCGGGTGTCGCACTGGATAAATACTATTACCTCCATGAGCGTGAGCCTGACAATTACAGCTTTGTTAAAAGCATTGCATTATGCTACAGACATATCGGGAATGACCTTAAAGCCGTGTCATACTATAAAAAGGCACATGAAATGAATCCTGACGATCTGTCTGTAAACATAGCCCTTGCAGGATTATTCCTGAAAATGAAAAATTACAGGGATGGTCTGGAAATTGCGGAACAGGGCCTGGAGGTGGACAGGCAAAATAATGAGTTGCTATACTGGAGCGGATTGTTTAACTATACCCTTGGACTTCATCACCAGGCAATTAACAGGCTCGATCTGGCCGAAAAAAATGGAAATGAATCAGTAATGGTAAAACAATACCTGGGTATATGCTACTTCCGCACAGGTAACCTTGAAAAAGCAAGGGAATATCTCGAAACAGCAATACTGTTCAATGTAAATAACTACACGTTATACAACTTTCTTGGCATTATATACAGGGAAATGGATGATTTTGAGATCAGTGAAAAGTATTTTAACAATTCCCTGGCCGTACTGGCTCCTCCGGTAAGTGCCCTGACGGAAACATACCTTAACCTGGTTGAGACATATAAATTGGCAGGGAAAAAGGAAAAAGCAGTTGAAGCCTACCGGTCAGCCCTGGAATATGACAAAGATAATCCTTATTTGCATTACGGACTGGCATATACATTGGATAATAACCTTGATCAGAGTACAAAGGCTCTAGATCATTACATCAGGTTTTCGGAGCTTGCAGTCAAGCTTATAGATACCGACCAGGAACTACCTTCCCTGATTGATTATTCGAACTCAAGAATAAGAAGTATAAAAGAGGATATATTCTTCAACCGGCAATAACCATTTACTTTTAGTGCCGAACCATTTACGCAGTTTTTTGTTCATACTTCCAGGACAAACCGGGTAAAAATTTTTATTTGTTGATTTCAGCAGTAACTATGGGCAAGTATTATCTCACAGTCTTTATACTTTTATCATTCCAGCAGATCATGTATCCCCAGGTGGAAGGAATTATCAGGGATGCCTCAACAGGCATCCCTGTTCCGGGAGCTACCGTTATCTTCCGCGAAAGCGGAACGGGTTCGGTAAGCAATGCAGACGGTTTTTTTGAAACTGACCTTTCGGGAGAGGCAGTTATTAGAGCGGTCGGATACAAGGCGAAAAACTTACAGTTACTGCCGGAAAGGGAACAGTATCTCTTTTTCCTTGAACAGGAGTATTATAACATAAATGAGGTCGTTGTTGAAGCATTTGCCCGGTCACGCCGGCTCGTTGATGTTCCGGGTTCCCTGAGCCTGATCCCTGCCAGGCAGATAGAAAGGGAGAATCCGGTAACCGTAGTTCCGCTTCTTAACCAGGTACCCGGCGTTTATGCACACTCAGGGACTCTTAATACAAGCCGGATAACAATAAGGGGCATAGGCGCACGTGTACCCTACGCTACAGGTAAAGTCAGGGCATACCTTAACAATATACCGCTTACCAATGGTTCGGGAATAAGCATTGTTGAAGATATAGACCCTTCAGTCATGGAGAGTATTGAGATCATCAAAGGCCCGGCAACAAGTGCTTACGGAGCCGGACTGGGGGGAACACTGATACTTAAGGCAAAAGATCCGTTAATGCGGCCTGCAAACATAACCAACAGTTTCCAGGCCGGGTCATGGGATCTTTACAGAAACACTGTAAGTATAGATACCGGCACAGACAGATACGGGCTGAGCCTCCTTTACAACCACACACAAAGCGACGGATACCGTGATAACAATGAATACAGGAGAGACGGCCTGACGGCCATAACACATGCTAATCCAATTCCCGGCACCAACCTTACATTGCTACTGAACTATACAAGCTTAAAGGCGCATATCCCAAGTTCAATAGACAGTCTCACCTTCCGTACCAGTCCCCGCTCGGCAGCATCCAACTGGCTGCAGACAAAGGGATATGAGGATTATGACAAATTTCTTGCGGGAATATCAGCCGATTTTACTTCTAATTCAGGTCTGTCAGCCAATTTAAGCCTGTTCTCAACACTGAATTCTGAAAAAGAGATGCGCCCCTTTGATGTTCTGAACGAAGAGAGGTTAAGTGGCGGCACAAGAGCTAAGATTGTCTGGTCAGATAACCTGTTATCGGGATCATACCAGCTCCTGGGAGGCGGGGAGTTATTTACAGAGAATTATAAATATATGTCGCATGAGAATATTGGCGGGATCGGACAAAAAGGCGGCATGATCAGTAATAATGACGAAGTAATCTCGTATTACAACGTTTTTGTCCAGGGAGACCTTGACCTCAACCGGCTTAAGTTATCGGCCGGCATAAACTTCAATTCTAGCAGGACTGATTACAGGGACCTTTTTTATGAGAACGGACTGAATCCTTCGGGCAGGTACAGCTACGGGACGATCATCTCACCGCGTATCAGCGCAAACTACCGTTACTACCAAAGCAATTCAGCTTTTTTAACCATTAGTCACGGATTTTCCCCTCCCTCCCTTGCCGAAACCCTTACACCTTATGGTTTTATAAATACTGGCATACAGCCCGAAACAAGCCGGAACATTGAAGGTGGCGTACGGGGTAACCTGTTTAAACACACTCTTTTTTATGATGTTAACCTTTACAGAATGCAGGTAAGCAATCTTCTGGTTGCCGAACGCACGGCCGAAGATACATGGGTGGGAAAAAATGCGGGGGAATCGGTGCATAACGGACTGGAAGCGGAGATCCAGTATGTTCTCTATGAAAGTCCGGTTGATAATCTCTCCGGATGGTGGCAGCCATCATATCTGTCTGTAAGTTGGGGACTGACCTTCAACAGATTTCTCTTTACAGACTTTATTGATGGCGGAACAGATTACTCGGGAAACCGTCTTCCCGGTATTCCTGACATGTTCAGTAATCTCAATTTTTACGCGAGGATGGGCGGGGGATTATATTCATCGCTTAATCTGCGTCACACCGGGAAAATGCCCATGAACGATGCCAACAGCCTTCATACTGAACCTTATATTTTAACTGGTGTTACCGCCGGTTACAGCAGAAGCATATATGCCGGTTTTGATGCTGATATATTCCTGTCCGCATCAAACATATTCGATACCAAATACGCATCAATGATACTTGTCAATGCACCGGAGTTCGGTAACAGGCCCCCAAGACATTACTATCCGGGGCAACCGCTGAATTTTTCGGCAGGGATAAAAGTCAGCTACAGGTTCCATTGACGCATCATCCGGTTTGAGTCAGATACCGATTAATTTATAATACCAGACCGGCTTACTTTATTTTTTTGTAAATTGGGCGTGTTAACAAGGGCCCTTAAGGCAAGTAACCCTTTACGGGCAGCATAACCCTGGGTACTAAATACATGAACAATATGCAATCACTGTCACAACCAGTAAGACACTTACGTCTGAAACATTGTATTTATCTCATCATGATACTGTTTGCAGTTGAGACTGCAATTCCTCAGGAGCAAATTCCGCACAACAGATTACTCAATATCATAAAGTATAATGTTGACATTGAAATAAATGACAGCACAAACTTCATTAGGGGAAGTGCAGGGGTAAAATTGCTGCTGCTTCAGGATATTGACGAAATAGCTATTGGCCTTGCTACAAAGGGAAGTGACGGTAAAGGAATGGTGGTTGACAGTGTTCTGAAAAAGGGGATACCCATTGAATACCGGCACGAAGATAACAGTCTTTCTTTCTCCGCCGGCGAGAACAGATCCGGCGACACGCTTAAATACATGATCTTTTATCATGGAGAGCCGGGTGACGGTTTGATAATTTCAGAGAACATGTATGGCGAAAGGACTTTCTTTGCCGATAACTGGCCTGACCGTGCCCATAAATGGTTTCCTTGCGCAGATCACCCCTCTGACAGGGCAATGGTGGATTTTACAATAACTGCCCCTGCGCATTACCAGGTGATTGCAACGGGATTGCTTCAAAAGAGGGTTAACCTTCCGGGGAAAAGAACAACCCACCACTGGTCCTCTGCTGTGCCGGTTCCAACCAAAGTGATGGTATTTGCCGCAGCGGAATTTGCAGTTGAGTTCAACGGGGAGATAAACGGTATACCATATTCCAACTGGGTTTATCCCGGAAATATGGAAGAGGGATTCGGTTTTTTTTCTGTCACCCCAGAGGTACTGGACTATTTTACAAATATGATAGGACCCTATCCGTTTGAAAAAGTGGCCAATGTCCAGTCCACCACCAGGTACGGGGGAATGGAAAATGCAGGAAATATCTTTTACAACGAGCATACCGTTGCAAAAGGAACAGAATGCAGTCTGACCGTTGTTCATGAAATGGCACACCAGTGGTTCGGAAATTCAGTATCCGAAACCGACTGGTCCCATTTATGGCTAAGTGAGGGGATTGCAACATGGCTGACGGACAGGTACGTGGAACATAATTACGGAAAACAGGAACTGAATGCAAGGCTGATCAAACACCGGGAAAAGATCATTGAATATACAAAAACCAGACTTGTTCCTGTTGTGGATTTTCATCCTGAAAAATATACCGACCTTCTGAACCCCAACTCCTATGAGAAAGGATCCTGGATCCTGCACATGCTGAGAAGAAAAATTGGTGAGCAGGTGCTGGTAGACGGACTGGTAGAGTTCTACGAACGATACAAACTGGGCCATGCCTCTACAGATGATTTCAGGGCGGTGCTGGAGGAGGTTTCGGACTTAAATCTTAAAGATTTCTTTGATGACTGGCTGTATTCTGCCGGACATCCCGTGTTATCGATTAACACAAATTTCGGAAACGGAAAACTCACCATGGAACTGGTGCAGGTACAGCAACACAAAATGGCGTTCACCTTCCCCCTGGATGTAAGATTTGTTTTTCACGACAGTTCAAGCCTGGACCATACGTTTGATATCATGTTCAGAAGACATGAGTTCATTATTGACATGGATTCAAAACCGGCAGAGATAATAATTGACCCTGATCTATGGCTTCTCTATGAGCAGAGATAGATTGAATGCCTGTATTTGCTGCAACCCGATGTACCAATTACAACTGCAGAAAAGTTACATGTGCAGACTTTATTATCCATAAATAACCATTAAATTTATCCGCTGATTTATAATCAGCTCCGATGGGAAACATAAAATAACGGAATCAAAAATTAGTCAAACAGCAATACAATACATATTATAATTTCGTAATACCTTACTTGAAAACAATTAGAAAGATGCAAACTGATCGGATCAGCAAAAAGAAGGTCTTTATAACTCTTCTCAGGGTTGCCATTGGGTGGCACTTCCTGTATGAAGGGATATCAAAACTGATAGTCGCGGACTGGAGCGCATATTCTTTTCTTATTAACACTTCCGGCTTCCTGTCGGGTTTCTATCACTGGCTGGCATCTTCTCCCGGATTGATAAAAGCCGTTGATATCCTTAATATATATGGTTTGATCCTGATAGGGCTTGCCCTGTTTCTGGGACTTTTTACGCGCATTGCAGCCATATCAGGAACCCTGCTGCTAACACTCTATTACTTTGCCTATCCCCCGTTCGGTTCATCAATATTCGGCACCGAAGGCAGTGTTTTTATAGTTGACAGGATTTTTTTAGAGACTGCTGCCCTTCTGTTAATACTGTTCAGCAAAGATACCGGCTATGGTATTGATGCTATCAGAACACTTGTGAGAATAAGGGAAAGTCCGGGCTCTTCTGAAGAAAACACCTCAGTAAAACCTGACAAAACACAAAATACACGCCGTGAAGCACTTAAGAATCTGGCAACACTGCCCCTGCTTGGATTTCTCGGACTGGGGACTTTTAACGTGCAAAAGAAATATGGCATTGATGTAATGTCGGGGGCAACAATACAGGTAAACCCCGCTTCAATTGGCGAGCTCAGGGGAGAATTGCCGAAAGGCAGAATAGGCATTCATGAAATAAGCAGACTGCTGATGGGCGGGAATCTTATAGGCGGCTGGGCACATGCCCGCGACCTGATCTATGCTTCATCCCTTTTCAAGGCATACAATACCGAAAAGAAGGTCTATGAAACACTTATGCTTGCAGAAAATGCAGGGATGAACTCTATTAACATAGGTCACTCCTCCGGCCCGCTGATGGCAAAATACAAAAAACTGACAGGCAGCAATATAAAAGTAATCACACAGGTGGCCCCGAACATGGATAACGGAGATATTTACGAACAGATAAACAGTGCCATGGATGCCGGAGCCGATATCCTGCAGATACAGGGTAACTGGTGCGACTGGCTGGTTCGTGACAAAAAATTTGATGTTATTGTTAAAATGATGGACAGGATTAGAAGCCAGGGCTACACTGCAGGTTTGGGTGCCCACAGTGTTGATGCGCTTGTGGCTTGTGAAGAAAACGGTATTATCCCGGACTACTACATGAAAACCATGCATCATGATAATTACTGGTCCGCACATCCCCGTGAAAACAGGATTGCCTTTGAAGTGGACGGTGAGCGGCATCTGGATCATAACAGGTTCCACGATAATATTTTCTGTCTCTTCCCTGAAAAATCGGTGGAATTTGTGAATAAAACAACAGTACCGGTGATGGGATTTAAAGTGCTGGCTGCCGGGTCAATACGACCTGAAGACGGGTTCAGGTGGGCCTTTGAAAACGGAGCTGATTTCATCTGTGTGGGAATGTTTGATTTTCAGGTAGTTGATAATGTGAATATCACGATCAATACCCTTAATAACCTCTCCGGCAGAAAACGAAGGTGGTTTGCCTGATCTATTATAACAAACTTCAGCTTTGTATACAATATATCTGCCCTGTATGGCGGCCATAATCAATCGAAACCGGATGAATGACAGGATTGGGTTATGGTTATAATTTTTTTATTTTTATAGCATAAAAAGCATACATAATTTCTAATGCATTATAAATAAAAAATATGAAAAAATCATTCTTTTTACATTTAATAAGTTCCCTTTTTGCAATACTTGTTTTATCTTCCTCCTGCAGCAGTTCAGAGAATAAGGTATTACTGCCCGACCCTGGAGTTGTTTCGTATACCTTCCGGAACCAGTTTTCGGAAGATGTACCCGGCACACTTGATATAATTAAGGATATGGGAATAACCAGCATTGAGTTTTCCAGCCTTTTCGGCAAAACCGCTGAAGAGATGAGATCCTTGCTGGATGAAAGGGGAATGATATGTACATCCTATGGCGTTGGCTATAACAGGATAGTGGATGACATCGAAGCTGTAGCCGGAGAGGCAAAAATTCTCGGTGCCGAATACGTGAGAGTTGCATCCATACCATTCGAAAGACCGGAATTTACCCTTGAAGATGCAGAAAAAACAGTTAAAGATTTCAACAGGGCGGGAGGCATACTTGATGAAGAAGATCTCCATTTCTGCTACCATAATCACGGCTTTGAATTCAGGCCATGGACGGATAACCTCACCCTCTTTGATTTTATTGTTCAAAACACAAATCCTGATCATGTCAGCTTCGAAATGGACCTTTTATGGACCGTGCATCCCGGACAGGATCCGGTTGAGCTTCTGGAAAGATACCCCGACCGTTTCAGGCTTATGCACCTCAAGGATCTCCGGAAAGGTGTGACTGGTGATTTCTCAGGCAGTACACCCAGTGAGAATGATGTAGTGCTGGGTACAGGACAGGTTGATTTTCCTGCCGTACTGAAAGCAGCACAAAATACGGATATTGAATATTATTACGTCGAAGATGAAAGCCCCGATGTAATAGAGCGTGTTCCAAAGAGCATTGAATATATCACAGATGTAAAAGCGAATGACTGATAATTATTTATTTATTAAATATGCACATACTGATTACAGGAACAAGCAGGGGACTGGGCGAAGGACTCGCTGCTTATTATCTTGAAAAGGGACATACTGTTTATGGAATCAGCAGGAAACCAAATGATAAACTTGAAGATTACAGCGGTTCTCATTTCCTGGCACAGGACCTTTCAGATTTCACCGGAATGCAGGAACATATTCCCGGCTTTTTGAAAAATGCCGGGAACCTTGATCTGGTGATTCTTAATGCAGGCGTATTGTCAGATATTAAAGACCTTAAGGATTGCAGCCTGGAGGAGATAAAGCAGGTTATGGATATCAATGTGTGGTCCAATAAAATACTGATCGATACTCTCTTTTCAAATCTCGGACATATAAAACAGATAGTAGCCGTTTCTTCAGGTGCCTCGGTGTATGGCAACAGGGGATGGAACTCATATTCAATTTCAAAAGCTGCTCTTAATATGCTGATAAAGCTGTATGCGCAGGAACAGGAAAAAACTCATTTTTCTTCAATAGCTCCCGGACTGATTGACAGCGGCATGCAGGATTATATTTATTCACTGCCTGATGATCCCAGATTCCCGTCAATTGACAAGCTTAAAAAAGCTAAAGGATCGGGTCAGATGCCTAAACCCTCTGAAGCAGCTGAAATACTGGCAGAGTCAATTGAAAAGGCACTTAATGAAAAGAGCGGCAGCTTCCTCGATGTAAGAGAGATGTAGCATCCCGAGTATTCACTCAACGGAAAACCGAATTTAACAACTTTAAATGTGTGTCGGGGCACAAAAGACCTATTTTCTTTCTTCGTTATAAATAAGTACAGGCAGTTGCGTCTGACGGGCTATCTTTTCAGAGCGACTGCCATGAAAAAGCCTGTCAATAAATCCCCGGTTTTCCCTTAGCAGTACAATAAGGTCCGCATCCATCATCAGGGCAAAACTATGAAGCTCATCAACCAGTGGCTCACCCTTTGTCTCGGGAAGCACCTTCAGTGAGATCATGTCATAGCCGGTCTCCTTCTTTATCATGTCGGCAAACCCCTCTCCCTTTATCTTTTCTTCAAAACCGGTACTCTCTGAAATATGGACGGCAGTGATATTTGCAGGGAACCTGGAGGCAAATCTCACAAGCATCTTGAGGTTTGGTATATCCTCCTTATGATAATCGGTCGCATAAAGTATTTCTGAAAAAGGCCTGTATGTAATGCCTTCAGGAACTATCCAAACCGGGCAATTCACCTCCCTTATGATATGGATATTGCCTGAATCATTTGAAAAAACAGTTTCTTCCCTTGAACCGCAAAGCATGATGGTGTCAATCATATCACCTGAACAGTATGCTTTCATAATTTCGGAAGGAAAACCTATTTCAATTTTGTACTCAAGCAATGGAAGATCAGGGTCCGATGCGTTCAGTTTGCTTATCTGAAGTTCAAAATGATGCTTGATTTTCTCAACCTCCCTGTCAATATCCTGCTGGCTCACTACAGTGGCGGCACTTAGACTTCCCGGCACACCCAGAGGAAAATTCGAGGGGGTGTGAACATAAAGATATTTTACGCTCAGCTCCATGTCCCTGGCAATATTTGCCGCATAGCTCATAAAAAGCTGAGATTTGGCCGGCGATGTTACATATACCAGTAAGTCCCTCATAATAGTTTTTTTAATTAAAAATAATTAACACCTCAAAGATTTAAATATCCTTAGACACTACATCAATAGGTATACCATAAAAACGCAGGAATTTGCTTATTCGTGTAATAAACCAAATCTATATTGTCAATGAACAATGATAAATAATTTTTGAACACTGTACCGGCAAATAAAAAGTTAAGTCATAACGGGGAATATTTCCCCATTCAAAAAATGTTTCAGTGGTAACGTAAAATAAAGCCAGAATGATAATATCATATCACCTGACACATCAATTATGATAGCATCTGAAGTAGCCGATAAACCTCTTCCTGGTTTCTTATATTATATTTTGCATCTGTTTGCATCATCCCTACTTTGATTGAATATGCCCAATCAGGAAGTGTTCTGAAAAGCAGTTCATCACTCCATCCAGCCCCAATAGCAAGAATAAAATCATAACTTTTTTCATTAAGCCAGTGACGGGCAAGGTCTCCTTTGTTTATCCCTGAATTGCTCAATTCAATCACCTTGTTTCCATGAAAAACCTGTATATCAATATTTGCAGTAATATTTATAAGATGATCATTTAGCTCTTTTGCAATAAATGAAGATTGTTCAATATCCGACTTATGATATTGCCAGCTAAGTGAATAATCTTTTTCAATTATCCTGGAACCCGGAAGTCTGTCTGTGTACGTTTCGAGAATTGGCATAATGTCTGTTTTCCATTTACCCGTAAGAGGCTTTAGTTGCATCCAGTCATCAGAATTCATTTCCTTTATCCAGGAACCGTGCTCAGCCGTAAGGTTTACAGGCATATCCCCAAGCCATTTCTCAAGATCTTCCCTGCTCCGTCCACTTAAAATAACAATATCAGTATTATAATCAGCCTTTATTCTCCTGATCAGGTCAAGGAGCAGATCACTGGGCTTTGCTGATCTCGGATTATCACTCAAAGGCACCAGTGTACCATCATAATTAACAATAATTATCCTTTCCTTCGCCCTTTTATAGTCTCTTACCAACTGCCCGGCCAATGTTTCGGTAAGAAGCTTCTTTTTATAGGAATATTCGTAAATCGTTCTTATCTCAGTCAGCGAACCTACAAAATCAGTAGCCCACCTGGTTACATCATACCTGCGAAGCCTCCTCCGCATAGCCTCATTTCTTTGTACCTGCTCCTCCTCAGGCATTTTCAGTGCTTCCTTTATAGCTTCCGAAATCTCATTAATACTGTTTGGATTTATTACTAAACTTTCACTCAACTCCTTGGATGCTCCGGTAAATTCACTTAAAATCAATACTCCCTTATTATCATTACGGGAAGCAATATATTCTTTAGCGATAAGGTTCATCCCGTCACGGAGCGGTGTGAGAAGAGCCACGTCACTCATCCTGAACACTGATATGAGAATCTCATGAGGAAGTGATTTGTACTGGTAAACAATGGGGGTCCAGTTAAAGTTCCCGAAAGCTCCGTTAATATTACCAACCAGTTCATCCAGGTTGCTCTTGATCTCCTGGTATGAATCAACACCAGTTCTTGAAGGGACAACAATCATATTCATATAAACCTTTCCGTGCCATTCAGGATTATCCTTCAGAAACAACTCAAAGCCCTTCAGCCTGTTTATTATACCCTTTGAATAATCAAGCCTGTCGACAGACAAAACAACTTTTCGCTTCTCACTGCCGGTAGCATAATCATCATCCTCACTTGTCAGGAAATTATTGAATTTATTATAGTCAACGCCCATCGGAAATGTATCTACTTTCACTACCCTGTCAGGAAGCTCAATCCTGCCCATGTGATGCTCCAGTCCGAGAACACGAAGAACACACCGCAGATAGTATTGCGAATAATCGTGGGTATGAAACCCGATCAGGTCAGACCCGAGTAATCCGGTCAGTATATCCCTGCGGCTTTCATCCGGCAGCAACCTGAACACCTCATAATTCGGGAAAGGTATATGCAGAAAGAACCCGATCGGATTGGGTACTTTCTGCCTGAGCATCCCTGGCAGAAGCATCAGGTGGTAATCGTGAACCCAAATTATGTCATCTGGCTGTATTACTTTAAGAAGTTCATCCCTGAATATTTCATTCATTCTCTTGTATTGACCCCAGAATTCCCGGCTAAAAACAGCATAGGTTGGAAAGTAATGGAAAAGTGGCCATATCGTTTTGTTACAGAAACCAAGATAAACTCGATCCATTAATTTCTTTGATAAAAACACCGGTGATGCGCTGAAATTGGCAGTAATTTTTTCCCTTACAAGGTCATGGTGCTTTTTCTTAACAGACAGACCGGGCCATCCCAGCCACAGATATTCCTGCGGACCGTTTTCCGATTTTTCCAGCGTGGAAAGATAATCACTCAGTCCCGAAACCAGTCCCCCGGCACTCTTCTCCAGGTAAAATTCTCCGTTTTTGTGCATTAAAGATACAGGCAGCCTGTTTGATACAATTAGTAATCTCATTATTTTTCAATTCTTGTGCGCTTAGCAAATTTACAAATCTTAAGAAATAAAGAGTAGTTAGCAGCTTATCAAATTCCTTAATTAACCCTCATAATTTAAATATCTTAATTAAATAAATGCAGCCATTAATCCGGATAAAAACATATAATGAACAGCCTGCATTAAATTACAGGAAATTTAACCGGAAAAAACCTCTCCTGCTAAATCATAACGGGTCCGGCTTAAATTTTCCACAATAATCATAAATTTTCCTCAATAATTCCTTAATTTAGTCCTATATGTATTTATGGCAATTTCTATGCCCAAAAAAATATTGTAAAATGAGACATTACAATAATATTATTTAGCTCAGGTATTAAAATTTAATTGCCAATCAAATAGCTGAAAAACATCACGGCATAATCAAATAATACTAAACTTTTTTGCTGTTTTTTCCTTTATATTAATGAATACACAGTTTTCTTAACTACAAAATATATAAATAATCCATGAACAAAAAAGATTATTACGAAATTGAGAACAGGGAATGGCTTGATTCGCTTGAATATGTCATTCAAAACGAAGAACCTGAACGTGTTCGTGAGATTCTGGGACTGCTTCAGGTAAAGGCCCATAAAGCGGGAATACCTTTTCGCTGCCCGGGAAACACACCATATATTAACAGTATTTCCCCGCGCAAGGAATCCCCTTATCCCGGAAGCGCTGAGATAGAAAGGAGAATCAAGAGCCTTGTCCGCTGGAACGCAATGGCTATGGTGGTAAGGGCTAACCTGGAATCTGAAGGTATCGGGGGGCATATTTCAACTTATGCCTCGGCAGCAACCCTTATGGAAGTAGGTTTCAACCACTTTTTCCGTGGGAGTGACAAAGGCGATCCGGCCGATCTGATATATTTTCAGGGACACGGTTCGCCCGGAATTTATGCCCGTTCATTTCTTGAAGGCCGGTTATCGGAGACCGACCTCACAAATTTCAGGCAGGAACTGCGCAAAGAAGGGGGACTTCCCTCCTATCCGCATCCCAGGCTTATGTCGGATTACTGGAAATTTCCTACGGTGTCGATGGGATTGGGTCCTTTGATGGCAATATACCAGGCCAGGTTCAACAAGTACCTTGAGGACCGCGGATTAAAAGAGAAGACCGGACAGAAAATATGGGCCTTCCTTGGCGACGGGGAGATGGATGAACCGGAATCACTTGGAGCTATTACAGTGGCCAGCCGTGAAAAGCTTGATAACCTGATCTTTGTGGTTAATTGTAATCTACAGCGTCTCGATGGGCCGGTAAGGGGTACCGGAAAGATTATCCAGGAGCTTGAGGCCGCCTTCAAGGGAGCACGGTGGAAAGTCTTTAAGGTGATCTGGGGAAAGGACTGGGATCCTTTGATTGCACAGGATGAATCGGGCGACCTGCTTAAGGCCATGGAAGAAACACCCGATGGTCAGTTCCAGAAATATGTTGCATCATCTGGAGAATATATAAGAAAAGATTTTTTCGGAAGAAGTGAAAAGTTGCTTAAAATGGTCGAGAACTATTCGGATGAACAACTTGTAAAACTTAACCGTGGTGGCCATGATCCCAAAAAAGTCTACAATGCCTATAAGGCAGCTGTTAATTATAAGGACGGACCGGTTGTCATTCTTGCACAAACCATAAAGGGATATGGCCTCGGAGAAGCCGGAGAAGGAAGAAATATCACGCATCAGCAGAAAAAACTCAATGAACAGGAACTGCTTCATTTCAGAAGCAGGTTTGGCATTCCTCTTTCCGATGAAGAAGCAAAAAAAGCTCCGTTTTTCAAGCCATCTGAAGACAGTGAAGAGATGCAATATCTGAAAAAGCGAAGAGAGGAGCTTGGAGGCTATCTGCCAAAAAGAAATTCTGAAGCAAAACCTGTCACGCTGCCTGAAGATAAAGTATATGATGAACTTCTGGAAGGCTCGGGGGACCGTGAATTAGCTACAACAATGTCGATGGTCGGACTGATGGGTAAAATGATGGGCGATAAAAAAATGGGTAAACTTGTAGTACCTATCGTACCCGATGAATCCCGGACATTTGGAATGGATGCGCTTTTCAGAAAATTCGGTATATATTCTCACATCAAGCAGAATTATGAGCCTGTGGACAGGGAGTCTTTGTTATATTACAAGGAAGCCACAGATGGAGCAATACTGGAAGAGGGCATTACGGAAGCCGGATGCATGTCATCGTTTATTGCCGCCGGCACCTCATATTCCACCCATAAGATTAATATGATCCCCATGTTTATCTATTACTCTATGTTCGGATTCCAGCGTATAGGCGACCTGATTTGGGCTGCTGCAGATGCCAGGGCAAGAGGATTCCTTATTGGAGGAACATCGGGACGGACAACCCTCGCCGGAGAGGGACTTCAGCACCAGGACGGACATTCACACCTGATGGCCATGTCTGTACCTTCCATCAAGGCTTATGACCCGGCCTATGCTTATGAGCTTGCAATAATAGTAAAAGACGGAATGAAAAGGATGTTCGTTGACCAGGAAGACCTGATTTACTATATCACCGTACTGAACGAAAAATACAAAATGCCACCATTGCCGGAAGGCACTGAAGAGGGGATACTCAAAGGCATGTATAATGTCAGAAAGTCCAGGAAAAGAAAAGGCGAAAAGATAAATCTGTTCGGCAGCGGGGCAATATTGAATGAGACTCTTAGAGCTGCGGAGATGCTCGAAAAGGATTACGAGGTTATTGTTGATGTATGGAGCGTAACCAGTTACAAGGAGCTTTACGATAATGCCAGGGAAACAGACAGATGGAACAGGCTTAATCCGGAGAAAAAACCCAGAAAGACATATATTGAGGAATGTATGGAAGGGAATGAAGGATTATGTCTGGCTGCACATGATTATGTGAAGGCTATACCGATGACAGTCTGCCGCTGGTTTCCCGGTGTACTTACTGTGCTGGGTACAGACGGGTTCGGCCGCAGCGATAACCGCAGGGCATTAAGAGATTATTTTGAAGTGGATGATCGCCATATAGCCTATGCAGCGCTTCACAGTCTTTTCTTAAATGGCAGGATTGACAAGAAAATGGTTATCAAGGCAAAGAAGGACTTTAAAATAGATAGTGACAAAACAAATCCAACAGAGATATAAAAATATAAACAAGCTATGATCAAGGAAATTAAACTGCCCGAAATTGCCGATAATGTAGATACCGCAGTGGTATTGGAAGTATTGGTATCAGTAGGGGATAAAGTTGAAAAAGACGATTCCCTGGCCGAGATGGAAAGTGATAAAGCTACCTTTGAGATGCCTTCCGAAGAGTCAGGTACAGTAAAAGAGATCAGGGTGAAGGATGGAGATGAGGTAAAGGTGGGACAGGTAATGTTCACAATCGATACCTCAGCAGGTGGAGAGCAGAAAGGAGAACCGGAGGAAAAAGAGGAAGTGGAGGAGAAAAAGGAAGATACCCAGGCCGCTGAAGAGAAAAAAGCACCCGAGAAAGAAAAAGAGGAAAAGATGCCTGAAGAAAAGAAAGAGGTATCTGAAAAGGTAAAAGAACCCGAAAAAGACCGGGTGGAAGAAGAGGAAGAAAGCACCGGCGGCGAAAGCGCGCTTTGCACAGCGGACAGAAGGTGTGCATGTGCGCCAGTGCTTCGCGCGGCTCCGTTTCGCTGTCGTCCGTCCCCGCTTGTCGCGGCCGCAGGCGCTTGGTGGCTGCGATCAGCAGGCCGTTTTCGTCGCCCGCGTCGGCGGGAAAGGTGGCGGCGCCCAGCGTAATCTCGCGGATCACGCGGTCGGCGTGCGGGTTCTGGTGCAAGGCGCGGTTGAACGCAGAGCGCACCTTCTCGGTCACCAGTTCGCGCTCGGATTCGCCGGTCAGCGGCAGCAGCACCACGAAA
>JAWODJ010000031.1:0-23355 GCA_046483315.1 Bacteroidales bacterium | reverse complement strand
ATTGAACAGAAAAGATAAAGAATGATAAGAAAGATATTTTTCATAAAGATATTTCCAAATTAAATCATCGGTCTTATAGACCTTAGCATAACAAGGTTTTTATGAACCGTTTATCAAAGTTGATCCGGTGTTTTATTAAAGACGAATAAACCACATTTAAGTTACAGAGGTAATTAAAATAACTTACTTTTCCGGACCAACTACAATAATTATATTTTGTTACCGGTAGCGACAGTATGTGTCAGGATGAGGGTTTGAATTATCCAACCGGGAGGGTCGGGGAATCGAACCGGCGAAGCTGGCGAAACCGGCGAAGCTGGCGAAACCGGCGAAACTGGTGAAACTGGTGAAACCGGCGAAACTGGTGAAACCGGCGAAACTGGCGAAACCGGCGAAACCGGCGAAACTGGCGAAACCGGCGAAGCCAATTAAACCACTTTTTGAATAAAAATCAGGAACAGTGACCAAAGGTTACTCAATGATCTTTTTACTGCATGCATTAACAAACAGGATATTCCCCGGTTCATCATAGCCTTTTAGTAATTCCTCCTGATCACGTTTAAGACTTTCTTCCCGGAAACCTATTATTGTCAGTCCTGCATCAGCAGAATTTTCATTGATGATAGATTTCGGTTTAATACCTTCCTTCTGAATAATAAAACGGATATTTTGAGTTGTAATTGGTAACCTGCCGCTTTCGACAAGTTCCTTCATACGTTTCCGCACCTCCCTGATTTCATCCTCCCTGCATATATCAAAAATACTGATATTACTCCCCTGCCAGTCGGGATGGCCGAGGATAATGAAGCTAAGCAGGATCATAAGGTTTGCATTATCCTCATCAATGCTCTTTATCCATACATGTATCCCGTTTTTGAAAATAACTGGCTTCCTGCTTGAAGCAAGAATACACACATCGAAGTTCCCGGATCTTACAAGTTTGATGTTATCTATGATATCATCCAGTTCATCGGGTTTCTCCTTGTCATATTCAAATATTATCATATTGTTTTCCATTCCGGCTATTCCGGGTATTTGAATAGACTGTGCAATAGCAGATGTATTCGACGGCGAAATAATAGTGTCGACATAAACATAACTTTCGGCTCCAACATTTTTAATTAACCTGGCCAGTTCAATCTTTGACTGCTCAAAGGTGCTTTTGGAATAATATCCCTCTATTCGGTGCAGGTATGTACCAAATCCGTATCTATATGATATCCAGTTCAATAATCTTATAGCATTATCCCTCTCAAATGAGTATTTCGATATGCATATAGCACTGGGCCTCCACTCACTGTCAGCACCGCTTACCCTTTTTTTCTGAAAATATATCTGCATACTTCTGTTGATCTGCATAATTGCATTGGTGAAAATGGAGGCAAGATTCTTCCTGTGCCTGTTATAGGAGTTTACATATATATAAAGCAAAATAATCATTATAAATGCCAGCAATGCATAAACAGAACTAATTTTAAACATAACCCATACAGCGGTAATGAATCCTGTGAGAGAAAAAAACCATTTTGATTTGAACGAAGGACGGTATGACGGTGATGAACCGAAGTGGTTTAAAAAGGAGATCAGGCAAAGTGACCCGTATGTTACCATGAAAAACATTGAAATAATCTGGGCTACAGAATCTATATCGCCAATAGCAACAAAGATAAACGCTATCAGGCAGGTAACAAGAGATGCATTCACCGGTTCATTATCTTTTTCCCTGCCATATCTTAATAAATGGTTTATCCGCGCCAGTGGAAATGACCTGTCCAGGGCAAGGGCCTGTAACGTTCTGGGGGCTACCATAACTGAACCCAGGGCAGATGATATGGTTGAAGCTGCAAGGCCAAGGGGAATAAAAACCATGCCCCATTTTGCAATCTTTCCCATAACAAACTGGTTGGAAATAAGCTCTTCAGGACTGGCGGAGAGGGCTAACTTATAGGATATGAAAAAATATATTATCAAACCGGCAACAGTAGCAGCCAGTGTCCCAAAAGGAATGGATTTCCCCGGATTTTTCAGGTCACCGGACAATCCGACACCTGCCGTCATGCCAGTGAATGCGGGGAAAATAATTGCAAATACAACAAAAAACTGGCCTAAATTCCGGAATTCAGCATTGGTCAGATCAAATCCCGATTCACCGGCATATTGTGTGGACCCAATAAAGAAAAGGAAAAGAGATAATGCCAGCACTGCTGCCACAAAATAAAGGGCTTTCACTCCAAGGTTAGCTCCCTTCTTCAGTATCAGTAGGGAAAGAAGCAACATCACCGGAATACTGATTACCTGACGTGGTATTAAGTAACCTGTTGTTTCTTTAGCATAATCAAAGAAAAACTGAAAGGCCTCTGTAAATGCAATAACATAAAATGCAACACTTATGGCTTGTGACAGGTAAAGAGCTATACCGATCGTGGCACCTATATTTAAGCCGAATGAGCGGGAGATGATGAAATATTCGCCTCCTCCTTCTACTCGCTTGTTGGTTGCAATTTCTGAGAGTGCCAGGGCCGTAGGAATGGTAACCATATGGCCCAGTAAAATGATAAGAATAACTCCCCAGAATCCCAGGGTGCCGACTGCAAAACCAAAACGGAGAAATAAGATTGCCCCGAGAATTGTCGAGATTGCCGTAAAGAATACCGGAGCAGTACCAAATTTTTTGTTTGTACTCATCTTATTGCACTTTTTTTATGGCGTATATGAAGTCTTTTTATAACCAGGTAATTATTCAAAATCTTCCAAAATTAAACCATTTCATCAAAATAAATAAATACCCTGTCTGAAAACGCGCAGACCGGAAGCAGGAGAACCTACAAATGATCTGTATAAAAGAGAGCACTCACTTCATTCAATATCATGTGAGGTATGTAACAACTTATAGGGCTCCTGTAATATTCCGAATGCAGAACACCTGGGGTGAGTATTGAAACAGAAAAGAATATTCCGTTTTATCCCAATTCCGTCGAACTGGCAGGAAATGTTTAAATATATCAAATACAAAATTTCCAATACCTACCAGATCTTATACCCTAATGTTAGATAGTGGCCCGAGCCGAAAACTGTTGAAGCTGATTCAGGGAAGATATTAGTGAGTCCCCTGCGCCAGGTATAATTAAACTGGATCTTCATGATGTCGGCACCCAAACCAAGATTTATGCCCCATTCCTTATCGGGATACATTGAATTAAAATCAAGATCGGTACTGGCATCATTACCTGACATGGTGAACCGGAAATATCCGCCTGTAAAGGAATACAACCGTATTTGTCCGCCCATCATGTTTACAAGGTTGAGTTGAAGGTTTACCGGAGTGGTAAATGACCTCCTCCGAAAAACCCCTGACGGAGATTTGCTGCCGTTATAGTCGTAGATGACTTCAGGCTGCAGGGAAAAAATCTTACCTGCATGAATTTGCATAAAAATTCCTGTACTGAATGCGAAAACGCTTTTAGCCCTGAAAAAATCATCCTCATATCGGTGATGACTTCTGCCGGCGTTGGCCAGGAACCCGGCATTAAACCTAACCGGCACAGGCCCCAGAAGCGCAGCAAATCGTTTTGAGGGATTTATTTCAGGCATTGAAGACATCTCCAGCACAAGTGCCGTAAGGTATTCTGTTACCTTGGCCATACCTTCGTAATCGAGTAGATCATATGTGTCTCCTGGTTTATGGTAGGGTGAAAGGGTGCCGGTGAAAGCATGGATGGCAGGGATCCCGGTTTCAGCAAAAGGACGTGTATCAGTTCTGTACTCGAATTCTGCAGATGTGCTTTTAAGATTAATATCATTTTCCAGGGCAATCCTTTCAGCAATTTCCACACCTCCATCCACTGTACCCATACCCTTCATATCCAATCCACCATAACCTTTATACATACCAACCATATCGAGACTGATCATAGCCCGGATTTTCTCCATACCGAATGCCTGATTTTCACTGATGAATTTTTCGGCACCAATCAGTCCGCTCTCTTCTGCATCAAAAGCAATAAATATGATGCTGCGTCCAATAAGTTCAGGATTTTGTGAAAAATACCGGGCCATTTCAATAACAACTGCCGTTCCTGAAGCATTGTCATCAGCTCCCGGATATATCACACGACGCCCGTCAATATATTCATATCCGATATGATCGTAATGCGCCCCAACCAGAATATATTCAGATTTTAATCCGGGATCAGACCCGGGAAGGTATCCTACAACATTTGTCCCGGAAACCCAGGCGACTCCCATGCGTGCTTGAAAATCCTGAAAATAATCGTCGCCGGTTAACCGGAGCCCAAACAACCGGAACTGTTCTGCAATATAATTTTTGGCCAGTACTTTACCCCTGGTGCCAAGTCCTCTGCCCTCAAGCGAATCAGATGCAAAAAAAGAGACATGGTTTTTCAGATGGTCAGATAGAAAGACATTCTCCCGGGCTTGTGCCCCTGATGACAGAGGCAGTAATAACAAACAGATAACCAGTATGGCAGGGCTATATTTCATAATATTGGCATTATCGGGTATGGCATGCTAAATTAACAGATTTGAACTTATCCTCTCACACAACAGGCCGGTCAGCTTCGTCAAGGAATACAATGATCCTGTCCTGCCTCATCACATCACGGCGGCATTATCACCCCGTCTCCTTTTCGGGCAGTCCCATCGAACTCACCTTTTTCTCTCCGGCAGGCCTGGGTATGAACATCTCTTCAGGAGTGATGCCTGCTTCACGTATGGCCTCAATGCAATACTCAAGCCGCCCCAGGTCATGCGACCCTGCGTTGTTTGTTCCCAGCGCAAATGTGACCCCGGCTGTCCTGGCCCTTTTGATGAACTCCATTCCCGGGATGCGGTACCTGGCATTGATTTCAAGTGCCACATCATTTTCAAGCAGTGCATCTATAACAAGATCCATGCGTTCGGGGGTCCACAACCTGTCATAATTATGGTTAATAACCTCAGGCAGGAAAGTGGGGTTGACATATATATCAACCGGTTCCTGTGAAAGTATCGCCCGGATCTTTTCCACCAGCATATCCATGAACTGCTCCTCCTCTTCCACCACCACCTCATCTTCCATCCACAGGCGCATCCGCCTCCCGCGGTGATCTGTAAAAGTCAGTGCATCGGTAAATATATAGTCGTACAATGCTATGGATTCAGGGGTAAAAAGAGTTACCCATTCCCTCCCCTCGCACTGCATGGCCTTGAAAACTGGTTCATCTTTTATCATTTCATAGTATGCCACCAGTGATTCATCATCGGTAACCGGGAAATTAAGGCCGCAATTTTCAGCTATTCCGTAATTGAAACCGTGATAACGGCCATGTTGGGTGATCTCCTCAACGGTAAGGACATTTTTCAGGTGCCCGTGGTAATCTATCAACGGGAATCCCTCCTGGTTAAGCAGGATAAGCTGTCCGGCCACCTCGTCGGCATTTTCAAAATCCGCTACATTACGCGGCAGATCTTCCGGAAGACCCTTTATGTTTATCCCGCTCACCATAATGCGCCCGCTGCTACCCGACTTGCCAAGCACTATCCTTCCCCCGGAAAGCACCATTCCTTCCAGTCCTTCGATACGCAGGGGGCTCTCCGGCTCAAAATATTCACTCACCGTCTTCCCGTTCACGGTCACCTTGATATGATTGCCCCTTACACTCACGCCCAGGTCGAACCACTGATCATCTCCGGCCATTCTGATATAAAAATTCCTGATTAGCGAAAGGCTGCCCGTCTTTTCGGAGCTGCCCGACCTGTACCCGCTGTTGTTGATAAATACGCTGTACCCTTTCGGGGAAGCTCCCTCATCCGGTACTGTATGAAAAGCAAGCGTCCCCTCTGCACCCGGAGTTGTTTTAAGCCTCATCTTAAGCTCAAAATTGCGGGCCGTGAATTTTGAGATAATGGCGGCACCGTCATCTTCAAGCTCTACAAAATCAGCATTTTCGGTCGTATTTTTCAGTGTCCAGTCCTTTCCTGTCTGCCGGGGCCCTGCCGAAGAGATAGTTTCTTCCTTCAGGGCAGGGGTGCAGGCAACAAGGCCCGCGAACAGGATAAGAATGCCAAATGTCTTTAGATCAAAGTAGTCCATAGCTTATAGGTTTGGGTAAGTTATATACAGGGTTATAAATTTACAAAAAGAAAATCATACATTTTCCAGGTTTTTTTCGAGAAAACGGATCCAGTTGGCACTCATGATGTTATCTATATCCTGACCGGTATAACCAATCTCAGCCAGCATACCGGGTATCTTCTGAAGGTCGGCTATGGTATCCAGATCATAAGGCACCTGTTCCTTGCCATAAGCGCCATCAAGATCAGATCCGATGGCGGCATGTAATGAATTGCCTGCCAGCTGGCAGATATGATCTATATTATTGACCATTATTTTCAATGTCACCCCCATTTTTTCAGGATCCGATTCTCCCCTGATCCAGTCCGGCACCATCATCCATGCATCCAGTGCAGTGCCGATTACTGAGTTTCTCTTTATCAGCTCATTTATCTGCTGATCTGAGAACTGCCTGTTATGAGGCACAAATACACGGCAGTTATTATGGCTTGCCCAAACCGGTCCTTGAAAAATATCCATAGTTTCCCAAAAACTCTCATCAGATAAATGGGTTACATCCAGAATAAGACCCAGCCTCTCTATCTCCCTTACCAGTTCGCGACCCCTGACCCCAAGTCCGCCATTCGCATCTGTTCCCTGTGCATATGTTCCCGGACCGTAATGTGCAGGGCCTACAGCCCGTAATCCGTAATCATATGCCCGCACGAGGTGGTCCGGTGTGATTATTGAGTCGGCACCTTCAAGACTCAGTACGTAACCTATCGGGGCATTGCCACCGGATTGTTCCCATAACTCCAGATGCCTCCTCAGGTCGTCTGACGTTCTGAGCTGTATCATCTCACCCGCCTCTTCCATAGCGTTGTACCAGGCAAGCTGCCCCTGGGTCTGGGCCCAGGCCTGTTCGGGTGACCTCCACCCCGGTAATTTGCTGCCGCGCTTAACGTACCTTGCAATTTGAGATGTAACACAAACACCGATATTGCCTTCCCGCATTGCCGGAAAACTGACAGTACCGCTGCCCCTGTCAGGCTTATCGGTCATGCCTTCTTCACTTTTGCGTATCTCTTCTACCGTCCAACGCAAATCCCGGTTCCATTCCAGGGCATTCATTGCAAGATCAAGATGACCATCAAAAATCAGAGGCCTTTTATTCATAGTTAATTAAATAGTGATCTTTCGATTTCTTGCTGTCACATTCCATTGTCCGGTAACGCTCCTTTCATTAACCACCGATACAGAATCAAACCGGTCGACTGTAGGACATATATGCCATGGTAATCCATAAAAATGATCACCGGTTCTAAGGCTATCGGCCTCATTTGTCCTGATCACTAAATGTTCTTCGCTATGGCTGATTATGTCATAATCTTTAATACCAAATAGTATGACTCTGGGCTGGGGCATCTCCGATGCAACTGCCTTATATCCAAGGTCCAGGCAGATAAGGTTTTTTGCAGGCCTGCTTATGATCCGGGTAAACAGGACCGCCGCATATAAAAAATCAATGTCAGGAAATGAGGTACTGTATCCAACGTCCCATAATACAGGAGTGCCCGGACTGCATTCAACGCCATGCCGCCTGGAATGGACAGGAAAGGTAGATGTCCCTCCGGCAACGATGCCCGGATGACCAATCCCTTCATTTTTTAATCTCCCTATCATACTGACCAGGGGAGCAAAAGAATTATTGCATATTTCTTCCCGCCGTGCAATATCTTTCTCACGGATATGTCCATCATAAACATGCAATCCTTTAAATTTCAGCATCGGCATACCGGATATCTTTTTTGCGAGATACATGGCATTTTCTCCCGGCTCGACCCCTGTACGGTCAGTCCCGTTATTTACATCGAGCCATACACCGGTTTCCAGTCCTGTTCTGACAGCCCTTTCCGATAATCGTGAAATCACCTCCCCGGAATCAGCAATACATGAAATATTTGATTCACGGTATTCCTCCCTGAGATGAAAGAACCTTGCGAGATTGGGACCTACAGGCTGTAAGGCCAGTAGAATATCTTTTGCACCGCACGCGGCAACCATCTCTGCCTCAGATATGGTTGCACATTTAAACTTAAAAATGCCTGCATTCATCTGCATTCTGATGATCTCAGGCATTTTATGGGTCTTTACATGAGGCCTCAACATACCAGCATCTCCAGCTATTTTTAACATCCTGCGGATATTTTCTTTAATCCGTTCAGGATATATCAATAGACCGGGTGAAGAAACCTGGTCCGGATTATCAAGCAGATACCAGTGATCTTCAGACAAAACCGATTTAACCATTATTGCTCCTCTTAGTTAAAATATAGCTTTAAATGCTTGTGAAGGGCTAACATCATATTATTCTGTTGTAGCTAATCAAAGAGCTCAAACATGGCTTCCACCTCAACCGGGATATTTGAGGGCAGCATCATTCCAACCGCACTCCTGACACCAATCCCGTTTTCCTCGCCGAAAACCTCTCCCATCAGTTCACTAAACCCGTTAATTACCGCAGGATGCTGTCCAAATGAGGGAGTGCTGTTAACCATACCAAGCACTTTTACCAGTCGTTTGATCTTTTTAAGATCTCCAAAATGCTCCTTTATTGTCGACAACATCGTGAGTCCGACCTGCCTTGCGGCAAGTTTCCCTTCCTTAACATCAATATCATCCCCCAGGGTACCTTTCATAAGGGTACCGTCTGACCTGACGGGACCCTGACCGGACACATAAAGAAATTTATCAATCACAAGAACGGGTTTATAAACGCCGGCAGGCTTTGGTGCCGGCGGCAGATCGAGTCCCAGCTCAACAATTCTTAATTCGGGGTTTTGTGTCATATCATTGGTTTTTAATTAATTATTAATAGGTCTGCCCAATATAGTAAATATTTTTACGTCTGTTAACCGAAAAGGGTTGAATTCAATAAAGAAACATATTTAACACTAAAACGCCAAGCAATCCCGAAACACTTATCACAGTCTCCATGGCCGTCCATGTTAAAAAAGTCTCTTTGACAGTGAGGCCGAAATACTCTTTAAACAACCAGAACCCCCCGTCATTGACGTGAGAGCATATAAGGCTTCCCGCTCCTATGGCCAGTAAGGTTAGTTCTTTGCTGACTGCTGCGTCAAGTGTCAGCGGGAGGACTATTCCTGCTGTTGTCAATGCGGCAACTGTTGCAGAGCCTACACTGACCCTGAGCAGGGCAGCGATCATCCATGCCAGCAACAACGGTGACATATCGGAGGTGTTCAGTAATCCGGCAATATAATCACTTATTCCACTGTCAACGAGAACTTCCTTCAACCCTCCGGCTCCGGCAATTATCAAGAACACCATTGTGATACTTCCAATCGATTGACCGAGGGATTCCATCAGCTCACCCATCTTCCGCCCCCTGGCTATACCCAGTGAAAAGACGGCAACCAGGAGTGAAATAAGCATCGCAATTGCAGGATCGCCTATGGCTTTGAAAAATATTTCTGCGGCCCAGCTACCGGGAATAATAATATCGGCAATAAAAGAAGCACTGATAAGAATAACAGGAAGAAGAGTTGTCAGAATTGAGTTCCGTATACCCGGCATCTCATCATCACTCAGCACCTTCGGATTAACAAATTCTTTTAACGGTCTTGCCTTGATTCTCCTGAATATCCTTGCAAACACAGGACCTGCTAAAATGATCACCGGAATGGAGATAAGTATGCCGTAAACGAGGGTTTTTCCAATATCTGCATCAAACATCACCGCAATGGCTGTAGGTGCAGGATGGGGAGGGAGCAATCCATGGGTAACCGAGAGTGATGCTACCATGGGTATGCCCACATATAGCAGCGGTACCCGTGTAGCAACGGCAATGGTAAACAGCAGCGGAATCAATATCACAAAACCAACCGTGAAAAACAACGGAATACCGACTATAAAACCGGTTATAACAACAGCCCACTGAATGTACTTTATCCCGAAAAGGTCTATCATTTTTGTAGCTATTCTCTGGGCCGCCCCGCTATCTGACACCATCTTTCCGAGCATAGCACCAAAACCGAGTATCAGGACCAGTGACCCCAGGGTGCCGCCGATACCTCCCTGAAAGGATGATACAACTTCGCCCAGTTCCATCCCTGCAGTTAATCCGACTGACAGAGAAACAATGGAAAAAGCAATAAAAGCATTGACCTTAAAGACAACAATAAGAATTAAAAGACCTATAATTCCAAGAGCTACTATCAAAAGGGGCATAAAAGATATTTTTGATTACGTATAAAGATCAAAAACGGACGACACACAATTTATGATCCGGATCAGATTTTTTTCAGTTATCAGTTGCAATCCGCAATTTATAAAAAAATAAATTGCTGATACAGGTGATTTTCAGGTTACACCGGATAACTCCATCTAAAGTAATTTCCTGATATAATTTTCCATTTTTTCGGGCGCGGTAGCAGGTGCAAAACGCTTTACGGTATTTCCGTTGCGATCGATTACAAATTTTGTAAAGTTCCACTTGATCCTGCTGCCAAACAAACCTGATCTTTGTTTCTTCAATAACTTAAACAGAGGGTGGGCATTATTTCCGTTCACATCTACCTTTTCAAACATCTGAAATGAGACTCCGTAATTTACAAGACAGTTTTCTTCTATCTCCCTTGCATCACCGGGTTCCTGGTTTCCAAACTGGTTGCAGGGGAAGCCAAGAATTTCAAGTCCCTTATCACTGTATTTCCGGTATAGATTTTCCAGGCCTGCATACTGTTTTGTAAAACCACATTTACTGGCCGTATTTACGATGATCAGGACTTTTCCTTTATACTTTCCAAGGCTCATCTCTTCTCCTGCCAGGGTATTTGCCGTTACACTAAAAATCTCCTGTGACATAAATTATGCTCTTATTTGTTTGTTTAAAAACAATTTCAAAAACAATATGTTTATGCTACCCTCAGATGTCAGGCAAAATGTGTCCCTCCGCTTTCACCCCTGCCACCGGTATACCTTCAATCGCCGAATTAAAATTCTCAAAAAACTTCTCCCTGTATTGTTTCCTGTCTGAATCTGAAACGGACTATTGTCTGTTTCCTGAACAACATAATGCCCGGGAATATCCGCGGTTATGTCATCCGCGGCTTATCTGCCGGAGCGGCAATAATGAAAGTCTGACTTTTCACTATTACATCAGGAGTAGCAGTATCTGCAGGTAAACCTGCTACTGATTAACAAAATCGCTGTGCCAGCCGGCAATACCGGCCTCTTCATGATCGCCGGCAAACACCACTACCCGGTACCTGAACGACAATACCTGCCCTGCTTTCATCTCCACCGGCTCTTCATTGAAGCAGAATGATGACGGTGAGAAAAATCCGTAGTCACGGGTTACCCACTGGCCGGGATAATAGGAATTGCCGGGATGCTGAATTATGGCCAGGCCTTCTGTCACCCCGTCATTATTGCCGTAGTAAGCTGCCCAGTCCGTTAACTTCTCCCTGGTCCCCTCCTCGTCACGGTTACCTTCTGAATCGACGATAGTTCCCGTTCCCAGGTGCGCCCAGTCGGGCCCGTGATCCATGCAGCCTACTGCCAGTTCAGGCCTCATCCTTGCACTGAAAAAGGAGTGGCCGGTGGGACTGATTGAAAGATCAGTTTGTACATCAAATTCAAATTCAAAATCCATTATCCGGACCGTTGTTGAGGGAGCCCGGATCGTGACGGTACGTGTCTCATTAAAATGCCGTGTTCCGGTGGCAGGAACGATCCATTCGGTATCATCACTAAGTACGACTTTTTTGCCGTCATCTTCAACGATCACCGCATTCCGGGAAAATACCTGCCCCGTCTCCAGTTCATGACGAGGCTGCCAGTAGTTACCCCTCTCCACATTCTCGCTCCTGACCATGTCGAGGCTAACATAAAGGGAGCTGTGGTGGGGATAAGGTTCCTGGTCCCATGTTGTTACCGACCTGCCTGAAAGCGGCCCGGCTACCGGGTAGAAGAAAGGATATTTGTGTTCATGGCCAAAAAGGTAGGATGTAAACTCCTCTCCATTGACAAAGACAGTGATACGGTCATCTTCGGCGACCGCATGTACACTCTGAGACATATCTGTCTTACAGCCGGGTACAGCTATAACCAGTGTCGCAAAAAGAAAGCTTAAGAAGTAAATGCTTAATAATCTCATGGCTATTTATTTGTTTATGGTAAATAAATTAATGTAAGAAAAAACCCGCCGGCAATTGTAAATATAAAAGTAAATATAACGGTAAATATGCAAAATACACAGGATATCATGCCATGATTTGCCGGATTCATGGTGGAGTCATATCTGATCCCGAAACCATACCGGGCGCCCGGGGTTTTTCTTCAAACACTTTCCGGCTGGCAGGTAATGGATATTTTTAGTAATTTAACACGTGAAAAAATGAATGAAATTACCAGGGTAAAAGACCCAAAAAACTGAGGGAGGAAACTATCGATGGATAAAGAAACTTTCAGGCAATACGGACACGAGATAGTGGACTGGATAGCCGATTATCTTGAAAATGTAAAAAAGTACCCTGTTAAATCAACAGTTGACCCGGGTGATATAAAATCCCGCCTGCCTAAGCATCCGCCGGCAGAAGGTGAAGACATGCAGTCAATATGGAAGGATTTTCAGGATATCATCATGCCTGGTATAACCCACTGGCAGCACCCGGGATGGTTTGCCTACTTCCCAGCCAATAACAGTCCGGCTTCTGTGCTTGGTGAGATGCTGACAGCAGGGATTGGTGCCCAGTGCATGATCTGGGAAACATCTCCTGCCGCTGCTGAACTTGAAGAAACAGTAATGGAATGGCTGCGCCAAATGCTCGGACTCCCTGTGGAACTGAAAGGAGTGATCCAGGATACGGCTTCCACTGCTACCCTTTGTGCTTTACTGACCACCCGTGAGGTTGCCACCGGTTTTTCATTCAACGAAAAGGGAGCCGGCCCGAAACTCAGGGTTTATGCATCAGCGGAGGCTCATTCAAGTATTGAGAAGGGAGTTAAGATAGCCGGCTACGGCAGGGAAAACCTGTGCCATATTGAGACCGATGCAAATTATGCCATGCGGCCAGATAAACTTGAAAAGGCGATCGCCGACGATATCAGGGCCGGCATGAAACCGGCCTGCGTTATTGCCACGATAGGCACTACCTCATCAACAGCTGTTGATCCCCTGCCCGAAACAGGGCTCATTTGCCGAAAGTACGGAGTCTGGCTTCATGTTGATGCAGCAATGACCGGTACGGCAGCCATCCTCGAGGAAAAGAGGGACATGTTAAAAGGCTCTGAATTTATCGACTCCCTGGTGTTTAATCCACATAAATGGCTTTTTACCAATTTCGATTGTTCGGCATATTTTGTAAAGGATCCACAACTCCTGATCAGAACTATGTCAATAAATCCCGAATACCTGAAAACCTCCAGAGATGAACAGGTAAATAATTACAGGGATTGGGGCATACAACTCGGAAGACGTTTCAGGGCGCTTAAACTCTGGTTTGTCATTCGTGAATTCGGAGTTAACGGCTTAAAGGAGATAATCCGCAAACACATTGCCATGGCGCAGGATATTGCTGACCGTATTAAGTCATCCCCGGAATTTGAACTCATGGCCCCTGTCAGCACCAACCTGGTCTGTTTTCGCTGGAACGACGGTCAGAAAGATGAAAAATTGCTGAATGAACTAAATAAAATCCTCCTGAAAAAAATAAATGAAAGCGGCCGGGTCTATCTTACCCATACCGTTCTCTCAGGACGTTATACGATACGAATGGCTGTCGGACAGCGGACTACAGAAAAAGATGATGTGGAGAGGGCATGGGAGATCATTAATACTGCTGCAAAAAAATTATGACGATTTTTTAGATGAAGCTGTAATGATGGTATATACAACACATCCGAGGCAATATCCGAAAACTCCTTCCATGAAGGCACAAAAGATCAGCATTGAAGCTGTTATAACCGCCGCTACCGGCAGTTGTAGTATCATGAACAATCCGGCAAGGAGGCTGAAAATCATTCCCAGCAGAGCTGCAAATTTTTTTGGTGCTGCGTCAATAAGCTTTATATTCTTAATCTTCAACAGCCCGGCAATCTGAACTGATAAAATTTTCAGGGGACTGGCCTTTCCTGATAAGAAAGATCTGATTGCAAAATCAGCAGCAAGAAATAACATCAATGAATAACTGTTTATAAATAATGCTGTCATTGTAAATAAAACAGTGAGAAGGGCAGCAGTACGTGCAACATTTTCGTCTGCTTTTACGCCTGACACAGGACATATTATATCAATATATTTTTTCATATACTCTAATAAATTACAGGTTTTAAGCAACTTTTTCAGAGGTGCCTTCCTGTTTATAACAAAAAAAAAGACTGAAAGTTCTGTAAAGAATCATGTTATTGACTGACCGGCCGGTCGCCGCCATTCTCAAACCTTGAAATGATCACGGCGCCGCAACTGTCACTGAAAACATTTGCAGTGGTACGGAACATATCAAGAATCCTGTCCACGGCAAGAATGATTGCCACTCCTTCCAGGGGCAGGCCAACAGCACCCAGAATGATTGACATCATGACCATCCCGCTCATGGGAATGCTTGCTGCACCAATAGAAGCAAGCACTGCGGTGACGGCAACAGTTATCTGTGCCCCAAGTGAAAGGTCAAAGCCATAAACCTGCGCGATAAATATGGCTGCCACACATTCATAAAGAGCCGTTCCGTCCATATTCACCGTTGCTCCAATAGGCAGCACAAAGCCGGCAGCCTTTTCAGAGGCTCCCGAATTCTCTGTAACGGCTTTAAGTGTAAGCGGTAACGTAACGATTGTCGAACAGGTGGAGAATGCAGTGAGCAGGGCAGGGATCATTCCTTTATAATGCTTTGCCGGGTTTACCTTTCCCAGGGTCCAGAGCAGCAACGGCAGGGTAAAGAACATGTGTATGGCAAGTCCTGCAAGTACTATTATAAAATAAAACCCAAGAGATCTGAAAGCAGAAAAACCCGATGTGGCGACAATGCCGGCAATAATTCCAAAAACCCCCAGAGGAGCTGTCCAGATAATAAAGGATACCATTTTCATCATTGCCTCAAAAGCAGCCTGGAAAAAACCACCCAGCAAGTCGCGCTGATCGGTCTTAAGCTGTGTGACAAAAAGACCAAAAAGAATGGAAAAGAATATAACCGGCAGCACATCGCCCGATGCTGCAGCAGCAAAAGGATTTTCAGGAATAATGTTCAGAAATATATCACCCAGCGAACTGTCTGCTGCCGCAATGGAATCGGGAGTTTCCTCAAGGACAATCTCAGCCCCGGCACCCGGTTTGAAAATATTGACCAGCAACTGGCCTGTGAATATTGCCAGCATGCTGGTTGAAAGATAATAAGCTAAAGTCCGCAAGCCCATCCGGCCCAGCCCGTATGCCGAACCAACCTGTATTATGGAACTTATAATAGAGGTAATTACAAGGGGTAATATGGCCATTCTAAGCAGCCGCAGGAATATATCAGCCAGTGGCTGAGTGTAAGGCAGGACAGGTTCACCTATGACCGCCCCGGCAAAGAGTCCCAGAAAGAATCCTGCAAAAATCCATATTGTAAGCCTGTACCTTTTTTTTTGCACCATTTTTAATTTATTCCGGCATTAATCCAAAAGAGAGGCCTCTAAAATAAAAAAAAATATTTACTTGATCCGGGAAGATCTAAACCGGGCAATCTGCCACTAAAAAAGCAATGGAATTGATTTTTAATTTTTGAACCCATATATTTACCGGAAATTGAATACAGATTCATGTTACATCAGCTTATCCGGATATGATTCAATCAGCCCGCTCAATCCTGATAATTCATTATTTCATGCAACTGAAAAAGCAAATCACATTATACCTCGTTCTGTTCCTGCTACCATTGGCATTACATGCATCACTTACTCCTGCAAAACTGGTCTGCGAAAACCTTCATAACCCCATGGTGGTGGATATCCCTGAGCCCCGCCTCTCGTGGATAAACACCTGTACCGGGAATATCAGGGGTCAGGTGCAGACTGCCTATGAGATCATGGTGGCCGGCAGCCTGGAAAATCTTCAGTCAGGTAATGCAGGTCTATGGAAGAGCGGCAAAGTAATATCAAACGAATCTGTCAATATCCCTTACGGGGGAAAACCTTTGGTATCGATGCAGGACTGCTGGTGGCGGGTCAGGGTTTGGGATGGCGAAGGAAAGGTATCGGACTGGAGTGAGGCGGCTTTCTGGAGTATGGGACTGCTTGATCAGCAAGAGTGGGTGGCACAGTGGATAGGCGCTCCGTGGCAGGACGAAACACCTTTGCCAAGACCATCCTCTCCCGGAAGAAATTATTTCTACAACCCAGGCTCTCCGTCTGAAGATCTGCCCCCGCCCGCCCCCATGCTCCGGAAAAGCTTCTCTGTAGAGAAGGAGGTCTTTTCCGCCCGCGCCTTTGTTACAGGACTCGGTTTTTTTGAGTTTTACCTTAACGGCGAAAAGGTGGGTGATGACGTGCTGGTGCCTAATGTCACACTTTATGATGAGCGCGGCGACCTGGGAGATATCGGGGTGATGATTGAGGATAACTTCAGGGAATACCGGGTGATGTACCTGGCTTATGATATAACAGACCTTCTGAACAGCGGCGAAAATGTTGCAGGGGCAATGCTCGGAAACGGCTTTTACAATCCGGCAAATTACTGGTCCGGCGGCTATGGCACACCAAAATTTTTCGGTCAGATCCATGTGACCTATGCTGACGGGTCGGAAGATATCATTGTTTCCGATGGAAGCTGGAAAGTTTCAAAAGGTCCTGTAATAATGGACCTTGTCTATGACGGCGAACATTATGATGCCCGGATGGAACAACCGGGCTGGTGCTCCCCCGGTTTTGACGATTCAGGCTGGCAATATGCCGCTGCCCGCAATTCCCCGAAAGGGAAAATGAAAGCTCACATGTCACCCACCGACAAAGTGATGGAAAGGCTGACACCAAAAACCATCGAGCATATAGGACAGGGTCACTACAAAGTCGATTTCGGAGAGGAGATATCCGGGTGGCTCCGGCTTAAAGACATAGCCGGAGAGGCCGGCCACACCATCAGCATAAATTACATCACAGAATCAATGATGGGCGATAACACCTATACACTGAAGGGGGGCAAACCCGAATCTTATGCGGCGCGCTTTACCTGGTTTGTATTCAGGGAGGTGGAATTAATCAACTGGCCGGGTGAATTGCGGGCGGACCAGATAATTGCTGAAGCTGTATATTCGGATGTTAAAACCACAGGCCATTTTGAGAGTTCCAGTGAACTGTTCAACACCATAAACACAATCTGGTGGAGGGCACAAACCGACAATATGCACGGGGGTATAGTAAGTGACTGTCCTCATCGCGAACGCAACCCTTATAATGGCGACGGACAGGTGGCATGTGTAACGGTTTTGCACAATTTTGATGTAAGGGCCTTTTATACCAAGTGGATCAGGGATATATTCGGGTCGCAGAATCCCGAAAACGGTTATGTGCCAAACTGCTCTCCCTGGCAGCCCGGCTGCGGCGGGGGTGTGGCCTGGGGAGCGGCAATGATAATCATGCCCTGGGAGTATTATTTGCACTACGGCGATATTGACATGCTGAAAACCAATTACCCCGGGATGAAGGGGTATATTGACTATATGATGACATGGACTGATGATGATGGGATAATGCATTCACAGGCACCGGATCCGGAAAATCCCAACAGATGGATAAATCTGGGGGACTGGGTAGCGCCTTACGAGCTGCCTCCCGCCGATATGGTCCATACTTTCTACCTGTGGCGATGCGCAGATCTTACGTCAAAGTCCGCCCGGGCACTGGGCAGGTATAATGAAGCCGAAGAGTACAGCGCTCTGGCAGAAAAGACCCGCCGCGCTTTTCACGGCAGGTTTTATGACAACAAAAAAGGATCATACGGCCCGTATGGCGGCAATATCTTTGCCCTGAAAATGGGTGTCCCCCCGCAGCAGCACGACAGGGTGACAGCTTCCCTGAAGGCAGATATTGAAGCAAACGACGGGCACCTGGATACCGGTATTTTCGGCACACAGTTCTTCTTCGAGGTTCTGTCTGCAAACGGACTTCATGAGCTGGCATATGAAGCTATGAACAAAAGGACTTTCCCCGGCTACGGCTGGTGGATAGAGCAGGGGGCAACCACCACATGGGAAAAGTGGGACGGCACAAATTCACGCAACCATCCCATGTTCGGGGGAGGCATTGTCTGGTTCTACCGGGTTCTGGCAGGCATGAAAGCCGATCCTGAAAGGCCCGGATACCGTAATATTGTTTTCCGCCCGCAACCGGTTGAAGAGATTACTTTTGCCTCATATTCAAATCTGACTCCCTATGGCACTGCAGCAATAAAATGGAAAAAAGAGGGTGCAACGTTCCATATGGATATCACAGTACCTGTCGGAAGCACTGCAACGGTATATATACCTGCAAAGGAAAATGGCCGTATAACCGAGAGCGGAGAATCATTAGGGGACTCTGAAAATATTCGCTTTCGCGGAATGGAGGGTGAATATGCTGTTTTAAATATTAATTCAGGAATTTATCAATTTGAATCAGAATAATGGAAATATCCGGGCAACCATGCCATCTGCAATTAATATGGAAACTGACAGTTATGCTTTTGGTTATCAATATACATATATAAACCCAGGGGATTATGATAGAAAAACTGCGAAATCAATTTTTTAAAACGTGGTACTGGTATATCAGTTTAGTTGATAAGAATGCCGATGTTATTTTCATGAATTACGGCTATTCCAATAACAGCAGAATATATCTTAAGGAGGAAGATGAAAAGAACAGGTATTCAATCCAACTATACCACCATGCAGTTTCACCTGTTGATATAACAGGCAAAAATATTCTTGAAGTCGGTTGCGGACGAGGAGGGGGATTATCATACATAAACAGGTACCTGGCACCGGACAGTTTGACGGGTGTCGATTTGAATGCCAAAGCAATCCAATTCTGCAAGAAGCAATACAAAGAGAAAAACATAAATTTCGTTCAGGGCGATGCACAAAGACTGCCCCTGGAAACCAACTCCTTCGATGTAGTTCTTAATGTGGAATCATCACATCGCTATCCGCAAAAAGAATTGTTTTTCAATGAGGTGTACCGTGTCCTGAAACCGGGTGGTTATTTCCTGTTTACCGATTTCAGGGACGATCACAGAATTGAAGAGCTGGAATCACAATTAAAAAAAAGTAACCTGTGTCTTGAAGGCAAGGAAGATATTACTGAAAATGTCCTGGAGGCGTTAACACTTGCCACACCCGAAAGAGAAAACCTGATAAAAAAAATCGCACCGAAACCCCTTCACAATTTATCCAGAAAATTTGCTGCGACTGCAGGTACTCCTACATATAACAAATTCCTGAGCAGAAAATTTTTGTATCTCCGTTATGTTCTGATGAAGTAGTCTCCTGTCAGATCAGCATGTTATTTTAGTTGGATTGGTTTTTGATGAATACTTATTACAACCAACCTTTAAACAAGGGGAATTAAAATGACAGATAAAGAACCCAGAATAAAATACGATAAAATATGCAGCAATCTTGCCGAAAGGAGACTGAAACCGGCATTTGACCTGCTGGAGGAACTCATTTCGGATAACGAACCGGGAATATTCAACGACGAATGCAGAAACCTGGAGGAAACCTACCATTATATGCTTAAATATACATTGGAAGGTATTCGCGATCCCGAGCGTCAGAAAGTCTATCGCAGACTCATTGTATCGGTATTTGAACTGGCTGACAAGGTAAACGAGTCCGTCCGTCACAGGTTATCCACATCAGCAGAGTACGAGAAAAAACGTTTTTTCAGGACCTCTTTTATCACGAACCTCAGTACCTGTTTGAAAGAAACTGAAGATTTCTTTCTCCGTGATGAGGTACCATATTCATCTGATAATAACTCCTCCCGGCCAAAGGATGCAGCAACTTCCGAAACCTCATATGACCAGGCAGCCAAAGAAAATCAGCAAATGATGCAGAGGTTATTTTACCATATCTGGTTTCGTGACAAACTGACATCCGAAGAAATAAAACCATTGCGTAAATTTTTAACAAGCCCTGTGATACCGGCTCACAACAAAGCGTTTATGACTACGGCCCTGATGCTGAGCCTCCAGCGCTATTTCGATACGGAAAAATTCATCCTGCTATTTGATGCCTTCGGCTCCAAAGAGGCTGTAATAAACCAGAGGGCCCTGGTGGGTTTGCTTATCAACCTTTATAAATACGATGCCAGGATGCCTTTCTACCCCGAAATTACAGGCAGGCTGAAGATCCTGAATGAAAACCCCGAATTCAAAAGCAACCTCGAACGCATCATCGTACAATTTATCAGGAGCAAGGAGACAGAGAAGCTGCAACAACGCATCAGGGATGAGATTCTTCCGGAAATGATAAAAATAAGTCCCAACCTTAAGAACAAGATCAACCTCGACAGTTTGATGGAAGAGGGTTATTCGGAGGACAAAAACCCCGAGTGGGAAGAAATTTTGAAAGATTCACCGGGGTTGCTTAATAAGATGGAAGAGTTTTCGGAGATGCAGATGAAGGGAGCCGACGTGTTTATGGGTTCTTTCTCAATGCTGAAATCATTCCCCTTCTTTAGTGAAATGAGCAACTGGTTTATGCCGTTCTTTCCTGAAAACCCTGAAATAATTGAAATACTGGATGTAAACGACCAAACCGTCCGGCACCTGGTTGAAGCTATTGAGCATGCCCCTATTTTGTGCAATTCTGATAAATACTCATTTTGTCTGAGCATTCAGAAACTGCCAAAAGAGAACCTCGAGTTTATGACCCAGGCAATGAAAGCGGAGATGGAGCAGGTAAAAGAAATCAGTGAAGATGAAGAATTGCTGGATCCCGGGCGTAAGGCAGAGTTTATTTCCAATCAGTATATCCAGGATCTTTACAGGTTTTATAAACTATTTCCCCGAAAGAACGATTTTGAAGATATCTTCAGCTGGCGGTTCGATTTTCACAATAAGCTTGCTATAGGTGACATTTTGAAAGAAGACCCTAAAGTGCTCCGCAATATCTCTGAATACTATTTTGCCAGGGATCATTATGAAGAGGCAGCCGGAATTTTCGAATATCTTCTGGAACAGGATAAAAACGGAGAGTTATACCAGAAAATAGCCTGGTGCAATCAAAAAACTGGTGATTTTAAGAAAGCACTGGACAATTACCTGAAAGCGGAGTTGTATGAAGTCAACCGTTTGTGGAACACAAAAAAGATCGCTCTTTGCTACCGCAACCTCAGACAGCCTGACAAGGCGCTGGAATATTACAAGGAAGCTGAAAAGCTCGAACCTGAGAACCTTGGCAACCAGCTCAATATCGGGCACTGCCTGCTTGAGCTTGACAGATACGAGGAGGCCCTTAAAAGCTATTTCAAGGTAGAATACCTGGCACCCGGCAACAAGAAAGTCTGGCGTCCCATTGCCTGGTGCTCGTTTCTGACCGGGAAAAAAGAACAGGCCGGAAAATATCTGCTTAAGCTGATCGAGGATGAGCCTAACAAACATGATTACATCAACATGGGTCATGTACAGTGGAGCCTGGGCAACCGGAAATCCGCACTCGACTATTACCGGAGGTCCATCCGGAAAGCCGGTGGAGCCGAGGTTGGAGATTCGCATAAGAAGGATAGTGACAGGGAGAGTCCGGGCTCTCATACCGCCGCCGGAAGTAGCCCGGGCGAAAGGCCGGGGGCCCGCTACGAACCTAAAGGCAAAGCCGCAAAAAAGGCTGCCCCGGCAGCGGGGGCCACTGATGAGGGCTTCACAGAAGGCGAATTTCTGGAAGTTTTCGAAGAAGACCGTCCCCACCTTATCAGGCAGGGCATCGACAGCGAAGATGTACCTATAATGCTCGATCAGCTCAGGTACTATCTGGAGGAGTGATGATGTTTTGTCTCCGGTATTTACCAGCCTTGACAGCCTGACCTGTTGAGGTGTTTTCCAAAAGGATGATTCCTGCCTCCCTGTTTATCCCGGAATATTCACCGCTTAGGCTGTCCTGAAAACCCCGTATATACTTGCCGTTGTTGTGGAAATAGTCCACACATTAATAAAGATAGTGTGTATAACGAACACATAAGAACAAGTTACTTACAGTATAATGCAAAGAATGATAGCCGGATATTATGTTTGGCATGTTTTTGGTGCAATCTTGGTTAATAAATACAATGTTGAATTAAATACCTGTTTTATGTATTATTTTGAAAATCTAAATTCTCTGCCAAAAACCTTCAGCTTATTGTTATTATCTGTCCTGTTGGCTTCATCAGCCGTCTTCGCACAGCAACCACCGGCTCAGGAAACTCCCGATTACTCCGATGAGGAACTCAAAAATTTTGTGGAAGCAGCACTGGAGGTAATGCCACTTCAACAGGAAAGTCAGGCACTTATGATTGATGAAATTGAAGAACATGGCCTTACCGTAGAAACTTTTAATACGATTCTGGAGGCTCAGCAAAAGGGGTTGGATCCTGATGTTACAGATGAGGAAATGGAAGCATTTGAAACTGTGCTCCTGGCCATTCAGGCTATAGAACTTGAATATAATGATAAGATTGTTGAGGAAATAGATGATGCAGGAATAACTCCTGCAAAATATGAGGAAATGATGGCATTTTATCAGCAGGATCCCGAACTTCAGATGAGGGTAAACCAAATTATGGAAGAGATGGATGAAGATGAATAAGGATACTTAATTGTTAGTATTCGGCCCCGGTGTGTATCCTTACGGCATATTACGAATCATACCCATCCGTTGCTTACCCGTCATGTTAGTTTCGTGTCGGCCATGGAAAGAGGCCTTGCTCTATTCGGTGGCAATTTTTATAAGTTTTCCGGCCGGAACGTGATCAGAAAGTTCCATATTATTGAGAAAAGCAAACTTCTCCATCTGTTCCTGAGATACACCAAAATCCCTGAAGGCATCGGCAAGTGTTCCTGCTTTTCTTACCTTCCTTATCCATAAGGTAGGCCCCGTTTCCAAATGTGTTGAATATATATCTGCCATCATCCAAAGCAAGTTTTCCGGCCGGAAAACTTATAAAAATTGCCACCGAATAGAGCAAGGCCTCTTTCCATGGTTGATTATCCAGGTAAAATCCGGACGGGTCAGATGCGGATGTGCATGATCTGTCAAATTCCGGAAGAATATAACCCTGATTATTCTTCC
>JAWODJ010000083.1:0-63577 GCA_046483315.1 Bacteroidales bacterium | reverse complement strand
TCCGGGTTCCACACATAAAAGAAAAACTCCTTCTGCAGTTCCGGAACTATCGCGGGCGGAACAACGGCAAATACCCCGTTTATCTGAACCTTTTGTGTTATCTTAATACCGGGTATTTTTGATACCTCATCAGCCAGCAACCTGGCCATCATGTTGGCATGGCCGGCATTTTTGAGCCACAGTTCATCAGTCAGCAATGCATCAAACTGCGCAGCAATGTAACGCATTTTTGAGGCCAGCTGCATACCCTGCTTACGAACGTACTTGAAATTCCGCGAAAGCGAAGCATTAAAAAAGACAATCGCCTCGCCGTACATCAGTCCGTTCTTTGTGCCCCCGAAAGAGAGTACATCAATTCCCACGTCAGCAGTCATCTTACGGAAGGATATTCCCGGACCGGCAGCCGCATTGCAAATCCTGGCGCCGTCCATATGCACCAGCAATCCGAGTCCGTGAGCATAATCACATATCTCCCTCAGCTCGTCAGGAGTATAGACCGTTCCCATCTCCGTGGCCTGAGTTACGGATATCACCCTGGGTTGCGCATGATGCTCAAAATCAAATCCGTGCATATGTTTTCGTACCAGGTCAACTGTCAGCTTGCCATCGGGAGCACTGACCGTAAGCAGTTTGCATCCGGTAAAAAATTCCGGGGCACCACATTCATCACAGTGTATGTGTGCTGTATCCGCACATATCACTGAATTCCAATTCTCCGTTGAGGCTTTTAACCCGAGAACATTTGCCGCTGTTCCGGTAAACACAAAAAACACCCCGGTATCCTGTCCAAACTCTTTTTTGATCTTCCCTATTGCTGCGGCGGTATAGGGATCATCACCGTATGCTACCACATGCCCCTCATTTACAGAACTCATCGCCTCCATTACGGCAGGATGCACCCCCGAATTGTTATCACTTGCAAAACCTCTTTTGTTTTTTAACATAATATCGAAAATTTGATGGCTGTTTATGTTTAATATAATTTTCCGGTAATAAGGTTGAAAAGACAAATCTTTTTATACCAAAAATCCTTCAATATTACACATGAAAAAATCATTTACTCTCTTTTTTTGGGATAAATTTTATTTTTATAAATCAGTTTAAACCGGCAGCAGCCTGTATATGTAATACCGTATGTTAATAAAATCTGGCAACTATGAAAATTCATTGTTCATAAAGCTACCGTAATTTTTTATCTTTGTCCGCGAGCCTCAATTCAGCAAGATCGATGGAAAACTATATAGTATCCGCACGCAAGTACCGGCCCGATACATTTCAGACAGTCATCGGCCAGCCGGCCATTACAACTACCCTGAAAAATGCCATCAGGAGCAGTCAGCTGGCTCATGCCTATTTGTTTTGCGGGCCTCGTGGCGTCGGAAAAACAACCTGTGCGAGAATATTTGCAAAGACTATCAACTGCTTTAATTTAAAGGAAAACACGGAAGCCTGCAACGAATGTGAGTCCTGTAAATCCTTTAACTCATCAAGGTCTTTTAATATTCATGAGTTGGATGCAGCATCCAACAATTCGGTAGAAGACATCCGGAACCTGATAGACCAGGTGAGAATTCCTCCCCAGGTAGCCAGATACAGCATTTACATTATTGATGAAGTCCATATGCTTTCATCACAGGCCTTCAATGCTTTCCTGAAAACACTGGAAGAGCCCCCTGCACATGCGGTATTTATTCTGGCAACAACCGAAAAGCACAAGATCCTTCCGACTATTCTATCAAGGTGTCAGATATTTGATTTTAACCGTATTAAAATTGAAGACATTGTTTCGCACCTTGACACCATTGCCAAAGCAGAAAAAATTGAAGCAGACCATGAAGGCCTGAACATTATCGCCCAGAAGGCTGACGGGGCTATGCGCGATGCCCTTTCAATATTTGACCAGATTGTCAGTTTCTCTGAAGGCAAAATAACTTACAGGAATGTGATCGATAATCTCAATGTGCTTGATTACGATTATTATTTCAAATTAACCGAAGCGGCTCTTGCCTCGGATATTGCATCATCCCTGATGACATTCAATGAAGTTCTGGAACGGGGGTTTGAGGGGCATAATTTTATCAATGGCCTTAGCAGGCATTTCCGCGACCTGCTGGTCTGCCGTGATGAGATAACGCTCCAGCTGCTTGAAACGGGTGCATCAATACGCGATAAATACAAAATGCAATCCAAAGAATGCTCCCAGGAATTTCTTGTCGAGGCTCTCAAAATAACAAATCAGTGCGACCTTTCCTACAGATCAAGCAAGAATCAGCGTCTGCACGTTGAACTCAGCCTTGTACAATTGTGCGGTCTTACGAAACAGGAAAAAAAAAACTCTGAATCATACGGAAGCAAGCTGAAATCCCCGTCAAAGTCAGCCAGGACTGAATCTGAATCATCACCCGAAAGCCTTAAAACCAACCCGGGCAAGACCGGTAAAATCGGATCCGGCAATGCCGGAACAATAACATCAGATACTGATAAACTTCAGAATCACGATAAGGAAGATGCCGGAATCGCGGGATCTGCCGAAATCGGCAAAAGCAACCCGGATAGCCACCCAGAAAAAAGCCACTCCGCTAAAAGCCCCTCAGGCAAAAGCAGCAACTCCTCCACTTCCGGCAATCCAGACAATCCAGACAATCCAGACAATCCAGACAGTACAGACAGTGCAGACAGTGCAGACGGTACGGACAATCCAGACAATCCAGACAATCCAGACAGTACAGACGGTACGGACATTACACCCGGTGCAGTTAACGCAGGTAACACAGATAATAATGACAATGAAAGCAAAAAAAACAACGGAAGCAATAGAAACAACGGAAGCAATGAAAACAATACCATCTCCATAAAAGATGCCTTAAGAGGAAACCTGCCGGGACCGGTTGCTGAAGCAGAAAAAGAAATTTTTGAAATTGACAGTGAAGATGATCCCGCCATTGTAAGTGAAGACAGCGACGACTTTACCGAAAAGGAGCTTATGGAGCAGTGGAAAAAGTTTGCCAACCAGATTAGAAACAGGCGCCCCAGGCTCTACAATACAATGCTTGCAAATAAGCCAGTAATAAACAGCCAGACAAGTATTGAATTTGAAATAAGCAATCCCCTGCAGGAAGAGGCCCTGAACAAAATAAAACCCGAATTGCTGAGCCATCTCAGGAATGAATTGAACAGCAACCTTGAACTGGTGATTACCATTAACGAAACCCTCAGGGGAAGCCGCCTATACCTCCCTGAAGACAAGTATGAACATATGGTCAGAAAAAACCCTGATCTTGCTGTATTCAGACAAAAGTTCAATCTTGATTTCGAATAATAAACAGCGATTTAAAACAGAATAACTCAGTTTAGGATAACAAATAATTATAAATCATGCAAAGCGAGAAAATAAGCATCCGGAATGGAAAATTGATTGTTCCTGATATGCCGGTAATTCCATTTATCGAAGGTGACGGTACCGGCCCTGATATCTGGGCAGCTTCTGTAAGCGTTATAAATGCAGCAGTTGACAAGGCCTACAATGGTAAAAGGGAAATTGCCTGGAAAGAGGTTTTTGCCGGCGAAAAAGCTTTCAAATCAAAAGGCGAATGGCTTCCGCAGGAAACCCTTGATACAATTTCAAAGTACCTGGTTGCAATAAAAGGCCCCCTTACCACACCCGTTGGAGGAGGTATCCGTTCGCTCAATGTTGCACTGCGGCAGATACTTGATCTGTATACCTGTCTGCGCCCTGTTAAGTATTACAGGGGTGTACCCACACCCGTTAAGGATCCTTCAACAACCGATATGGTAATTTTCCGCGAAAACTCGGAGGATATTTATGCAGGCATTGAATGGCTGGCAGGAACCGAAGAGAATAAAAAAGTGATTGCTTTCCTTACCGGGGAAATGAATGTAGGCAGTATAAGGTTTCCCGAAACTTCATCCATCGGCATCAAACCAGTTTCACGGGAAGGAACTGAACGGCTCGTGAGAGCTGCAATAAAATATGCAATAGCGGAAAAAAGAGATTCTGTTACACTGGTACATAAGGGTAATATCATGAAATTCACTGAAGGTCAGTTTAAACAGTGGGGATATGAGCTGGCAGAGAAAGAATTTGCTGATAAGGTATTCACCTGGAAGCAGTATGACGAGATTGCCGAAAAAACCGGTAAAGATGCAGCAAACAAGGCCCAGGATGATGCTGTCAGATCGGGTAAAATAATTATAAAAGACGTTATTGCCGATGCATTCCTTCAGCAGATCCTTACCAGGCCTTCAGAATATTCGGTTATCGCGACAATGAATCTTAACGGCGACTATATTTCAGATGCCCTTGCAGCAATAGTCGGTGGTATAGGCATTGCACCGGGTGCTAATATAAACTATGAAACAGGACATGCTGTTTTTGAGGCCACTCATGGCACTGCTCCCAAATACGCCGGACTGGACAAGGTTAATCCGGGTTCCCTGATACTTTCTGCTTCAATGATGCTTGAGTATATAGGATGGAATGAAGCGGCCGGTAAGATTAAAAATGGATTGCAGAATGCCATACTTAACAAAACAGTTACCTATGATTTTGCAAGGCTGATGAATGATGCAAAAGAAGTATCATGTTCAGGTTTTGCCTCAGAAATCATAAAACGAATGGACTGATTATTGAACAATAGGCAAACTAAGTTTGTTTATTTTAACATAAGCAAACAGTTTTTATTTAAATAGATGGTTTAATCAACTAAAATTTCAGTAAATGTTAAACAAAAAGGTAGAAGATATACTTAACATACAGGTAGAAAAGGAAGGTTATTCATCAAACCTTTACCTTGCCATGGCTTCATGGGCAGAAAATAAAGGTTACGAGGGCATTGCAAACTGGCTGCACGCACAGGCCGAAGAGGAACGTGAGCACATGCTCAGGTTAATAGAGTATATAAATGAGCGGGGAGGCAGGGCAGTAATACCCGCTTTTGAGAAGCCTCCTGTTGATTACAAAGGTGTAAAGCCCATGTTTGAGCAGGTACTGGAACATGAGCAGTATGTAACAGCTTCAATAAATGATATTGTTGCCGTTTGCGAGCAGGAAAAAGATTATACTACCCATAACTGGGTACAGTGGTTTGTTACCGAACAGATCGAAGAAGAAGCCTCTGCCAATAATATTCTTGATAAGCTTAATATGCTGGGAGACGGTCCGCTCTACATGTTCGACAGGGATATAATGAACATGAGGGGAGATGATACAGATGAAGATTAACGGTTAATAAATTCTGAATATAAAAGCTTTCTCTGACAAATTGCAGGGAAAGCTTTTCTGTTTTATCACTATCTTTACAGTTTTACTCTCCCTTCTGTTAAATGTTCATATAAAGCTTTTAATCCTAAAAACCAATAACAATGCAACAAAAAGAAATTATCTCAGCTATGAAGTACCTGCCGGCACTGCTGTTCGTGCTTGCAGTCTCATGTTCCGCTCCGGAAAAGGAAATAGAAACATTCGGCCATAACCTGGAAAAAGATATTGAAACACTGGCATCAGATGAGTTCCAGGGACGGGCTCCTGCATCACCGGGTGGAGAAAAAGCCGTAGATTATATTGTATCACGGTTTTCTGAAATCGGTCTCAAACCAGCCAGCGACGATTCATATCTGCAGCCTGTGCCGCTGGTTGAAATTACGGGTTCAGACTTCACCCCTCTGACAGTATCAGGAGATAATGGTAATATCGCCTTAAGTTACCTTGATGAAATGGTAGTTGGCACATACAGGTTACAGGAATCTGTTAACCTTGAAGATAGCGAACTGGTCTTTGCCGGATATGGAATTGTGGCACCCGAATATGAGTGGAATGATTACGAGGGACTTGATGTTGAGGGTAAGACGGTGGTTTTGCTGGTTAATGACCCCGGATTTGCCACTGGTGACGATTCAATGTTTACCGGTAAGGCAATGACCTACTACGGACGATGGACCTACAAGTTTGATGAGGCTGCCCGCCAGGGTGCCGCAGGTGCCCTGATTATACACCAGACCGAACCTGCCAGCTACGGATGGGATGTAGTGAGAAACTCATGGTCAGGAACCCAGTACGGTGTAGCATCACAGGGAGAATACGAGCGTCTGCTTGCCGAAGGCTGGATACATCTTGATCCGGCTAAGGAAATATTCGAACTTGCCGGAATCAACTTCGAAGAGGCCCTGGATCGTGCCCAACGGAAGGGATTCAAACCTGAGCCTATGGGGCTCACGGCTTCCGTCTCTTTTGACAATGAATTTGAATTTTCCGACTGCAACAATGTAATAGGCTATATTGAAGGAAGTGAATACCCTGAAGAAACTATTATCTACATGGCTCACTGGGATCACCTGGGAATGGTCGAAACAGACGGTGAGGTTCAGATATACAATGGTGCTGTCGATAATGCCACCGGGGTGGCCGGACTGATGGCTGTCGCCGAACGGTTTATGAGCAGCGGTCAGACTCCCGGGCGCTCGGTTGTATTTATGGCCGTCACCGCCGAGGAGAGCGGATTGCTGGGTTCACGGTTCTATTCCGAGAATCCACTGTTTCCCATCGCTACCACTGTTGGAGGTATCAACATGGATGCTCTCAATGTATATGGCCCCACCAGGGATGTAGTTGCCGTTGGTTACGGTTTTTCAGAAATGGATAACTACCTGAAGAGTCATGCTGCGGACCAGGATCGGGTGGTTAAGCCCAATCCATACCCCGAAAGAGGTTATTATTATCGCTCTGATCATTTTAACCTTGCCAAACAGGGAGTTCCCATGATATATGCCGATGGCGGATCGGACTATATCGGACGTGATGAAGAATATGCAACCATGGTCAGCGAAGATTATGCATCACGTTACCATCAGCCTACCGATGTAGTGCATGAACTTTGGGATTATGACGGTATACACCAGGATCTGTGGCTCTTCTACAATATCGGGAAAGACCTTGCAAACAATGACGACTTCCCAAACTGGTCGCCTGAAAGTGAGTTCCGCGCTGCAAGGGATGCAAAAGCAGATCAGCGCCGCAATTAAATCTTTTTCAACCTGCAATCAATCCTTTCAGGTTCTCCCCGGGTGCAGGGGGATGTAATGTAAGCAGACCGGACAGTGATAAATCATCAAAAACAGCGGATCACAGATCCGCTGTTCTGTTTTGCAATAATACAGGCTGCCCGTCATTAAAGGATAGCCAAAAAATTAGTTACAGCACACAGAATAAATCGTTTAAAATAATTTAACTTTGCAATCAGCACAATCAATTATTCAGGCAATAAAAAAGATCTTTTCAACATGGCTATATTCAATAATATTATCAGTCGTCTTTTCGGAAATAAATCTTCCCGTGATATCAAGGAAATAACTCCCCTGCTCAACAAGGTATTTGAAGCGTACGAAAAAGTTATCCCTCTTTCGAACGACGAGATCCGTTCATTGTCACAAAACCTTAAGCAGAAGGTAAAAGACACCATCAGAGAAGATGAAGAAGAGGTTAAAAAGCTGAAAGAAGAAGCAGAAAGCGACCAGATCGAGCTCAGCGAAAAAGAAGAGGTTTACAACAAAATCGACAGGATAGAGAAAGAGATTAATGCAAAGCTTAAGGATATTCTGCTGGAGATACTGCCCGAGGCGTTTGCCATAATTAAGGAAACGGCGCGCCGCTTTAAGGAAAACGAGGAAGTAGAGGTTACTGCCAGCGATTTTGACCGCAATCTTGCCGCCACCCGAAACAATATAGAAATTAAAGACGGCAGGGCCATATGGAAAAACCGCTGGATAGCAGGTGGAAATGAGACGCAATGGGATATGGTCCATTATGATGTGCAGCTTATCGGGGGTATTGTTCTGCATACAGGTAAAATAGCCGAGATGGCAACCGGCGAGGGAAAGACCCTGGTTGCCACCCTTCCTGTATTTTTGAATGCCCTGTCGGGGCGTGGAGTTCATATAGTTACTGTAAACGACTACCTGGCACGTCGTGATGCCGAGTGGATGGGACCCTTGTATGAGTTTCACGGATTGTCGGTGGACTGTATTGATAAGCACCAGCCTAACTCCGAAGCCCGCAGAAAGGCCTATATGGCCGATGTTACATTTGGCACAAACAACGAGTTCGGCTTTGACTACCTTCGTGATAATATGGCTATCAATCCGGGTGACCTTGTACAGAGGCCGCATAACTATGCCATAGTCGATGAGGTTGACTCGGTACTGATTGACGATGCTCGTACCCCCCTTATCATTTCCGGGCCGGTGGCAAAGGGCGAAAACCAGCTTTTTGAAGAAATGAAACCCAAGGTTGAAAGCCTGGTAAGTGCCCAGCGAAAACTTGTAAATGATGTAATTGTAGAAGCCAGGAAAGCCCTTTCTGCCGGTGACACGGAGAAAGGAGGATTTTTGCTGCTAAGGGCGTTCAAAGGCCTGCCAAAAAACAAAACGCTCATCAAAATTTTAAGTGAACAGGGTAACAAAGCCCTTTTACTTAAGACGGAGAACTTTTACATGCAGGAAAAAAACAAGAACATGTACAAGGTTACCGATGAGCTTTACTTTGTTATTGATGAAAAAATAAACTCCATTGAGCTGACAGACAAAGGAATAGATCTTATAACCTCTGCGTCGGATGATGAAAAATTTTTCATACTGCCTGACATTGGAAGTGAAATTGCCGATCTTGAAAAGTCAGATCTCAAAACAAATGAGAAACTTGAAAAAAAGGATACCCTGCTGCGTGATTATGCCATAAAATCGGAAAGGGTGCATACCATTAACCAGTTGCTGAAGGCTTATACCATGTTTGAGAAGGATGTGGAGTACGTGGTGATAGACAATAAGGTGAAAATAGTTGACGAGCAGACAGGCCGGATAATGGAGGGCAGAAGATACAGCGACGGACTCCACCAGGCTATCGAAGCAAAGGAAAAAGTGAAGATTGAGGCGGCAACACAGACATTTGCAACCATTACCCTCCAGAACTATTTCAGGATGTACGACAAGCTTGCCGGCATGACAGGAACAGCAGAGACAGAAGCAGGCGAATTCTGGAATATTTACAAGCTGGATGTGGTGGTTATCCCCACAAACAGACCTGTAATAAGAGATGACAGGGAGGACCTGGTATATAAAACCAAAAGGGAAAAATACAACTCGGCAATAGATGAAATAGTATCCCTTGTTAACAGTAACCGTCCTGTCCTTGTCGGAACAACCTCGGTAGAAATCTCCGAGCTGCTCAGCCGCATGCTGAAAATAAAAGGGATTAAGCATAATGTACTGAATGCCAAACTACACCAGAAAGAAGCCGATATTGTTGCAGAAGCCGGTCATGCCAGAACGGTTACCATTGCCACCAATATGGCAGGCCGCGGTACCGATATAAAGCTTACACAGGAAGTAAGGGAGGCCGGCGGACTGGCTATTGTGGGAACAGAAAGGCATGAGTCAAGACGGGTGGACCGGCAGCTGAGGGGCCGGGCAGGAAGGCAGGGCGATCCGGGTTCATCACAGTTCTTTGCTTCGCTGGAAGATGATCTGATGCGCCTTTTCGGATCCGACCGCATAGCGAAGATGATGGACAGGATGGGTCTGAAGGAGGGTGAAGTTATCCAGCATTCCATGATCACCAAATCAATAGAACGGGCCCAGAAAAAGGTTGAAGAGAACAACTTCGGCATCCGTAAACGGCTCCTGGAGTATGACGATGTGATGAATTCACAGCGTGAGGTTATCTATTCCAAAAGAAAAAATGCCCTTAAGGGTGAACGCATAGACGTGGATATAGCAAACATGATGTTTGATGTATGCGAAAATATCGTTTTCCAGTACCATGATGATTCCGACTTTGAAGGATTCTCGATGGAGCTTATACGCCTGTTTTCAATAGATTCCCCGGTAACGGAAGAGGAGTTTAAAAAGATGTCAGGGAATGAGATTATGGAAAAGATGCGCGATCTGATAAATGAAACCTTCAGCCGCAAGGTAAATACCATAGCTCAGCAGGCATACCCGGTTATCAAAGATGTGTATGAAAAAAGCTCTCACCTGTATGAGAATATTGTGGTTCCCATATCAGACGGAACGAAAGTCTTCCAGGTTGTGACAAACCTTAAAAAAGCCTATGAAACAGAGGGAAGGGATATAGTCAAGTCATACCAGAAGACTGCCATACTGATGGTAATTGATGAGCTGTGGAAGGAGCACCTCAGGGAGATGGATGACCTTAAACAGTCGGTGCAGACTGCAACATATGAGCAAAAAGATCCGCTGCTTATATATAAATTTGAGTCTTTCGAACTTTTCAAGACCATGATAGGACGGGTAAACAGGGATGTAGTGGCAACACTTATGAAGGGTCACATACCGATAAGGGATGCCAGCCAGGTAAGGGAAGCCGAACAAAGGAGACGACTGGATATGAGCAGATACGAAACAAGCCGCCGTAACGAGATGATGGCAAATACCAGGGAACAGAAAAAATCACAACCTGTCAAAGTCGAGAAAAAAGTAGGCCGTAACGAGCCGTGTCCCTGCGGCAGCGGAAAAAAATATAAACATTGTCACGGGAAAGTCGGCGTACAGGCATAATACTTTAAGTAACAAAAAACTTTTTTACATATGATCTCATTGACCTTTTCCTTGCAAGTGAAAAGAATATTATATCTGCTGACACTTCCGGCACTGTTTTTCTTTACATTCAATGCAGATGCACAGCAAAAAGAGATTGAACCCCTTGAGATAGGTGCCGAAGCACCTGGGTTTGACCTGCCGGGAATCGATGGCAGGAATTACAGCCTGGCGGACTTTGAAGATTATGATATCCTGTTTGTGGTTTTCTGGGCAAATCACTGTCCCACTGCCCAGGCATACGAAGACAGGCTTATAGAGATGGTTAACAAATACAGACCGGAGGGTGTCGGATTTGTCGCTATCGCACCCAACTCTCCTGAAGCAGTAAGTCTTAGTGAACTTGGATACTCCGACCTTGGCGACAGCTTTGATGATATGATCATAAGGGTAGCGGACAAAGGTTACAGTTTTCCGTATCTTTACGATGGAGATGATCATGAAGCCTCCATACAATACGGTCCGGTCGCCACCCCCCATGTATTTATTTTTGACAGTGACAGAAAATTACGTTACCGTGGAAGAATAGACGACACCGAAAATCCGTATGTTGAACCGCAATCTTCCGATGCAAGAGATGCTGTTGAGGCGCTGCTCGAGGGAAGAGAGGTAACGGTTAAGGAAACACCATCTTTCGGTTGTTCCATCAAATGGAAATGGAACGATCAATGGAAAAGGAAACTGGAGCAGCAATGGGCAGAAATGCCTGTAAACATTGAAAATATTAACATAGCAGGCATAAAAAGATTAATCCGTAATGAGAGTGATAATCTGCGCCTTATAAATATCTGGGCTACCTGGTGCGGACCCTGCATAGTCGAATTTCCCGAACTGGTCAGCATCGACCGGATGTACAGGGGAAGAGATTTTGAGTTCATATCACTGAGCGCCGATAATCCTTCAAAAAGGAATAACGTTTTAAAATTCCTTGAAGAGCATGAGGCTGCCAACAAAAACTACCTTTATAATGATACAGATAAATATGCCCTTATAGAAGCAGTGGACAAAGACTGGCAGGGTGCCCTGCCCCATACCCTTCTTATTGCACCCGGCGGAGAAATAGTTGGCCGGTATGCAGGCATTATTGACCCGCTTACCGTAAAGCGGGACATAGTAGGTTACCTGGGGCGCTACTTTGCCGATGACTGATATATTTATTTCAGGATTTCGACCCCGTTATTATCAACCTGTATCCGGCATGTGATCAGTGAAGGTGCCCGTAATTCAATATCTGCTTTAGTAAACTCTTATCTTTATACTCCTGAATGATACCTCGTCTCCGTGATCCTGCAGAAGTATGTGACCGCCTGTCTTTCCATAGCCGGGAATATCTTTAAATTTACTGGCCTTAACACGTTGGTCGAAATCCTCACTTTCCCTGTCATATTCAACAACCTTGAAGCCGTTTAACCAGTGTTCCACTTTATTTCCCATTGTCACAATCCTAATGTTATTCCACCGGCCCGGTGGATTAAGTCTTACATTCCGGGCATCCTTAAGATCGTAAAGTGCTCCCATTTTCTGTTCTTCATTGAGCCCGGGATGATTATTATCTATTACCTGGTATTCAGGTCCCAGCGTAGAGCACCCATTATCTCTTTCATATTCCTTGACAAAATACTTAACCCCGCTGTTTGCAACCGGGGTCAGCAGCGCCTGAAGCCTTAGATCAAAATTTGAATAGACTTCCGCCGTCACAATATCTCCTCCCTGTCGCGGTGCACCATCGGTGGTGGGCATTACCGTCAGGATGCCATCTTCAATTTTCCACCCTTCCGCCGGAAAATCATCTTTACATGCACCTCTCCATCCGTTACCGGTCGTTCCGTCAAAAAGTAGTTTCCAGCCCTCTTCTTTCTCCTTATCGGTGAGTTTGTTTTTAAGATAAGATATTTCGGGTGCTGTTGTTTCTGTTGAAAATAATTCCGGACTCTCAGTAATGATACGAATATCCCGCCACATAACCTGAAGTCCTTCCATGGATGCATCACGAACAGAATGCACCTGCAAAGCAATAAATCCTTCATCCGTCTCCTCATCAAAAAGGTTTGCAACAGGTACATCATTCAGCCATGTTTTGATATTATCGCCAATAGCCTCAACACGTATTTTATTCCAGTCATCGTTTCTGAATGCAGTTCTTGAATCTTCATGTTCCGGTCCTGAAAGGGGATATAACCATCCCCTCCGGGCCTCATCAAAAATTCCTGCTGTCCAGGCACGATCAGAGGGATCTATTTCAACCTGGTAGCCGTGAACACGACCATTCATATATTCAGGAGAACTTAAACTCCTTATCTGAACACCGCTGTTGAGAGCTGGGTCAACACGGAATTCATATTCAAGAATAAAATCTCCGTAGTTTTCCCGCGTACACAGAAAACTATTTGGAGTATCCATAACGGAGGTGCCGGTAATAGTATTACCGGTAACCTCAAAAGTGGCTTCTCCTCCTTTTTGTATCCATCCGGAGAGATCCTCCCCGGTAAACAGATATTCCCATTTTGGCTGCCTGTTATTGCAGGACGAAATGGTAAATAATAAAATCAAACCGGCATAAAAAAAATAATTTCTCATTGGTTGTTGATTTAAGTATGACACTCATATTATCGGTTCAGGATAACTTTTTATATTCAATTCCGGGTTAATTAATCAATAAAAAAATATGTAATAATAACAGTTTAAAACTTAAGAGCAGCTGCTCCAATATTTCTTATAAATAAATTGTAACATGAGAATTTGCCGAATATATTCTCCATTGCAACAATATATTCATCCAGCAGATCATCCGGCACAAAAGCCTGTATCGTACCTGCAAACCCACCTCCATGTACGCGCCAGGCTCCCTCTCCCTTTAGGATCATCTCACTCATCGCAAGTCCGAGAGCCACACCCTGCTCTTTAATACTATTAGGCGAATATATGTTCTGATTATACATAAATGAACTGTATCCGGATTCAACAACCATTTCAAGAAATGATTTGAAATCCCCTCTCTCAAGAGCTTCCACCTGCCTGACCACCCTCTGGTTATCCTTCTGGAAATGATATGCCCTGAGAATGGCCCTGTCGCCTGTTTTCTGCCTTAATTCCGGTATTGCTTTAACAATATCGTCAAGAGTCACTTCCCGCAAAACACCGGCTCCCAGTGCTGAAGCAACAGATTTCATTTCTCCGGGCAGGGAAGCATAATCTTCATTAAGAGCGGCATGATCACCTCCCGTATCAGTAATTACAAGGGAATGATCAGTTGAAGTAAAGTCAAAATTCACTTTTTTCACAACGGGATTACGGGGGTCATTAAAATCAATGGTAATAAATCCACCGACCGCACATGCCGTCTGATCCATCAAGCCGCAGGGTTTGCCAAAATAATTGTTTTCAGCATACTGTCCTGTAATTGCATTCTTAACAGGATCAAGTTGTCCGTCATTAAAAAAGTGACTGATAATGGCTCCTGTCAGTACCTCAAACGAGGCAGATGAACTAAGTCCCGATCCCTTTGGAACGCGCCCTTCTATGCAGGCATCAAAACCTTTGCAATCGAATCCCATATTTCTGAGACCGGCTACTATCCCTCTTACCAGGGCAGCAGCAGTATATCTTTCGTCTTCCCTGGGGGCAGTGTCCCTGCAGTCAACCTCAAAATCAGGATAACCAGCCGAACTGATCCGTATTATATCAGTATTGTTCGGTGCGGCAGCCGCAATAATGTCAAGGCTTACAGAACCGGCAAGCACCCGGCCGGAATTGTGGTCGGTATGGTTTCCCCCTATTTCAGTCCGGCCCGGAGAGCTGAAAAGTCCGACCTTCTCACTGTTTTTAAAAACAGAAACAAACCTTTCCATCAACAATCCATACGCACGGGCCTGTTGATTCAGAATTTTTGCCTCATTACCGTAAAGGCTTTTAAAAAGTTCATTATCTCCATTATTGATCTTTTCCCGGAAAAATTCAATATTGTTCATCCTGTCCTGTTATTACTGATTAAATGCTACATCACTGAAAATCAAATTCGCCACTGAAAATGTTTTCAAGGCTTTAATGACCTAAAAATATAAAAAATCCTGCAGGAACATAACCTGCAGGATTAATACGAAGAAAAAAACAGAAAAGGAAAATTGTAAAATCAGGTTTCCACAGCTCCTTACTCTGTCTCTATGGGTTTATAATCCTCTTTCCTGAACATCAGCAAGAAACCAATGAGGCATATCAGTGAGAGGGCTGTTGTTATACCCCATATATATTCCCACCGGTATACCAGTCCGCCTCCCGACTCAACCGAATAGAACCTGATTATTTCACCGCTGATAAAATTTCCGGCCAGCAATCCTACTCCGAAAGTGACAAAGAAAATAAAACCCTGTCCCTGCGCCCTGAGAGATTCAGGAGCCTTACGGTCAATATAAATCTGCCCGCCAAGATAGAAAAATCCGAAGATAATACCGTGGACAAATACGCTTACCAGTACCATTGGCAATTGCAGATCACCTTCGGCAAAGATCAATGATCCATATCTTACCGCTAAAGCTATCAGGCCAAAGATCATGGTACGGCGCAAACCGTACTTTTTTATTGATAACGGCACAGCTAGAAGGATGAACATCTCCAGCAGTTGCCCCAGGTTCATGGTAATTGAAATAAACTGAAATCCGCTGTCCGCCAAAAACTCCGAAAAATATGACCAGTACATTGAAAAGGGTATCATAGCAAAAAAAGAAAAAATAATGAACACCGTAAAATTCCGGTCTTTCATAAGCTTTATGCTCCTGAATCCCATTATGTCAATAAAAGAAGCTTTCTGCCCTTTTGCAAGCGGCGGAGTGTCGGGCAGACTGAGATTGAATAGTGCGGCAACAATCGCAATGCCCGCTGCATAATAAAAAGGAAGGTGCGTTCCGTCAAAATCCATGTTAAGGAAGCTTACTGTAAATAAGCTGAATACTCCGGCAAATACCCACCCGATAGAACCAAAAACCCTTATACGGGGAAAAATATCCGAATCAACATGCTTCATTGTTATTGAACTTGTCAGACCCCATGAAGGCATATAGAATATCATGGCTGTAAGCAGAAATACAAAAAGGAGTACGGGATTATCAGTCAGTCCTGCTGCCAGCAGCATAACACCAACTATCAGGTTGGTGGCGGCAAGCACCATCTGTCCCCTGAAATACCTGTCGGCTATCATACCAACGACAGGAGAGGCCATACAGCCGATGGCCATTGAGCTCAGAATAAGGGCAGATAATGAACGGGAGAGACCCATGTTAGCCAGATAGGCGGCAAGCGGAACCCACCAGACAGCAAAAAGCATGTACTGAAAAAACATCATCAGTGAAAGCTTTAAATAGAGGGAAAAGTTATTTTTCATAAGTAACAATTTATAAATTGATTCATATTCTGCGTCTAATTATTATAATTTCTTTGTAAATATATCTATACTGATAGTTTTAAAATAAAAAATATATATTTATGTTCAATAAAAAAACAAAACAAATATATATTAATTTTTTTTTATTCAAAATCATCCTGTCAGGATCCAGTAATCAGGTGATAAATAATTTTCACAATACGGATAGTATAAATTGAAGCTAAAAGGTTCATGCTGTAAGCGAAAACAGGATGGTTTACACCTTCATGGCAGGTTGCACATCAGAGAAACAGATGACCGCCGTAAAAAATATCAGATCATCTTAACAGCATCCGCCTTTAACCAGCCCTTATTGCCGTCACTGAGCCTGACAGCACGCCAGTCCCCCAGGCTGTCCTCTACCCAAACCCTGGTACCTTCATGGATAATAAAAAGATCGGTACTGTTAATATCGGGTGAGCTTTTGACAGAAACAACGGGGCTAAAAACAATGGCGGTGTTATGATTTTTAAGATAATTCCTCCGGTCGAGTCCAAACGAAAAACCAAGTACGGAAAAAAGAAAAATCACAACGGCCATCCAGAAGGATGTCTTTTTAACAAATACTGAAGATGACAGAAGAAAAACTGAAAGAAAAACAAGAGTTGCAATGAAGGTGGAAACGCTTATTGCGGCCCATTTTTCAGTGCTCATAAGATCTCTTGCATTCTTCCACCATCGGTTGAGGAAAAAATCCGGCAGCTCTTCTATCCTGTCCCTCACATGCATCCTTGCCAGCTCCAGGTTGGCCTGTATGTCTTCATCTGCAGGATCAAGCAAGGCAGCACGTTCGTAGTTCAATATTGCAGACGGGATCTTGTTGGAACGGTAATATGCATTTCCAAGATTATAATAAAGATCTGCAGAATGATAACCTGCTCCGGTAATCTGCTCATATAAGGATATTGCCTCCTCATACCTTCCTTCGGTATACAATTGATTGGCTGTATTAAAACTTTCTTCAGGGTCATACTCCTCCATATGGTCAATCTGAAAATCGCCGGTCATATTACTGTCACTTTCAGAAACAGGTTCTGTTACTTCTGATTTGACCCAAAAGGGAAGAAAAAGAAAGGCTGTAAGTATAAAGACTGTTTGATTTATCATTACTGTCTGATATTTTGTTCAACCAGAGTTATAACTTTCAGGGTGTCTCCGTATATCCTTTTCATATCACCTGAAGCGGATAAAGGAGCATACCGGGCAAACTCACATTCACTGATTATCCCCATCAACATTTCTGCATCCTTTTCCGGTACCTGCTTTTCCAGAAGTGCCTCAACTGCATTCTCCCTGTTCAGCTCAGATACCGGTATCAGCAGTTTATCGCTAAGGTATCCCCATAATGCCTTTAGCATCTCCTCAAAAAACCGGTGATGATCATTCCCCTCCAGATATCTGCCTGCTATTTTCAGTCTGCGGCGGGCCACTTTACTTGCCCGCCGTCTTTTCATCATAGAGATGTCGGCCCTGTCTCTTATATTCTTTCTCTGAATAATAATGACAACAATAAACAAGATAAATGGTATAATGAACCAAAGGTAAAAACGAAATGAGCCAAAAATATCACGGTCCTTTTCATATAAAACTATCTTCCCGGTTTTAATAAAGCGAATATCTCTTCCCAGTATCAGGAGGTCTTCCCGCGAAAATCCCGTTGCAGGAGTGCCAGCTTCAGTATCCTCCCCCCTGAGAACAGGCAGGCTTAACTCTTCTGTTCGGATAGTGCGAAAATTTTTTTCCGAAGGATTAAAATAACTGAACTCCACGGGAGGAATCCTGAAATTACCTTCGGTACGCGGAATCATCAGGTAGTCAAATGTTATACTTCCTTCCTGTCCGTTACCGCTGTTACGGATATTTTCAGTGATACCGGGATCATAAACTTCAAATCCCGGGGGGAAATTTATTTCCGGTTTACCCAGCAATTTAAGGTTTCCTTTTCCTGAGATGGTAAGCTTCAGGTTAACGGCCTCATTTGTTTTTATCTCACCGGGATCAATATCCAGATTAATGCTGTACTCCCCCACTGCACCGTTAAAACCCGGCGGTCTCTGACCGGGAAGGGGGTTAACATCAATGGTAAGCGGCTGACTCCTTACAGGAACCCTCCGGGTTTCAAAACCACCGAAAAAATCATCAAACACACTGCCTCTCCTTCCCGTTCGATGCCTTACCAGTGCATCCATTTCGAATGGTTCCACAGTGATCTCCCCGCTTCTCTGCGGAAAAAGTATCAACTGCTTCAGCACACCGGTTCCGTATATCTCTCCGTTAATCACCTCACGATCAAGGCTGCGGAGTGGAGGTGTTTCAATGTCCTGCTGGTAAAAGCCACTGAAAGCAGGGAATCTTACATTTTCAATACCGGTGAGATCAAGTTTGGAATATAACTTTATAGTTGCAACCAGGGCTTCTCCCTGGTAAACCTCATCTTTATTGAGTATAAGCCGCACAAAAAGATCCTCTCCGGCTATATCACCCGGGGAAACGCCGGGATCAGGGGACTGCTGCCGGCCAGGTGCAGCACTCCTGCCCTGACTGTCAGGTAACACCTCAATCTCAACCGGATTGGAGGTGTACTGATCCGGTCCGACATTAATTGTGGCAGGAGCGATAGTATAATCCCCAACCTCCGTGGCCTGTAATATATAGGTAAAGGTCGTTGACTGCGTACGGGTCATCTCCCCGTTTATGATCTGCACACTGCTGCTGCTTGAAGTGCTCGGACCTGCTATCAGCCGGAAATTTTCAAGGTCCGGCAGTATGAGATTACTTCCCCTGCTGTTAAGTGAATATGTCAGACGAAACTGCTCTCCAACAGCAACCGAAGGAGGTGCAGAGGCTGAGAATTCAATATCCTGCGCATAAGCACCAAACATAACGGACAGCATAATAACAGGCAACTGAATAATCCTGACCATTAAAATTTCTATATAACCTGTTAATTGCATTGTTATGAACTGATTATTATATTTTTCAATGCCTTATAAATTTATAAACCAGGTTATAAACCTGTATATTGTTTACCAGTTTTTTCCTGTTCGGGGTTGTTTCTCTGATGCTTTTTGCTCCATCAGTTTCTCCCTGACCTGCTGATCTTCCCTTTCTGCAGCTTCAAGCAGCCGCCGTGCATCTTCAGGCGATATCTCATCGGGCCGGGGCTGCTGATCCTGTTCGGGGGACTGCTGTTCGTTCTCCTGGTCCCGGCCGTCCTGCTGCTGTTCATCATCCTTATCCTGCTCATCATCTCCATCCTGCTGTTCACCCTCCTGCTCCTCTTCATCCTCTGAATTATCCTGGTCGTCGCCGGACTGATTGTCTTCATCACGGGGAGGTTCTTCCATCTCATCAAGCAAATGCTGTGCGAAAGCAAGATTGTACCTCGTTTCCGGGTCATCCGGATTGTTCCTTAGGGCCTCCTTGTAAGCTTCAATACTCTCCTTGACCTGCTCAGACATGAGCATGGTATTACCCAGGTTATGATACACCCTTGATCTGTTCACGGGGTCATCAATCTCTTCAGCCAGCTCTCTGTAATAATTCAAGGCTTCATCAAATCTTTCCTGCTTATACAAAGCATTTCCAAGATTAAACCTTGCCCGGGGCAAATCATCATTATTCTCGAGGGCACGGCGGTAAGACAATTCTGATTCGTCAAACTGCTCTTTGTGATATAAGCGGTTGCCCTCCCTGATATATTTTCTTTCTGCCTGGGCAAAGGCATCCTGAAAATTACCTGCAATAAAAATAACCAGCAAAGAAAGATATGCTGTATGCAGCAGACGCGATATTCCAAAACACTTCATAATAACTCCGGTTTGATCTTACTTAAAAAGATTTATACTGTTCAGCCATCTGTTTTTTCTCTCATTTACCAGGAAATCAATCATAAGCAATAATAATGCTACGGCAGCCACATATTGAAACCGTTCTTCAAACTCTGTGTACACAAGCTCGTCAAGTTCAGCTTTTTCCATCTCATCAATCTCTTCCATAATAATATCAAGTCCGGTACCCGAAGATCCGGCCCTGACAAAGATTCCGTCACCGGCTGAAGCAATTCTTCTCAAAGTGGCCTCATCGAGACGGGAAATAACCGTATTACCCTCTGCATCAGTCATAAACCTGGTCTGTCCGCCACCGGGCAAAGGTACCGGAGCCCCCTCCGGCCGTCCCATACCAATTGTATGTACGGTAATATCATTTTCCCCGGCCAGCTCTGCCGCCCTTACGGGATCATCTTCATGGTCTTCACCATCGGAAATGATGATCAGAACCCTGCCTGCCGGTGAATCAGGGGTAAAAGAACGTGATGCAAGCTCTATGGCTCTTCCTATTGCCGTTCCCTGAACGGGGACTATATCGGTCGAAATACTTTCAAGTATCATCCTGGCAGCAGCATAATCGCTTGTTATCGGAACCTGCACATATGCTTCACCGGCAAAAACTATCAGTCCGACCCTGTCATTCCTTAGATCGCCAATCAACCTGGTAACAGCCATTTTGGATCTTTCCAGGCGACTCGGACTGATATCTGAGGCTAGCATGCTGCTGGAGACATCCAGTGCAATAATAATCTCAACACCCTCCCGCTTAACCTCTTCAAGCCTGGATCCGAACCTTGGCCCTGCATATGCAAGAATAATAAACGTCAGTGACATCAAAAAGAGCATAAATTTAAAAACCGGCCTTCCGGCTGAATAACCGGGCATAAGGGAGGCAACAAGTTCAGGTTCTCCGAACTTCCTGATGGCTTTTGTTTTGTTAATCCTTATTGCAATAAAGACTATGACCAGTATGGGTATGATCAGTAAAAGCCAGAGATCTTCCGTATGTGCAAATTCAAACATTTTTATCCGGTAAAATATTTTTAATGCCTGATCCGGGCCATTGGCAGATTACCCGGGTATCTTATCATGGCACACGCCTTAGCCATAAAACACTGATAAACCACTCTAAAGCAAGCAGAAGGCCACCTATAAAAGCAAATATGCGGTACTCATCACTGGTGGCACTGAAGTGCCTGACCTCTGTCAGTGACTTCTCAAGCTGCTCTATATCAGCATATATCTCTACCAGTTTATCCTCATCGGTTGCACGGAAATACCTTCCTCCGGTTATCCGGGCAATTTCTCTTAATACCTCTTCGTCAATATCTGCATCTATACTCTGATACTGCACCCCCCGGGAAGTCTGCACCGGATAAGGCGCAGGGCCCCTGCTGCCAACACCAACAGTGTAAACCCTGATCCCAAAGGTCTCCGCAATGCCGGCTGCTGTAACGGGATCAATTGCTCCGCTATTATTAACCCCGTCGGTAAGCAGGATAATAATCCTGCTCCGGGAATCACTGCTGCGAAGACGGTTTACAGCTGTTGCCAGTCCCATTCCTATAGCAGTGCCGTCTTCTATCATACCAATCTCAACCTCCCTGAGCAAATTTACAAGCACTGTATGATCGATAGTAAGCGGACACTGGGTAAAACTTTCCCCGCTGAATATAACCAGTCCCATTCTGTCATTGTGCCTTCCGCTAATAAAATCAGCAGCAATATTTTTTGCGGATTCAACCCTGTTTGGCTTAAAATCCTCCGCCAGCATGCTGCTGGAGATATCAAGGGAGATCATGATATCTATCCCCTCTGTAATTATCTCTTCCCACCGGTCATGTAACTGGGGCCGGGCAAGTACAATTATAAGCAGGGCAACGGCTAATATCCTGAAAGCAAAAAGTACATGCTGAAGATAATGCCTCACACTCAAGGGTGCCTTTTCAACCCACTGCAATCCCGGTACCTGTAATGAAGGGTAACGAAACTTATGCCTGAATATGTACCAGATAACCATTGCAGGCAGTAATAGCAACAGCCATAAAAATTCAGGATTTGCAAAACTGTAGTCACCCATCTTACTGTACTTTCTTATTTAGTGTTTTCCTGTTCCGTGTGCCATGCTTTTATTGCCGGTATCCTTTTTTACTCCGGCAACAGCCGGATCATCATCTTTTTCCTTATTGTCCTGACCGGGAAATGAATTGCACGTTTCCTTCACAAAATGAAAAGCAGAATCAAGACTTTTTTCATTCTCCCGGCCACGCGGACTTGCTTTTGCAAATTTTACCAGATCGGCAATCAAAAAAATGTTATCCAGTGATTCCACCAGCTTATCATCCGGTTCCTTTTTCTGTCTGAGGTCCCTTATGATCTCATCACTTGTCTGTTCCATCGCCTTAACACCGAAGCGTTCTTCAATATATATGCGCAAAATCTCTGTAAGTCTTGTGTGATACTCCTTTGTCCTTCCCTGCTGCCAGAGTGAAGCGGACTTCAGCCTGTTAAGTTCTCTGAGAGCTGTAACATGAGGGGGATCGGACTGCACCGGGGCTTTGAACAGGGGCTCTCTGTTTTTTCTTTTTTTAATGTATTTTATTGAATACCAGACCAGCAGTATAACAATAATGATTAGCAGAACCCACGGCAATATCTCCATTACCCCCAGGGGTATTCCAAATGGGCCTTTTATATCATAAATTCCGGCTTCTTCATCGATCTCAGGTGCCAGTACCTCAAGCATTAACTGCCTGGAAAATATTTCTCTCTCCTCACCATCAATAAAAAAAATAAACGGCATTGGTTTTACGTAATGCTTACCCGGGTTAAAAGAGGTAATTACATATGCCCGTGTTATCCGGTACCTGTTATCCCCTGTCAGGGTTGTGTCGGCCGGCAGCACCGAAAGGATTTCAATATTCTCAGCTAAGGTATCGGATAGTACGGGCTGATCAACAACCATATCAGGAGGTTGCTCAACTGTTATTGTAAACCGGGTCTGTTCCCCGATCCATATTGTAGTCGTATCAAACCGGGCAGATATGCTTATCAGCTGGGCATGCAGAAAATTGTTTCCCGCAAAAAGGTAAAGTATAAAAAAAGTTAACAGTACCCGAAAACTAATACCTCCGGCAGGCGGCACTCTTTTTTCAGCAATATCTATGTCTTCTGTAAGATACATTATCAGCTATCTTCTTTTAAACAACTTAATAAGCGGTTTGACGTAATCTTCACCCGTACTTATGGAAACAGAATCAATCCCTGTTTTCATAAACATCCTGTTCAGCATTTTGTCATGGTCTTCCCACCAGTGGGAATACTGGTGCCGAACCCTCCCCGAAAGGGTGTCAATCCATCTCATTTCTCCTGTTTCTGCGTCCTTGACCCTCAACATACCAACAGGTGATAATTCGGTCTCCCTGTGATCGTAAATTCTGACAGCCGCCAGATCATGTTTCCTGGCGGCAATCTTCAGGGTTTCCTCCATGGATGAATACCCGTTGCCTTGTTGATTGTGATCAAGGGAGGGATATTGCAAAAAATCGGATATCAGAAATACAGTGCTTCTTTTCTTTATTGCATTTGTAAGAAAACGCAAAGGCTCACATAGATCGGTACGCCGGTGACCGGGTGAAAAATCTATTAACTCCCTGATGATATGCAAAATATGTTTACGACCCTTTTTAGGTGGTATAAATTTCTCCACCCTGTCGCTGAAAAATATCACCCCGGTCTTATCATTATTTTGTATGGCTGAAAATGACAGAACAGCTGCAATCTCGGTTATCAGGTTTTTCTTCTGCATGCCCCTTGTTCCGAAATCCCTGGAACCACTGGAGTCAACAAGCAGCATGACCGTTAATTCACGTTCCTCTTCAAAAACTTTTACATAAGGGTGGTTGAAACGTGCTGTTACATTCCAGTCTATGCTCCGGATATCGTCACCCGGCTGGTATTCACGAACCTCACTGAAAGCCATTCCCCTGCCCTTAAATGCAGAGTGGTAACGACCTGCAAAAATATCCCGTGACAGTCCGCGGGACTTGATCTCAATCTTCCTTACTTTTTTTAAAAGTTCCTTTGCCTCCACAGATCAGAATATTTGTTTGTTTCCTTCTTTTGCAGAACGAACGGTAACAGTGAATAACCATTCCGATTCTTCAATATCAATGCTGAATTTTTTTCCCTGCTCTGTTAATGTCCATTTCATTTCACCTGTATTATCGTACTCTCTGTTAAAATTCTCAATTATTTCCTCCAGATAATCAATATCAACCATCAGCCTGGTAAAACTGCAGTAGCCATTCTCCGTCATAAATACAAGCAGGGTCTTGTCGCCCGAAACATGCTCATATTTAATGAAGTCAAGTTCATTGACATTGGGAGGCTCCCTGAAAACAAAGTCCTTGTGCGACAAAGACATATATTCCAGGATCTCATCCCTTTCCATTCCGGGAAGGATCTGTGAAATGCTTTCAGCCGAAAGATTCAAAAAAAAGAAAACAATCAATATACGCATATATTGGGATCCTCCACAGCTTGATCAGGGTACTTCTACAGTATTCAGTATTTCCGTTATAATATCCTCAGGAACTACATTTTCAGCTTCAGCCTCATAACTCAGTCCGATACGGTGCCTCATAACATCCTGGCAGACCGCTCTGACATCTTCAGGTATCACATAACCACGGTGTTTGATAAAGGCGTAGGCTTTTGCAGCCCTCGCCAGGTTAATGCTGGCCCGCGGAGATGCGCCGTAATTTATCATGGTTTCAAATTTACCCAGTCCGTAATCTTCAGGTGCCCTGGTTGAGAAAACTATATCAAGAATGTATCTTTCTATCTTCTCATCCAGGTAAACATCATTAACAACAGCCCTGGCCTTAATTATATCTTCCGGGTTCATAACCTGTCCGGGCCGTGGGAATTCACTGGCAAGGTTCTGCCTTATAATCAAAGTCTCTTCCGCTTTATTCGGATAGGTGATCACTACCTTTAACATAAACCTGTCCACCTGCGCCTCGGGCAACGGATAAGTTCCCTCCTGCTCAATAGGGTTCTGGGTCGCCATGACCATAAAGGGATTATCAAGCCTGAAAGTCTCCGAACCTATTGATATCTGCCTCTCCTGCATTGCTTCAAGAAGAGCGGACTGCACTTTGGCAGGGGCACGGTTGATCTCATCGGCGAGTATGAAATTGGCAAAAACAGGCCCCTTTTTTACAAAAAACTCTTCCTTCTTCTGGCTGTAAATCATGGTACCGATCAGGTCTGCCGGCAAAAGGTCCGGAGTGAATTGCACACGATTGAACCTGGCATTGATAATACCAGCCAGTGTATTAATAGCCAGGGTCTTGGCAAGGCCGGGCACTCCTTCTATAAGTATGTGACCGTCAGATAAAAGACCGATCAGCATACTGTCGGTCAGATGTTTCTGGCCAACTATCACCCTGGAAAATTCCTGGTTGATAATATCAATAAATGAACTTTCCTGTTTGATTCGTTCATTCAATTCCTTAATGTCAACTGTATTCTTCATGTATATAAAGTATAGTTATCAATTTATTTAACAAGATGTTACAAATTCACATAACCGTTAAAATGCTTTTCAATTCCCATGAATGTCACATCTGATCATTTTTGATAAAGTTAAATCATATTGCATGTGAGATCGACGAAGTCAAACCCCCATGGTTTGTTCATTTCTTTTTGTGTGCTTTGGCTCATGGGGCTTTCATAAGTAAATATTTAGACTAAATTATTGGTCTTATGGACCTTACCATAACAATATTTTCATTGCATTTTGTGAAAATATTGAAAATATTGTCATGGACGGTTCATCTGTTTATTTTTATTTTTCAAACTTAACGTGCATAAAAATCAAATATTATTGATTACGACTGCTAAAAATTGTTAACAGGCCTCAGATAAAAACATTTAAAAATACAATTAAATCCGGCTAACATAAAACCTGCCAAACAATCATAAAATGTCATTTTTTCACAAAAAAATGACATTTTATCAACATCCCTCCGGTTAATCAAAAACAGCAGGAATTTATTGTCATTTTAAAAATCCGGTTTATATTTAACCTTTCAAACAAAAAACCTATATCATATGTATGAAGCCCTGGCCTCCATAGATAATATAAGGCTGAATTTCAGTGAAGCCGGCCTTTTGTATATGAACATAACCCTTGCATGCATCATGTTTGGGGTTGCAATGGAAATCAAGATTGATAATTTCAGAAAAATATTCATCTACCCGAAATCAGCAGTGCTTGGTATAATTTCTCAATTTATAATTCTACCTGCCCTCACCTTCGCACTTGTAATATTATTAAATCCGCCTCCTTCAATAGCCATGGGCATGATACTTATCGCTGCCTGTCCGGGCGGCAATGTTTCCAATTTCATTTCAGCCCTGGCAAAAGCAAATATAGCCCTTTCAGTCGGACTCACGGCATTTGCTACTCTTTCAGCCACATTCTTCACCCCGTTTAATTTTGCTTTCTGGGGAGGTATGTATGTACGTTACTACCAGAAAGCAGGATATCTCAATATACCGATTCATATTGATTTTCTGGAAATGGCAAAAACGGTTTTCATTCTCCTGGGAATACCGCTTATCCTGGGTATGTGGTTTGCACATAAATTCCCGAATTTTGCCGAAAGAAACATGAAACGCATTAAAATCACTTCAATTGTACTGTATCTTAGTTTTATAGCCGGTGCACTGTTTGCAAACCTGGAGCATTTCACCTCGGTTATTTTCCCGATCGGGCTCCTGGTGATGCTGCTCAACATTCAGACATTATCCACCGGATACATTGTAGGTACGGTAGCAAGGGTGCCTGTAGCGGACAGACGGTCGCTGAGCATTGAGACAGGAATACAGAACAGCGGACTTGCCCTTATATTGATCTTCAATATCTTTAATGCCAACGGCGGAATGGCCTTTATGGCTGCATGGTGGGGTATATGGCAGATGGTAAGCGGACTGCTGGTGGCAATGATTCTTGCCCGCATCAAAATACCGGCAATGAGCTGGTCAGGTGTAAGATCAGGACAATGACCGGTAAAACATTTTTGTATGCCGGGACAAAACAATTTGCAACATACTTCAGGAGAGAATAAAAAAATCAGCAGGCCTGTAAGCCGGGTTCTGTATCCCAAAAGGATTTCCATCATTTATCTGGGACAATTGTTGCCAATTGCCTCAAGCGGCCTACCCCTTCCGGTAATCCTGCAGAGCAGGAAATCAGGGCGGGCAACCCTGTCTTTCTGAATTAACAGAAAACCCGGAATATACATGGCCTTACAGCTCACAGGATGAACGGCTCCGCCTGTCACCAGACAGACCGGTGAGCTCTTACCTCACCTTTTCACCCTTACCCCGGCAAGCCGGGGCGGTTATTTTCTCTTTCACTCGCCATACCCTCACGGGTATCTTCCGGTTAGGAAGCGTGATGCCCTGTGCTGCCCGGACTTTCCTCCCCCCGCTTTACGCGGAAAGCGATGGAACGGCCTGCTGAATTTTGTAAGCGCCAACGCCTTTGTACAGAGGCTGGTCAGCGCTAATAATTTTTAAGCCGGCATTAAATACCACCGGCAGCATTGTGCCGGAATATTCAGTTGTAAATTTAAACAAAACCATTAATATAGTTAACACAAAAATAGTGCCGGCAGGATAATTTTATATTGAACAAAAAACAGATTATCAATTGATTTTCAAATTATTCTATTTGCGAACAATCACCATTGTCGCACCGTAACCGTATTCACGGAATGAAGCATCCTGGTATTTCAAGCGGGGATATTTTTTATCCAGTGTTTTCCTGATCTCAAATTTCAGCTTACCGTTCCCCACCCCATGAATAAATACGATACGCCTGGTTTTTCCCCTTAAGGCGCCTTCCAGGGCAGTTGTAAAACGTGCCATCTGCATATCAAGAACCTCCCTTCCGGATAATCTTCCCGGATCATCTGTCAGTTCCTCAATATGCAGGTCAACTTCTTCAACCAGAGGATCTTTTTTTATCTTTTCCCTCTTTTCATATTTACCGGCACCCTTCTTTTCATCGACCAGGCGTTTAATCTCCTGCTCAGAAATCAACCTCTTTTCACGTTCATCATAATCAGATATAAGGGGAATTATAACCGCATCCTCTTCAAAAAAGTCATTTGCTGCGTAAAAATCACTGCCCGATAATTCGACAGGATCAATCCTTAATTCCTTCTGTGAAGGGGCAACCGGTTCAAAGACGCCTTTTATGTAAAAAAGTGCCTGGACCCGGAATGTAAGAAAGCTGTTAACCTCATCCCTGGAAAAGCCGGAAATAAAAATCCTGGTATCAGCCTCTATCAGACCGGCTTTAAGAGTCAGATAGGAGGCGTCCTGCCTGAGTAAAACAATGTAAAAAACATTAAAGATACTGTCATTGATAAGCCATGCATCAACTTCGCCTTTGCCACTTGTCTGAACAAAACCAAAAAAAAGATTTCTTTCCGGAGTCACCCGGCCGGGGCGTTCATCTCCCGGATAACCGATTCTATCCTCACCGGCATAATAATCCAAATCATTGTTTTCCTCACCGGAGCCGGCACCTCCAACTTTATCCCCGTACAATGGGTCGGAGTCATAGTCAGTGACATCAGCCCTTTCATCATATTCTTCTGTATGCTCCTGCTCTTTGTTTAAAGCCGGTCCTTTATTCGCGGAATAACTTTCCCCGGATAGATCAGAATTCCCCGTTTCACTGATAACAATAAGTTCAGCCAGTGGCACCGGTACCTCAAAACCATCATTAGTCAACACCTTTGCGATCTTTGAATCGACAATTTCACTGATAATACCCCCGCCGGTATCATTCAGAAATTTCACCTTATCTCCTTTTCTTAAATGCATTTATCTCTGATTTGGTTAATTTTGTGATGTAAAAATAATTAATTTCGCGCCAACCTGAATAAATAATAGCTGATGCATATACCCTCGTCCGGTTCGCTTGATATAGATGACTTTAACTATCATCTTCCCGGCAACAGGATAGCAAAGTTTCCCCTTGAAAACAGGGCAGACTCAAGTCTTCTGATATATAATAAAGGCAGTATAAACCATTCCGGGTTCACCGGGATCACCCGTTACATTAAAAAAGATGAACTTATCATATTTAATAACACACGCGTAATCCAGGCAAGGATATTGATGAATAAGGATACGGGTGCTAAAATAGAAATCTTTCTTCTTGAACCCCTGTGTCCGGCGGACTATGAGACTGCCTTTTCGGTCTCACCGGTATGCAGGTGGAAGTGCATGACCGGAAACAAAAAAAGATGGAAAGGAGGAAGTCTGACCAAGACGGTTTTTTCGGATAAAAAGCATATCACTCTCTCAGCCAGAATTATCAGTGATCACGGAGCCTGGCAGGATATTGAATTCTCGTGGGAACCGGAAGAACTTCCCTTCAGCAGTATAATAGAGAGTGCCGGTTTAACACCTATACCTCCATATCTGAACAGGACCCCCGAAGCTATTGACAGGATAAGATATCAGACTGTCTACTCACGCTCTGAAGGATCGGTGGCAGCGCCAACGGCAGGATTGCATTTCACCGATAAGATATTAAATGATCTGAAAAACAGGAAGACAGAGATTGAACAGGTGACCCTTCATGTTGGAGCAGGCACCTTTAAGCCGGTAAAAAACACAAACTTAGACTGCCACCGGATGCACGCTGAACATTTCTACGTCAGTGCCCGCGCCATTAAAAAATTAAAAAACCATAAAGGGCCGGTAACTGCTGTCGGCACCACTACCGTCCGCACCCTGGAAAGTATATACTGGCTGGGGGTAAACCACCTTGTTAAAAATAAAAATGAATTACCCCCTCCTTTTGTTTCACAAAAAGAAAACAGACGGCTTGTGCCGGATATACCTGTAAACCTGGCACTGGAGGCTCTGGAGGAAAGAATTTATAAAGAAGGGTGGAACGGAATAGAAGCCAAAACTCAACTAATGATTATTCCGGGTTACCGGTTCAGGATTGTAAACAAAATGATAACCAATTTCCATCAGCCAAAAAGCACCCTTTTGTTGCTTGTTGCGGCTTTTATCGGAGACGACTGGCGAAAAGTATATGACTATGCCCTTAATAATAACTTCAGGTTTCTAAGCTATGGAGACAGCTCATTGCTTATCCCTTAAAAACAAACAGGATTATTTATAATGAATACAAATATTATTAAGTTTATTATTATTAAAAACCTGACGCTTGCAGGAAAAAAATAATTATTATATTTACCTGCAACGTTAACCATAAACAACCCATTATGAAAAAAGCTATTTTACTCTTTGCAGTTCTTTTTTATCTGACAAGCAGTTCTTTTGCCGGATCAAAAGATATTTTCAGTATCGACAGACAGGCAATAGATACTGAATTATCTGACCTGAACGAGCTTGAAGCACATGTTAAGTCAACCAGTGCAACGTTGTCAGGTCTTGAAACAGCAGGCAGCCCGCTTGTATCAAATGTTACCAACAGTAACAGCATTATGAATATGTCCATAATGGGGGAGCCGCCCCTTGGCATCTCCAGCTTTATCTGGGGTTTCTGCCTGGGTGTGCCCGGACTGGCGATTGTTTATTTTGTTACGGAAGACAGTGACGAAACTAAAAAAGCTCTCTGGGGTTGCCTGGCCGGCGGAGCAATTTATGTTGTACTTTATGTTGTTTATGTGGCTGTTCTGGTTGGCACCACTACGGCATACTATTAAAGGATAAAGCTTCTGGTGAGGGAATATTGTGTTTTGACGTGGACTGTTATTTTGCTTATTGTAAGTGTAACAGTCCACGGTCAGCATTTTTACAGGATAGAGAGTGATATCTCAATAAAAACAAAAGAACAGGGAGGTCAGGGCAGCCTGACACTGGGAAGGGTATATTATGATAAGACCATTGGTAAGATGGTGTATGATATAACTTTCCCTGAAAAAGAGATATGGGTTGTCAAAGACAGCCTGTCTATGATATTCCGGGATGGAAGCCTTTATCAAAAAAATGTAATCAATCCTTTTATTGAAACCACAGTTTTTCACAAGTGTCTTGAAGGCAAACTTAATGACTTCGGACTCAGTGATACTCCCTACCGTATTGAGAAGGTTGAAAAGGACGGTAACATGGTTATCACCACATGGAAACCTCCGCAGGGCTCGGTACATCTCGGACAAATTTTAACTTCAACTGTAAATAACAGCCTTTATGGTGTTGTAATCAAACATCCTACGGGAGAAATCCTCAGCAGGCAGATATATGATAATTATGTTGTGGTGGGCGGACTGAAGGTGCCTGCTGAGATAACCCAGGTTATGTACAGGTCTGATGCCGAAATCTACCAGGTAATAACCCTTTCCGGTATACAGGTAAATAATATCAGGAATGAGAATATATATGACTATTCTGCTGGCAGTGATTAATATTTATCTCTCCTGCAGCCAGACAACAGAGGAGCTGCTGCTTCTCAAAGATAACTGCTGCAACTCCGGTAACAGAGATAATGACATTACACTTTCTGATGCAAAAGGAGGCATAGTTAATATGCTTTTTGTTACATATAAAGTATTTATTTCATCTCAGGACTACCATTCATGTGTATTTACCCCCTCATGTTCCGAATACGCAGTTGAGTCTGTTACCAGGCTGGGTTTTATCAGAGGAATTTTTGACTCTGCCGACCGTCTGACACGATGCCACGGATTACGATCGGGCGATTATCAATTTGATCCTGCAACAAACAAACTGATCGATCCTGTTAAAAATATCCGGTATGAGGACCCCTAAAGCAACATATCTTTTTCTGTGGTTTTTATTTTGGCTGTCAAACCTCTCATACAGCCAGGATCTTTTCGATAGCATCAGAACAAGGGAGTATGCTGATTATCTGTACCAGTCCGGCTCCTACAGTGAGGCCATTGATGAGTATGAAAGATTTGTTGATCAGTTTTTTGCCGGTGAAAAATCAAGGTACCGGCTTGTAAATTCCTACCGGAGAGCCGGCTTACATGATAAAGCGATGCTTCGCATAAACGAGTTATGGGATAATCCGACTACTGTATCGCCCCTGATCGCTAAAGAGTTTTTTGCCCTGAAGATAATTAACACCGGGACTGACAACCTGCTTGAAAGTATTAACGGAAATACCGTTTTATCAGATACCGAAAAAATGTTCTTTTCATCGGCTTACCTGCTTATAAACGATGAGTATAATAAGGCTCACAGCATCCTTAACAAAAATATTTACCCCGGCAATGCCGCCCTGACCTCCTTCAGGCAATTTGCCGTTGAGGGCATGATCCTGCCCCGGAAAAGTCCCCTGCTCAGTGCTGCATTATCAGCCGTTATTCCCGGAACCGGAAAATTTTATACTGGTCAGTGGCAGGATGGTATAATGGCACTTGTTATGGTAGGAACATCAGCATGGCAATCATACCGGGCATTCAGCCACAGCGGAATTAAAAGCCCTTACGGCTGGGTTTTCGGAACGGTGGGAGCCGTATTTTATATAAGCAATATAACAGGCAGCATAAAATCAGCCAACAGATTTAATAAAATTAACAAGGAAAGGATCAGAATACGTGTCCAGGAAGTTTTTATTAATAATATTTAATCTTATACTGATATCCGGTGTGATGGCCCAGGGTACAGATGAAACACTTACCCTGGCAGATAAACACTTTGACATGCATCAATACGAAAATGCTGTTAAATTATACCGGAGGGTTGCATTTTTTGGCGATGACTCCCTCAAGGCATATTTATATCCCGTAATAGCCAGATGCTACCTGTACAGCGGAAAATATCAGGAGAGCATATTTTTTTACCAGTTAGCATCAAATACAGCATCATCTGACAGTCTTATTAATGAATATACCTTTTCACGAACTCTCTGTCATATACTCCGGAATGAACTAAACCCTGCCCTTCAGGAGATATACTCTGTAAATACTGGCGAATCACTCTATTTTACCCGTAAATATCACTTTTTTCTTGGTGTTATCAGCCTGAAAAAAAATGAAATATCACGATCCCAGCTAAACTTTCTGAGTGCATCCGAATCAAAAGATGATTATGATGCAATCATTGATGCCTATAATGAGGCGAACCTCCATAATCCTGATCCTGGCACAGCAAGAATTCTAAGCATATTTATACCGGGTCTGGGACAGCTTTATTCGGGAGACCAGTTTAATGCGGTAAACTCTTTTTTGCTGACTGGCGGCCTTGCTTTCCTTATGGTGAGGATGTCTTTGCAACAATCCATTTTGGACGCAGCAGTAAGCATTGGTCCGTGGTTCCAGAGATATTATACAGGGGGCTTTACAAGAGCCGGAGAAATAGCAGTAAGCCGGCAGGAAGAAAAACGTGAACTGTTACTTCAGAAACTATTCTCAATATTTGAAGTAAATCATTAAAAAAAATTCCGTTAGGGAGGGTATATCCGGTTTTTACGGCCTTTTAAAAACCCATTGCTAAACTTTCAATTTCTTTTCTATCTCCTCAATGCAGTGCATAAAACGTTTGTCTGTTTCCATAAGATTGTTGACTGTCTTGCATGCATGCAGAACAGTAGCGTGATCTTTTCCCCCTATCTGGGATCCTATGGTGGCAAGAGAGGATTTTGTAAGGCTTTTTGAAAAAAACATCGCAACCTGGCGGGCCTGGACTATCTCACGCTTTCGGGTTTTTACCTGCAACTGATCAATTTGAATGTTGAAATAGTCGCAGACAACCTTTTGAATATTCATTATTGATATCTCCCTCTTGCTGTTTCTTACAAGCCTGTCAATCACCTGCCTTGCCAGCTCATTATTTATCTCCCTGCGGTTAAGGGTCGACTGAGCCAGAAGATTGATCAGTGCCCCTTCAAGCTCCCTTATATTGGTTGTTATGTGGGTGGCAAGAGTTTCTATAACATCACCGGGTATATCAATCCCGTCATTATAAACCTTCTGCTTTAAGATTGCAATGCGTGTTTCAAAATCCGGCGACTGCATATCGGCCGACAACCCCCATTTGAAACGGGAAAGCAACCTCTGTTCCATGCCCTGAAGTTCAACCGGAGGTTTGTCTGAAGTCAGAATCAACTGTTTCCCTGACTGATGCAGGTGATTGAAAATATGAAAAAACATATCCTGTGTTTTCTCTTTACCTGCAAAGTCCTGTACATCATCAATTATGAGTACATCTATCATCTGGTAAAAATGGAGAAAATCATTTCGGTTATTGTTTCTTATAGCTTCAACAAACTGATTGGAAAATTTATTTGCATCTACATACAAAACCGTCTTTTCCGGATACTTCTCCTTTACCTCAATTCCTACGGCCTGTGCAAGATGGGTTTTACCAAGACCGTTATCACTGTATAAAAACAAAGGATTAAAAGCCGTACCTCCCGGTTTTTCGGCAACCGCCATTCCTGCCGAACGGGCCAGACGGTTGCATTCGCCTTCCACAAAGTTGCCAAAGGTTTTGTCGGGACACAACTGCGGATCAACATGTAACTTCTTTATCCCGGGAATTATAAAAGGATTCTTAATGGTATGATCATTAGCATCCAGGGGCATCGAAACAGGCCTGTTTCTGGGCTCTGATTTTGCCTTGCCCGGAAATCTTACCGTGTATGGCTTGATATCTGAAAAACCGTTGTTCTCCATAACCACATTGTATTCCAGCTTGGCATCGGTTCCCAGTTCCTTACGGAGGGTCTTACTTAAAATATCAATATATTGCTCTTCCAGGTACTCATAAAAAAACGGACTTGGCACCTGTATTGTCAGTACGTTGCGATCAATCTTAAGCGGAACAATGGGCTCAAACCAGGTTCTGAAGCTGATGGAAGGTACATTATCCCGTATTACTTTCAGGCAATTATTCCAGACTAAATTGTGATGATTATCCATTTAGAATTAACGACTTTTAAAAATATTGCTTTTCAATTGCAGAAGCAATTTTGTTAAAAAAATGATAAAAAAAAAACCGCCGGGGGTATTGACTTTCTAAAAAAAAAATCAATGACGTTATTAACAAGAATTTATGAAATGAAAAAAAATGAAAAAAAATGCTTTGAGCTGTAATTCAATCAAATAGCAAATATCTTTATTAAATTATTGTTAACTAAACCTTTATTAATGTTTAACTAATGTTAGTTCTATCCAAGATAGAAAGAGTACATTCTTTAATCAAAGAAAAAGTGAATTTTATCAAAATAATGCATAAATATATTTAATCATCCTTTTTTCCGAAGATTGAAAAATTAACATAGCGTCCCGGACGCTCTTTTAAGTCCTGCAACAACAGATCGAGATTTCTGGTTGCACTTTCCAGATTGTCATATAACTCGTCATCGGTTATAAGTTTCCCCACAGACCCTTCACCTTTATTTACACTTTCCATTAACTGGTTGGTTTCAGCAAGCACATCATTCAAATGGTTAATTGTGGAAAGCATTTCCGACCGGGAAAGAGAATCTGAGATAGCTGCAAAATTATTGAGAATGGTGCTGATATCATCATTACTGCCGGCAATATTTTCGGATATTGAACCCAGGTTATCAAGTATCCGGTTAAACCGGCTGTCTTCTGATGTCAGCAGTGTATCCATGGCATATACCGAGCGCTGGAGACTGCTCACCGTATTGCTGATATTCTCAATGCTGCTGGCAAAGCTTTCACGAAAATCCCTGTCAAGAATTGCCTGAAAAATGATCAATACCGAATCCATTGAAGCCATCATATCTTCGGCTCTCAGCTTCAAAGGCATTATCTGCATGTTTATCTCCTCTTTAAGATCAGGTTCAATTTCGGCTAAGAGGGTGTCACCCGCACTATGCTTTTTGTCTGAAGAGCCGGGTATCAGTGCAAGGGATTTGGTGCCCATAATATCAGAACTGAAGATTTTTCCGACAGTTCCCTCAGGCAGTGAGACCCTTCTGTCGACCGAGATTCGTACTACCAGGCTTTGCATATCATCAACAAAACTTATATCATCAACATATCCTACCTTATAACCACTGAAAATCACATGTGCCGACTCAATCAACCCTTCCACCTTATCATAAACAACATAATATCTGTTGGCAGTTGTTAAAAGATTTTTTCCCTTGAGAAAGCTGTATCCCCAAATAAAAAACGCAATTGTCAGTACCATTAAAATACCGATTTTTATCTCTTTTCTGACTTTAAGTTCCATTCTAACAAATATGAATAATAAATTAATGAGCAAAATTACTCAGAAGGATAAAACCGGACAGGTTATCAGTCAGTGTTAATTGCTTCCTGCAATGAAATAAGATTACCGCGGCGGACAGCAACAATAAAAGCATCCGGGAAAATATCTGATATTACCCTGCGGAATGCAACAATATCTTCAAGACTGGCAGAATTTCCAACTACATACTTGAAAAGGCCGTCAGCTTCAAAAACTTCAATATCCTCGAGGCCGTTAAAAAAATCCGAATCAAGAGGTATCTGATTTCTGGAAGACCCTACCTGTACCTTAAAAATAACATCATCGGGCTGTCCCAAACTTTCCTCAGTGGCCGGTCTCCCTGTATCGATATTATCATCGCCGGATTCTTCTCCCGGGCTATCCCGGTAAGATGCTCCTTCATGCATATTGACTGATGAAGCATACAACGCATCACTTTTTCTTTCAAGTGATGTTTTGTAATCCCTGAAAGCCCTGAATATAGCCGAAGCAATATAAGACTGTCCCTGATCAGACAAAAGAAACCGCTCTTCCTGCTCATTGGAAATAAAACCTACCTCTATCAGCACACTCGGCATGGTGGTCTGCCAGAGAACAAGAAAACCAGCCTGACGTACTCCCCGGTCAATACGACTGGCCCTTTCCCTGAACTGATTCTGTACGTAAGAGGCAAAATCCAGGCTCTGATTAAGAAAAGTATTTTGCATAAGTGAAAAGATGATATATGATTCCGGTGAATTGGGATCAAATCCCTCATATTGATCATCATAATCATCCTCTATAAGAATCACTTCATTTTCTTTTCTGGCAACTTCAAGATTTTCCTTCGAGGTATGAAGCCCCATCACAAAAGTATCTGTCCCCCTCACATTCTTATTCGTATTGGCATTGGCATGAACTGAAATAAACAGGTCGGCATGGTTCCTGTTGGCTATCTCCGCCCGCCGGTGTAATTCTATAAACTCATCGCTGTCTCTGGTATATAAAACCTCTACATCTGGTAAATACTGATTAATATAACCTCCCAGTTTCAGTGAAATGGCAAGAACAATGTCCTTCTCCCGGCCATTTCGCCCAATTGCGCCGGGATCTTTTCCTCCATGCCCGGGATCTATCACAACCCTTCTCAGACGGTAAGGTTTCTCGTTATTGCTTTGTGCCGGAGAAGATAAAAAGAGCGCATTTAAAGCAAGAATAAGCAGAGAAATCCGTTTAGAATGATAAAAAATGACCGGCAAAAACTTGAGCATTGATATCCAATTTGATTTTATTGGTTAGTTTTAAGGTTTGAAATCCTAAACTGACATCTTTACAAAAATAGTATAATAAAATTGCATAATAAGAATTCACTTGAGCTTTTTAAGCCCTTCTTATCAATTATACCTTTTATTTTGCTGTGGATCTTTAATGTACCTGAATTAATGTCACAGGAAGATCCCCCTGCAGAAGATACGCTTCGCATTCCCGGAACCATGCCGGTACCCGGCCAGATACCGCAGGTCCAACAACAACAGCAGGAATCACAACAGTTGCCGGGGTCGCAACAACAAAGCAATATACTTGACTCCAAAGTTGAATACAACGCTGCCGATTCAATTGATTTTTCAGTAAGCGAACAGAAATTGTTTCTCTGGGGTGAGGCCTATGTCAAATATGAAACCATTGAACTCAGGGCCGACTATATAGTTATAGACCTGGCAGGTAAAGAAGTATTTGCAAGCGGAATAACCGACAGTCTGGGAAATGTAACAGGTAAACCTGTAATGACAGAGAGAGGGGAAACATTTGAGGCTGAAACAATGAGATATAATTTTGAAACCGAAAAAGGGATAATATCCGGTATAGTGACCGAACAGGAAGGTGGCTTTTTGCATGGCCACACCACAAAAAGGCATGAAAATGAACATTTTCACATACAGGGAGGGAAATACACCTCATGCGACCATGAAACCCCCCACTTCTACATAGCCCTGACAAGGGCAAAAGTCATACCCAACGAAATGGTAATCAGCGGACCTGCATATCTTGTGATAGAAGATATCCCTTTACCCCTGGCCGTTCCCTTTGGATTTTTCCCTAATAAACCAGACCGTACATCCGGAATTATATTTCCTTCATACGGTGAAGAGGCCAGCAGGGGTTTTTACCTTAGCAGCGGTGGTTACTACCTGAAGATAAACGAATATTTGGATCTGCAGGTAACAGGCGATATTTACAGCCTGGGTTCATGGGCGGTAAATGCCAGCTCGAACTATCGCCGGCGCTATAAATACAACGGAAGTTTCAGGTATGCCTATTCAAACAATGTGGTTGGTGAACGCGGACTACCTGATTATCAGGAAAACACATCTTATAATATAGCCTGGCAGCACCGTCAGGATGCCAAAGCCTCTCCCAACAGTAACTTTTCTGCGAGTGTCAATTTCGGATCCAGTTCCTTCAATAAATTCAATACTGTCAATCCCGATGCATTTGCACAAAACACAGCCCAGTCAAGCATCTCATTCAGCCACCGCTGGCCTGATGCACCATTCACTCTTACCAGTAATATAAGTGCAAACCAGAATTTTTCAAACCAGTCGGTAAACGTGCGCCTGCCATCCGTCAATTTTAATATGACCAGGCAGTATCCTTTCAGAAACGCCGACAGGGTTGGAGACCCCAGATGGTATGACAATATTGAGGTCAGTTACACATCCAAGGTTGATAACAGGATAAACACATATGACACATTGCTTTTCAGAACAGAAACCCTGGGTGATATGCAAAGCGGCTTTCAGCATGATATCCCATTAAGGGCCAATTTCAGACTTTTCAACCTTCTGAATATCACCCCGGGCATGACATACTCCGGTGTGATGTATACCAGCTCGGTCAGAAAAACATGGGAGGAGGACTATTATGATCCGGAAAAAGATGAAATTGTACCAAGCCTTATTACCGATACCATTCCCGGTATAATATACGGTCACTCTGTAAATCCAAGCTTTTCAACCGGTCTGAGCCAGAACATTTATGGTATGTTTATGTTTCGCAATTCCCGGGTGGAAGCTATAAGGCATGTTATGACACCCTCAGCCGGTTTCAGTTTCGCTCCCGATATGGAAGGAATTGTTCCCGACTATTTCAGGACTGTTCAACGGGACACACTGGGAAATGAAACAACCTATTCCATATTTGACAATGGTTTATATGGAACCCCAAGTTCAAGAGGAAGATCGGGTTCAGTAAGCCTTAGCCTGGCCAACAACATTGAAATGAAATTAAGAGATACCAGGGATACCGTCTCTCAGTCCAAAAAAGTTAAACTGCTGGACAGGCTTAACTTTTCAACAAGTTACAATATATATGCTGATTCCCTTAAATGGTCCACTATCAATATGACGGGTAATACAAGTCTCTTTGAAAACAAGGTCAGAATCAATTTCAATGCAGTAATGGATCCTTATGCCCTGGATGACAACTACAGGAGATATAATGCATCACAGTGGAGTGTTGACAGGTCACCCGGAAGAATTACCAGGGCGGGATTGAGTCTCACAATGGGACTCCGGTCAGCTGCAGCACCGGGTGGAGGTTCGGGAAACGGGGCAACGCCTCCTGGCGGTTCGGGAACAATGACCCCCTCAGGCGCCGGAGGAATGATCGATGCAGGCGGAGGCCTGCCCGAAGGTGAAGAGGATACGTTCTCTCATCTTGATGATATTGATGCATCTGTCCATTATTATGGAGATTATGTCGATTTTAACGTTCCCTGGAACCTTAACCTAAGATATAACCTCACTTATTCCAAGCCAAGGGATGAGAGTCAGATAAATCAGACCCTTAACTTTTCAGGAGATATTAGTCTGACTCCAAATTGGAAAATACAGTTCAGCTCCGGATATGATTTTAAAGCAGGAGATTTTACAATGACCAATATTAACATCTACAGGGATCTTCACTGCTGGGAAATGCGGTTTGGCGTTGTGCCTTTCGGATCGAGAAAAAGCTGGAATTTCTCAATACAGGTAAAATCATCCCTTCTTAAGGATCTTAAATACCAGACTCAAAAAAGCTGGTACGACAATTTCTTCAGATAATCAGACACATAAATTACGAAGGCCTTTCCCCATAAAAGAGAAAGGCCTTTAGCCGGATAATTACAAAATTACTATTCGGGAACTATTTCAAATTCAATGTCAACTTTAATCTCTTTATGAAGTTTAACAGTTGCCGTATAAGTCCCCACTTCTTTAATAAGATCTTCCTTTATTGATATCTGTTTACGATCAATTTCAAATCCCAGCTTATTGAGTGATTCAGCTATCTGAATTGTATTTACCGATCCGAATATTTTACCCTTGGAACTTGTCTTTGCCCCTATGGTAATCTTCGTTCCTTCCATTTTGGCCTTTAATTCCTCTGCCTCCTGGCGGATTTTCTCTTCTTTGTGAGCTCTTTGTCTCTTATTTTCAGCATGAACCTTCCTTGCAGAAGATGTCGCAAGAATTGCAAGTCCCTGAGGTATAAGATAGTTTCTGGCGTATCCCTCCTTTACCGTAACAATATCATCTGCATGACCAAGATTGGGCATGTCCTGTTTTAAAATAATATCCATTTTTTGTCCTCCAATTTATTATTTTAACATATCCGTTACGTAAGGCAGCAAAGCCAGGTGACGGGCGCGCTTAACCGCAGTCGACACTTTCCTCTGATATTTAAGCGATGTTCCGGTAATTCTGCGGGGCAGAATTTTCCCCTGCTCATTGAGAAATTTTTTCAAAAACTCAGGATCCTTGTAATCAATATATTTTATTTTGTTCTTTTTGAAGCGGCAGTATTTTTTCTTCTTGATCTCTACCGTAGGTGGGGTGAGATATCTTATTTCTGATTGATTTTGTGCCATGTTTATTATTCCTCCTGTTTTACTTCCTTGTTAGCATTAGAACGTCTTTTTTCACTGTATTCGATGGCATATTTATCCATCCGGAAGGTGAGAAACCTCATTATGCGTTCATCGCGTTTGTATCCGGTTTCAAGTTTGCCGATAAGCTCACCGGGTGACCTGAATTCAAAGTGATTATAAAATCCTGTAGATTTGTTGTTTATGGGATAAGCCAATTTCCTTAATCCCCAATCCTCATAATGGACTATCTCTCCTCCGTTGTCAGTAATTGTTTTTCTGACCTTTTCAACCGCTTCCTTCATCTGGGCTTCAGACAAAACGGGAGTAATAATGAAAACGGTTTCGTACTGGTTCAACATATTATTAAAATATTAAAGGTTAAATTAAACAGGCTGCAAAAGTAATAACTTTTTCTATTTTCTCAAAAGTTTTTTAGCTTATATTTACTAACCTTACAGGTGATTATCATGAGATCAGATATAATGTGTCCGGGATAATTAATATTTATCAACAGCAAAATTTGATTTGCCGGTTCAGTTAAGATACCCCGTTAATTCCCGTATCCTTTCCAGCGGAATCTTATTTGCAAGCCCCATTTCCTCTATGGTTTTAAACAGGGCGCCGGCAGGGATATGCCCTGTTTCGGAAGAAAATCTGAATACCGCGTATATTGAGGCTGAACGGGCACCTACGGAGCGGAAATCATACCGGTAAACATCAGCCCCGGTTGAAGGAACATCAAGACCGGTATCAATAAAAAGCAAACCTCTGCCCATCTTCATTATCCGCTCCCGGCAATGGGCAAGTCCATCGGCAGAAGTGATCAAGGCAATATCAGGAACATCAATCCCGTGCGATCCAACCGTTTCAGGAGAGATTACCAGTTCAGCCGTTGAAAAACCAACTCCAACGGTAACCGGATAACTTCCTTTTTGAGTTACATGACAGCCGGAACGGATAGCTGCCGTGGCAAGGATGCCGGCCGCCAGCTGCACCCCTTCACCGGCAGAACCACTCATTATGACCGATACAGGTGCCTTCAGGGATGATACAAAATCAGGCTCTGTAACATTTAAACCTTCGAATAAATCCGGCTCCTTATCATTCTGAACCAGAGTGAATGCCTCCCTGTCATTTTCCCACCTGCCGGGTAGTCTGCCGGAGCTCTTTATTATTTCAGAGAGCTTTCTTTTTGGATTGAGCTTTACCCCGTAACTCGGACAAATCTCTATAACTTCAACCAGTGAAAAACCCTCTGTACCAAAAGCCTCTTCAAGATCGGATTTTATATTGCCAATACCGGCTATTCTGCTTACGTATTTAGCTCCCGCGGTATATGACAGAGCACATATATCGTAACCCGGGTACGGGTTACCGCTGACTGATGTATTTGTATTAAAACCACACGGGGTAAGTCCGCTGGTCTGTCCTCCGGTCATCCCGTAAAGCATATTATTATGAACCACAACTGTCATGTTCAGATTCAGCCTTGCCGCCTCCATAATGTGTTGCAGTCCGATAGTGCTGCCACCATCACCAATCAGAACAATTATCTTCTTTTCCTGTGTTTTCTGTCCTAAAGCAATACCGGCTCCCAGAGCAACTGAACGTCCATGAAGACCGTGAACTGTGTGTGTATTGAGACATCGGTCAATAATACCGTGACAGCCGATATCAGTTACAACTATTACATCAAGTGGTGAGAATCCAAGGTTTTCCAGTGCTCCTGCCATGTTCTTTGCAATAAGATCATGGCCGCAACCTTTGCAATAAGGTAAAGCATCAGTTTTTAATATAGAAGTCATAGGTTGGCCTCCCTGTTTATAATTTCATCCTTTCCAATCATTCTGCCGATTGCCCCGACAGGATATATCTTATCAGGCAGTTTTGACCCAAACATCAGGGTGGCATACTGTGCATTGATATTCTCCTCAGCCATAATAACTTTTTTATAGGAATTAATTATTTCATAATAGATTCCGGGTACCGGAATAATGGTCTTGAGTATTAACAGTGAAACCTTTCTGCCATCGGTCCTGATTCCGGCAATGGCATCCTTTGCAGCCGCTGCAGTAATACCCCAGGAAACGATAAGAGTTTCTGCCCCGGACTGGGCATCAAGCTCATAATATGTATAACCGGGCAGATTTCCGGCGGACTTGTTCTCAAGTCTCACTGTATTCTCAAGTGCTTCACTGCCGGAGTGCTGCAATAATCCGTTCCTGTCATGAGTTGAAGCATTCAGCCTTACCTGCCAACGGTCATTGTTAACTGGAAGAAAATCCGGAACCATCTTTTCTCCTGGTTCATAGGGCTTATAAGAACGATCATTGCTATAAAAAGATCTTTTGAAAGGAGTTATATCATCAAGCAAAGCAAGGTCAAAACTTCTTCTGGTCATCATTTCCTCTTTAGAGGTCAGCAAAACAACCGGGGTCCGCAGTTCCGCCGCAAGAGATACCGCTCTGGCGGACAGCTTCCAGCAATCAGTAAAACCGGAGACACTCAGTACCGGAATCTGATACCCTCCCGAGATCATCCCCCTGAGCAGTAAAATATCGCCCTGGGCACCGCATGTTGCTGTCCCTGTGGCCGGTCCCAGTCTCTGGACCAGGATAATCACCATCGGAAGCTCCATCATAAATGCCATGTTAACCGATTCAATCATCAACGCAAAACCCGGGAAAGAAGTGGCCGTTACCGGAATCCTGCCGCAAGCCGAGATACCCGACATCCACTGTAATGTCGTTATCTCATCAGGAGCAGGCAACATAACCGGAAAACGCCGGCTGCCATACTGGTAAAGAAGATTAGCAGGCGTAATGGGATAGCCGATAAAAGAATCTGCACCTGCTCTTGCCATCGCTTCAATAACAATCCGGCTTCCATCAACCAGTGCAATTTTCTTTTTAGTTGTCTTTGGCATAAATCACCTTTTTTTTATGAAGACAGTCTGTTTGTTCATCATCAAAACCAAGCAATTCAGCAAGAATAACCCGGCTGTGTTCTCCGTAATGCGGGGGAGGTATCAGATCTTTTTTTATTGCTGAGGCATCAGAGTTAAATGCCACTGAACTGACACCTTTTATGGAACCTGAATTGAGATCAGACTCCAGGATCATCTCCCGCGCCTCGGGAGTTTCAAATACCTCTTTCATGTTTAAAACCCCTCCTGCAGGGACACGCCTGCTTTCAAGCAATTCGAGTATATTTTCACGGTCATAACTGCCTATCAGCACCTGGAGCTCCTTTATCAATTCCACGCTGTTTATAACCCGGTTATAATTTTTCCTGAATCTTTCATCTTCGGCCATATCGGGTTCACCAAGAAGCCGGCATAGTTCGCCAAACTGCTTGTCTGTCCCCACAGCCAGAACTATCTCTTTCTTATCAGCGGTTTTAAAAATTGTTCCGTAAGGCACTATATTGGGATGGTCAGAACCCATTCGCCCGGGAATTGTTTTTCCGACAAGCCAGTTAGTGGCCTGATTGGCGAGTGATGCAATCCCCGATTTAAGAAGGGATGCTTCAATATACTGGCCTTTACCCCCCCTTTCTCTTGCAAGCAAGGCAAGAAGAACAGCCTCCTTGACCTGATGTGCCGCCAGCACATCCATAAGGGCCACCGGCATCTTGGTAGGTTTGCCGCCAGGGTCACCATTCATATATGTAAAACCACTTTCAGCCTGTATAATGGCATCATAACCGGCGCGGGGATTGCTCATCCCGTACCCGGTTATATGGGCATATATAAGATTGCTGTTCATTTTTTTCAAGGACTGGTAGTCAACCTTCAGTTTTTCTGCATCGCCGGGTTTATAACTGGCAAGAACAATATCGCTTTGCTCTGTCAGCTTATAAATAATTGCCAGTCCCTCATCTGTAGTGATGTCTGTGGCGAGGGACTGCTTTCCCCAGTTTACACAGGAAAAATACCCGGAAATATCAGTATCAGGATCCTCTGTCGGCAATTTCCAGTGCCTGGTAACATCTCCACACGACCTGATATTCTCCACCTTGATAACGGTTGCACCCATTTCAGCCAGGAACAGTCCGACACTGGGCCCTGCAAGTACATTGGCCAGTTCAATAACCCTTATTCCTCTGAGAGGAGGTTCCATATAAACAGATTTTTTATTATTTTATCTTCAGAGAATACTTTTGCAATTAAAGAAATCGTGATTGATCCATCACCATCGATATCGATCTTTCCGAAATTATCCATTACAGCATTTTATTGTCACTAATATCCATACTCAAATTATCCTTTGTATAATCCTGCTCTCTTTTTCAATACGGACCTGATATTCCCGGCAATTATAAAGATAATTGCCGATCCCACTCCCACAAACGTCTCCTCTATGCTGAACCATCCCAATTTGTTGCCAAAAACAGCAAACAGAACCGATAATGTACCGCCGGTGAAAGCCCACCTTACACCGTCACTGCTTATCCACCCTCTTCTGTATATCCCCAGAACTATCACAATAGCACCTATTGCTCTTATTGCATAGGAAACATATGCTGCATCAAGAATAGCCCCGTGAATGAATATCGCCATCGGAATTGTTACCAGGTTAACAAGAATTACAAGCCTGCGTGCTGTGGCAACTATCTTCTGATCCACAGCCATTTTATTGATAAGGCTATGGTAAATATCCTTTGTAGCTATTGTAACCACTGCAAAATTTACCGGACCAACAGTAGAAAGTATGGCCGCCAGTATGCCCGCCAGCGCCAGTCCTCCAAAAACAGGATGAATAAATTCAGGTGTTGTCATCAGTGCCGGCAAAATCATCTTTGGATTGCTCACTGCTGCTGTATCTGTAAAATAGCCTGTTTTTGCTATAAGTCCGAGTAATCCAATCATTATCCCAAACGGAGCTATAATAAGGCTGGAGAGAATTGCAGAATTTCTTGCCGTTTTGATGTTACGTGCCGCAAATATCGGCTGGATACTTGCCTGACCTGCCATACCACCAAGAACACCGCCAACAACAAGACTTAGTGCATATGAGACACCACCGCTGAAAGGATTGTACCAGTTGTCCGGTGAACCAAGTTCAACAAGACGGACGGACAGGGATTCAAAACCGCTGACCTTGTACAGTCCCACACCAAGAGCTATACCCGTTCCAAGAAACATCACAGCAACATGAATGATGCCGGTAATTGCAAGGGCATGCATTCCTCCCACATAGGTATAGGCAGTAATAACTATGGATGAGATAAGCACCGCGTTGATCCAGCTTATATCAAACAGTGGTCCTAGAACACTTGCACAGGTTTGAAGCTGTACATAGGCAAGAGTTATATATGCAACAAGAAAGGCAATTGCCGAAACACTTCTTGTTCTATGGCCAAAAAGATTTTCCAGCATCTCACTTACGGTATGTACATTTTTCTCCCGGTAATAACGTGCAACCGTAAAGCCTATAATAATCATTCCCGCAGCCGTTGATATATTGTAGAGAACGGGTTGCATGGTACCGGATGTAAATGCCTTTTCACTCACTCCTATCGTACTCATGCCCCCAAGCCATTCGGAAGCCACAACAACTGCACAGGCTACAACTCCCAGATTCCTGCCTGCAACAAGATAATCTGCCGCCGACCTGCTGGCAATCCTCCTTGTAAACAGGGAAACAAAAATGATAAACAAAAAGTAACCCAGAATAACCGTAAGATATATGTTCATCTGTATAAAGTATGGTTATTAAATTATTTATAACTGAAAGATAATTTCCGGGCACTGCTTTCCCAAATAACTGAAACAAAGCTAACACTTGTCTCTATATTACAACAAGATAAAAATCAGTTTACTTCATAAAATGGATGCCCTGAACTATGTTTAAAAACAGTAGTCTCAGATCAAAGCGTCAAACAACAGTTCAACAGGATGGACAGCTCTTTTACCTGTACCGTCAAATATGTGATGGCGGCAACTTGTACCCGGGGCAGCAATAATAGTATCAGGTGAAGAATTCCTCACTTCAGGGAAAAGTACCAGTTCCCCGACTTTCATCGAAATATCGTAATGTTCTTTCTCATACCCGAAAGAACCGGCCATTCCGCAACATCCTGATTTAATTTCCCTTACCCTAAAGTTTACGGGGAGTGACAGCATCTTCAGGGTCGAAGCCGTCGAGGCCACTGCTTTTTGCTGACAATGACCGTGTAAAAGGATATCCCGATGCTCCCGTGTAAATTGATCGGGTTTCACCTTTCCGGCATCAATTTCGGCAGCAATAAACTCATCGATCATCAATGCAGAAACGGCTAATCTTTTTGCCGCATCGAACAGTTTTTCTCCGGCCAGGTCAGGGTATTCATCCCTGAAGCTCAATATAGCTGATGGCTCAATGCCAACCATCTTTGTACCCTGATCAACAGCCCTGCTGAAAAGTTCAATATTCCTGCGGGCAATTTTTCGGGCCCTGCGAAGAAATCCCTTGGAAATAAAAGTCCTGCCGCTAACATCATGCTTTATCAATTCCACCCTGTATCCAAGCCTGATCAGCAATTTTATTGCTTTAACCCCGGTTGCTGTATCATTGTACTGTGTAAATTCATCTGCAAACAAAAATACTTTCCCGTTACCTTCAACCGCGCGGTTAAGATCCAACAGGTTACCGCGCGCCCACCGTCTGAGGGTGGTATAATGCAAAGAAGGAATACTCCTCCCGGGTGCAAAACCTGTCAATGATTTGATCATGCCCGATATCGTACCATTTCCTGCCGCCTTATTGAAAAGCCATGGAAACAAAGAACCCAGGCGGTTTATAGTAGTTATATTCGCCACCATTATTGCCCTGAGGGGAATGCCGTTTGCATCATGATAATGCTGAAGAAATTCAGCTTTGAGCTTGGCCATATCAACATTTGAGGGGCATTCTGATTTGCATCCCTTGCATGACAGGCACAGGTCCAGAATATCATATAACTCTTTATGGTTAAAAGGATCAGATTTTTCAGAATTGGTAAGAAACTCCCTGAGCAGGTTGGCCCTGGCTCTTGTTGTGGCATGCTCATCGCGGGTAGCCATATAGCTGGGACACATAGTCCCCCCGATTTTCTCACTCTTCCGGCAATCTCCTGATCCGTTGCACTGTTCAGTAAACCTTATTATGCCTCCCCATGCAGAAAAATCAAAGATCGTATCAATATCTCTTACCGGCCGGCCGGGCACATAACGTAAAAATGTATTCATCTTCGGTGTATCGACTATCTTACCGGGATTAAAAACATTTCCGGGGTCCCATGTCTGCTTGATCTGCCTCAGAAGGTCATAATTCTTTTCGCCCAGCACGATGGGAATAAATTCACCGCGTAAACGGCCATCACCATGTTCCCCGCTGAGAGATCCCCTGTATTTTTTTACAATTCGGGCCACATCCCTTCCAATATTATAAAAAAGTGCTACGTCGGCCGGGTCTTTAAGGTTAAGTACGGGCCGAAGATGCAACTCCCCTGAACCAACATGGGCATGATAAACAACATCTTTCCCGTAATTATCCAAAACAGACTGAATCTCTTCAATATATTCAGGCAGGACATGAACACTTACGGAGGTATCCTCAATGAGCGACACCGATTTAGAGTCCCCCTTCATCCCTGCCAGTACACCAAGTCCGGCTTTTCTCAGATTCCATACCTTTTCTATGTCATCACCGAAAATAACCGGATAGTGATATCCGTAACCTGCCTCACGCATTTTCCTTTCCATGGCAGATACAATATCCATTATCTCTTCCCTCGTATCCTTTGCAAATTCAATTATAAGAATCGCCGCAGGATCACCTTCAACAAAAAACCTGTTTTTTTTCTGTTCTATATTATCCCTGGTAAGTCTGAGAATAATATGGTCCATCATCTCCACAGCGCCCGGATTGAATTCAAGTGCAAGGAGATTGGCCATGAGGGCTTCTTTTTTGGATCTGAAATGAACACACACAACCGCTTTTTCGTCTGGTGGCAGTGGAACAAGATTTAACTTTATCTCCGTAGCAAAAGCCAGGGTCCCTTCAGAGCCGGCAATAATTTTACAAAAATTAAACCTTTCGCCTCCTTCTTTAAAGGGCTCTGTATTTAAAAGCAGATCAACGGCATAACCTGTATTTCTCCTGGTAACACCGGGATCGGGAAATTCATTTTGTATCTCCTCTCTTATTTCAGAATTGGAGAGAGTCTCATTAATTTGACGGTATATGTGGCTTTCCAGATTATTTCCATTGCATTTATCAATAAAATCATCCTTTGTCACGCTCCCGAAAGTGGCAATGCTGCCGTCAGACAACACAGCTTTCACTTCAAGTGTATGTTCACGGGTGCTTCCATAAATAAGAGAATGGGCGCCGCATGAATTATTCCCAAGCATCCCCCCCATCATACAGCGATTTGAAGTTGAAGTCTCAGGTCCGAAAAACAGTCCCCAGGGCTTTATATACTGATTCAGCTCATCAAGTACTACCCCAGGCTGCACCCTTATCCATTGCTCGTCAGGATTAAGTTCAATTATCCTGTTCATATATTTTGATACATCCACAACAATGCCATTGCCGACAACCTGTCCGGCAAGAGATGTCCCTGCTCCGCGCGGAATAACAGAACAGCCGTTATCCGCTGCAAACCTGACTACACTAATAATATCAGCTTCAGAAGCCGGTCGGCATACTGCAAGCGGTATCTCCCTGTATGAAGATGCATCTGTAGCATATAAAAGACGGTATACCAGATCAGTATAAAGATCACCTTCAAGATCCCTCTTCAATGAAGAAAAATCCATACTATCTTTGAAAACTCCCATAAAAATTATCTGTTCTTAAGGCCTGGAAAAAATATTATCTTCAATTATAACATCAAATTCAACTTTATCTACCAGGTTAGACATCAGAGTATTCCCGCCAAACCTTATCTCTGTCCTGAAAGGAACCATTATCCCGTCTATATCCCTGTAATCACTGAGAACAGTTTCTCCCTCAACACTGTTGCCTTCAAAGTCATTTTTTGTTACTATCTTATTTATCAGATATGAATCGGCATCTATGTAAAACCGGTAAATTACATTATCTTCCTTAACCAGGTCTATCCTGAAAACTTCTTCCCCGTCAAGTAATTCTCTTCCTTCAAGTTTCACTTTATGACCTTTTTCCCGCCAGTTAACCAGGTCGCTGTCTATGCTGGCCACCTGGCTTACACTTGTCAGTTCAGGACCTGTAAGTTCGCGCGGTTCGGGATCCATCCATGGTTCTACAGACCACCCCTTCTTTCCGTCGTATACCTGTATGATTTTTGTTCCCTGGATATCAATTTCCAGATACATTTTACCCGGACGCTGCTGTATCTGTAAAAAAGGAAGTTCCATACCCATCTGTAAAGCTTTGCCGGTAGACCTTAATGTACTGACATCATTAAGTTTCTCCTGACCCGTAGCTTCAAAATGACGGTTCAGAACCTGGTCGAGTACCTGTGAATAAACATCCTGGGATGATAACAGGATTACGGAAAGCATTAATAACAATCTGGACATAACTGAAGAATTATTGTTGAAACGGTAAATTACAATTAATATTCATATTTGAGAACAATCCATGCAATAAATTACAACCTCTTTATTAACTGTTCAAAGATAGCGGATTAACAATATTTGGTACTTTTCTGCCCCTGTAATACTCAATTATATTTCCAGCTGCCAGCTCCGACATTTTATTTCTTGTCTCTTCGGTAGCTGAACCTATATGAGGCAGTACAGCTGCATTTTCCATTTCCAGGAGAGGATTCCCCTGATCCATGGGTTCAGGATTCGTCACATCAAGTCCGGCTCCCCAGATCACCCCGTTTTTCAGGGAGTGGATAAGATCCTGTTCATTGTGGATAAGACCTCTTGCAGTATTAATAAATATGGCAGTTGATTTCATTCTCCTGAAAACATTCATGTCAAACCTGCCTTTTGTTTCATTGTTAAGACTTGTATGGACACTTAATACATCACTTTTCTCAACAAGATCGTCAAAACTCACGAACCTGGCGCCAAGCTCTTTTTCTGCCTTCCGGTCAGGTGAACGGTTGTTGTATATTATCTCCATATTATAAGCACCCCTGCAACGCCTGGCCATTTCTTTACCTATCCGTCCAAGTCCGTATATACCAAGCGTTTTGTTTTTCAGTTCAATTCCAAGGTGCGCTTTGGGATGAAAATATTTCCATTCTCCCCTTGATATGCTTTTATGCATGTAAAACATCTTTCTCGATACATTTATCATTAGTCCGAATGCCGTATCAGCAGTGGCATCACTGAGAACATCGGGTGTATTGCCAATAAGTATACCCAACCTGGTGGCATGCTCAGTGTCAATATTGTCATATCCAACCCCGAACTGTGATATAATATCAAGATGACTGCACTGATCCAGAAAAAACTCATCTATTTTCTCCGACAAGGTGCATAAAAGAGCGGTATGAGACCCGGCCTTTTCGATAAGCTCCTTTTGTGTCATAGGCCTTTCCTTTTGCCATAAAGTAACCTCATACCCTTCACTTCTCATCATATCGATCCCTTTATCAGGGAACATCCTTGTAACCAGTACCTTTACTTTTCCGGGATCGCTTCTCATATAATGCTATAAATTAAGATTAAAAAGGTGATCAACAATCTGCTTAATGCTGGTAATGCATTTTATAAATCATACTTTTCAGAACTTCATGCGTCTCTTGATCTCGGACAGCAGTCCTTGCTCCTTCCTTTCAGGTGGTTCTACAGAGTCGTCCCTGACCTTCCCCAGCAGAAAACCGTAAGGCTCCATTCCTTCAATCTCATCAAAAATTACTTTTAAAACAGCCATCCCCGGAATGAACAGGATCATCCCGGCCAGTCCCCAGATAAAATTACCGACAAACAGGGTGATAATCGTCATGAGCGGATTCATGGAAACCTTTCCGCCAACTATCCTGGGAGTAAAAATATTACTCTCCATGAGCTGAATAACATAAAAGGCAAGAAAAACACCTATAGGATACCAGAGAGAATCTTTGGTAAGAAGTGCAAACATAATCGGCAGTGTTGCCCCGATAAAAGGCCCCAGAAAAGGTATCACGTTAAGAAATGCCGCAAAAACTGCAAAAAGAAGTGCATGTTTAATCCCCAGACTGAACAATGCAATACTGTTCAGGACTGCAAGAATACAAATAACCACAAACATACCCTTGATATAGTTCTGAACAACATCCTCAACCTTATGAATGACTTTTGTAACCTTATCTCTGTAATTTTCTGAAAATGCCCGCTTAATAAACTCGGCCAGGAACCTGCGGAAATAGAGAAAAAGAAAAATATAAACAGGCATGATAAATACCATGGTAAGGGTACCGGCAGTGGCAATTACACCCTGGGTCAGAGTATCCATGTTATCATACAGCTGCTGAAAAATGGTCTCTTTGATATTATCCATAGAGACAGGGACAACACCATCAAAATTTTCAGTAATGAAATTATTAATGGACGTGACAAACTCACCAACCCTCCGTTCTATTGCACCAAGATCACGCGAAAAACCCAGCAGCTGATTATAGAAAAAATAAATACAACCTGTAAGAAATGCAAAAAGAGCAATAAGACTAAAAGTAACAGCAACAAGGGAAGGAATGCCTTTTCTTTCCTGCCATGATGTAAAGGGACTCACCAGTATTGCAAAAAAACCTGATATAAGCAAAGGGACAAGCACAATCTTGGCTTCCCTCATAATAACCACTATCAGTACTGTACCAAGCAGTATTATAACCAGTTTAAGGTATGCAGGAATCTTCAGTGTCATTCTGACAAATCGCGTTAATCAATTTAATAATCAAAAATAAGAATTTTTAAACCCAAAACATATTAAACTTTTACAACATAAAAGCTAACCTTTTATTCACCCGGCACATAATACACAGGCCATGGCACCTGTTGAAAATATGGCTGCCATGATCATCGCAGTGAAAAAAATCAACGGAGACAATTATTGATCGTCTCCATCATCTCTGCAATATTCAGTGGTTTAGTAAGGTAATCATCACAACCTGCCTTGAATGCCTTTTCCTTCTCCTGCCCAAAAGCATGAGCAGAAACGGCAATTACAGGCATGTCCGGTTTCATGGCTTTGATATCCCTGGTTGCCTCAAACCCGTCCATCACCGGCATTTTTAAATCCATCAGCACCAGGTCATATTCATTGTCTTTGCAAAGCTTCACAGCTTCACTGCCATTGACTGCATGATTAAGCTTTACATCTTTTCCCCTGAAAATTTCTTCAATAAAAAGAAAGTTAAGAATGTCATCCTCAGCAATAAGCAGGTTCAGTCCTTTCTCTGCCGGGATTTCCCTCTTTAAGCTGCTTGTTTTTTTCTCAAGGGAAGGAATATAGGGTATGGTAAAAAAGAAGGTGCTTCCCTGTCCGGGAACAGAATCAAACCAGATTTTGCCACCGGCCTTTTCCACATATGCCCTGGCAATAGCCAGTCCGAGTCCCGTACCACCCCTGCTTAAACCAACTGAATTATTCCCCTGGGCAAAACGGTTAAAAATAACCTTCCCCTCCTCTTCTGATATACCCGATCCGGTATCTTCCACCCTGAAGACAATCATGTTCTTTTCAATTACAGCAGAATACTCAACAAAACCCTGATTTGTGAATTTAATAGCATTCCCGACAAGGTTGGCAAGTATCTGTGACAACTTGATCTTATCGCACATAATAACCGGAAGTGACCCGGAAATAAATCTTATCTCAATCCCCGGTTTCCTGTTATGAAACATTTTAAGAATATCTTCGAACAGTTCCTGGATATCAACAGTTTCCTGATGCATTTCGATATCTCCCGATTCAATCCGTGAAATGTCAATTATGTCATTAATAAGTGCCATTAAGTGATCAGCATTTGCAGTTATAATATCAAGATATTTCTCATTCCGGTCGTCAATAGATTTGTTTTCTTTAAGCAGGCCTGAAAAACCTATAATGCTGTTCATCGGAGTGCGTATTTCATGACTCATATTTGCAAGGAACGCAGATTTCAGTCTGTCGCTCTCCTCAGCTTTCTCTTTGGCAATAAGTAATTCTTTCTGAATCCGTTTTTGTTCGGATATATCCCTTACAATAGTCATAGCTTTATCCTTACCGCACAGTACCATTCTTGCATCGAAATATCTCAGGGTACCGTTATCATCCATCTCATATTCATAAAACTGTGGCCGGCCGGTATTAAAAAGAAGATCCAGCTTCCGGTGAGTAAGTCCGGCAAGGTATCCCGGAAGAACTTCATCAACACTCTTGTTAAGAAATACATCCGGACCGACATACAATGAGTTGATAGTGGGCGAATGATAGTTCAGAAAAACCCCCTCCCTGCTGAAAAGAAAAACAAGATCGGGTATGGAATCTATTAGAGCCTGATTCTGTAAAAGACTATCCTTTAAGGCCTTTTGCGCCTCTTTACGTTCGGCATTGATAAGTACCTGTGCCATAAGTGAAGATACTGTACTTACAAAAGACTCTTCATCGGCAAACCAGCCTCTTTTTTTCCCTACCTGCTCAAAACAAATCACCCCGGCAAGTCTCCCCTCAATAAAGATTCCTGAATCCATCAGTGATTTAACACCAAGGGGTATAAAATAATCAGATTTCAGCTCCGATAATCGGGAATCTGACAATACGTCGGGAGAAATAATCCGACTCTCTTTTCTCAGTGCATTGAAATATTTCCTGTAGTCACTGGTATTGAAACTGATCCCTTCTGAATGTTTATTGTTTACAGATTCGAAAAGATCGATGCAGTTAAATTTGGTTTCATCATCAGAAAAGAGCCAGATACTCATTCGTTCAGTACGCATCGTTTCGGCTGCAATTTCCGAAATCACTTTTTTAGCGGATTGAATATCGCCTGAAATTATTGATTCCTCAATTGAAAATCTTGACAGGGCAACTCTTTGTCGCAATAATCGTTGTTCCCTGATTCGGTGAGATCTTTGTTTTTCCGATTCTGCCGCCTGCAGGGTTTTCATAATATCTTCCTTCTCCTTCAATGCCCGCGCAATCCTGATATTATTAAGTCCCTGCTGTGATATCATATCTGCAAATCCCAGCATAATATTCATAGCCCGCGTAACGAACTTCCGTGACATCCGTGGTGTATTACGGAGAGCCTTCAGATATTCCGACTCCACGAAACCAAATTCCTCTGCCTGCCTTACAAACTGCTCTTCATCAACAGGTTCCTCGTCAATAAGAAACTGCCCCATAAACAGGTTTGCAATATGTTTTCCCTCAATTACAATTGGCGTTGCACTGTCCCATATATTATTCCTGCATTTACTGATATGGATCTCTCCGGATTTCAGATCTGAAGTAAGCCTCACATCACTTTCTATACAGTTTTTATAAGACCTGGCATTCCTCCAGTGAAAATCCCTGCAAATACTCTGGCGCCCAACCCCTGCCAAAACGTTGCCATCTATATCGATTACAGAGGTGCCAAGTCCTGTGAGATTGAAAAAATCATTCATGATCTTTTTCAGTGACCTGATATCTATCAGTTCAAACAGGTCCGGTATATCCTGATGATTCTTTCCGGAAACAATATTCCTGTTCCCTGAAGTTTTTTTCAATTTGTTAATTTTATAGTCAGTCCGCTCCTTAAGGAGTTTTAAAGTTAAATAAAGATAACAAAAAATACCCGGAATGATAATCAGTATGTAGAAATGATCAGCAAACAGTAAATTAAGTCCATTTTTTTTGTAAAGGATTAAACAGATTTACTACTTTTACCATACAATCTTATCCTGATAAAAACCTCACCAACAAATCTGAACATGATGCTTAACCGAAGAAATTTTTTAAGAAAATCAGCCATTACTGCAACCGGTATCAGTATGGCAACTATTATCCCTTCACCTGTCCGTGCAGCACAAACCTCCCCAAATGATAAAATTAATGTGGCTCTAATAGGATGCAGGAATCATGGGTTTAATATTCTTAAGGCCCATCTCAGTTATAATGACACCAATTGCGTTGCATTGTGTGACGTCGATTCCAGTATTTTGAATGAACGGGCAGACGAAATAAAAACTGACTATAATCAGCATCCCTTGTTATATGGTGACTTCAGGAAAATGCTGGAGCAGAAGGATATTGATGCGGTTATCATAGGTACCCCTGACCACTGGCACTGCTTGCAACTGGTTTACTGCCTGCAGGCTGGCAAGGATGTATATGTGGAAAAACCTCTGGCCAATACCATTGGAGAATGCAATATAATGGTCGGGGCTGCCGGGTATTACAATAAAGTTGTCCAGGTAGGACAGCAGCAACGAAGCAACTACGCCTTTAAAGAGACTGTAAGGATGATAAGGGAAGGACATATCGGTATATTAAGGAAGGTAAATATCTGGGGTAACTTCAATTATGGTATTGGCAGCATTCCCCGGGAGGATGAACCGGTGCCCGAAGGCGTTGATTATGATATGTGGCTTGGACCGGCCCCCGAACGCCCCTTTAACAGGAATCGTTTTCACGGATCATGGAGACACTTCTGGGATTATGGAGGTGGACTGATGTCGGACTGGGGAGTACATCTTCTGGATATGGGTTTGTGGGTCAAGGATATTGTTGATGCGCCGGAGCGGGTTATGACTTTTGCCACCAACAACTCACCGGAAATCAGGCAGAGGGACTCTTTTGACACTATGACAGTGGTATACCCGAAACAAGATTACGTGATGAACTGGGATATGACAGCAGGAGTTCAGCAGGGCCCTTATGAGAAGCTTTACGGAGTGGCATTTATTGGGGAAAAAGGCACCATTGTAACCGACCGGCACAGTTACCGCCTGTTCCCCGAATGGGATGGCAGCACCAATAGCCATAAGACTGAAGCAATCCACATTACAGGAACAAGGGAAGCTCATTCATCACATGTCAGAAATTTTCTTGATTGCATAAAGTCCCGGGAAACACCTCTTTGTCCGCCAGAGACAGGAAGAGCAGCTGCAATTCATGCACACATCCCCAATATTGCAGCAAGAGTTGGAGCATCACTTCTAATCTGGGATGATGCAAATTCCCGCTTTACAAATAACGATAAAGCCAATGAACTGATAACTCCGCAATACAGGTCACCGTGGACTCTCCCGAAGATCGGATAATCTTAAATAACTGATTATGATTAACAGAAGAAAATTTTTACAAACTGTAACGGCAGGTACAGCAGCCGTCGTGATACCCGGAACATTCCTGTCCTGCAACGGATCCCGGGTTAACAGGCTTGATAACATAGGTTTTATTTCAGGAATAATCGGCAGGGAATTAAGGGAAGGGGACTGGAAAGAAGTGCTCTCAAAGACTGTCGAAATGGGATATACCGAAATTGAAACCGGAAATTACCTGGGTGAATCGGCAGCCTCTTTTCTCCGGTTCTGCAACAGTGAAGGCCTCAGACCAGTTGCAGGTGGAGGCAGCTTTTCAAGGAATATGGACGAGGTGAACAGTGCTCTCGACAGACTGAATGCACTTGAGCTTCGGTATGCTGTCATGTACTGGCCCTGGTTCGGAGGAGCACCGCTTTCGCTGGACAACTGCAAGGAGAGCGCTGAAGTGCTTAATAGTATAGGAGAGGTCTGCAATGAACGGGGATTAACCCTTTGCTGGCATAACCACGACCTTGAATTCCACCCCACCGAAGAGGGTATCGTTCCCTTTGATTATCTGATGGAAAATACCGATAAAGATCTTGTCAGATGTGAACTGGATATTTACTGGACCAGAAAGGGAGGGGCTGATCCCATTGAGACCCTGAGAAAATACAGAGGAAGATATCCGTTGCTGCATATCAAGGATATGGCTCCCGGAGAAGAACAGGATTTTGCCTGCCCGGGAGATGGCATTATCGATTTTCAGGAAGTTATATCGGAAGCACTGGACCAGGATATAGAGCACTTTTTTGTAGAAAAGGACAATGCGCAGGATGGACTGGGATGCCTTGAATCTGCCGCTGTATATCTCAAATCGCTCAGATTCTGAAAACAGAATTCTGCAATTTCTTCTTATCCGGACCTTTTTAACGTGGGTAAGAACCGATTTCGATTACTCAAAAAACAATTAAAGGATACCTGGCTATGATCAGTTGGTCATGAAAAAGCAGTTGAGACTGGTAGTTATTCGGATAAAAAGTTTTACATTTGAATAAAAGAACAAATAAACTGTAGATGAGCATCTTCAGATCAATTAATCTTCAGTATTTATACGATGGAAGAAAAAGCGATCATAAAAGAACTTAAGGAGGGAGATCCGGCTGCATTTGATGCGATTTATAACAAATACAGCAGAAGACTGTACAATCTGGCTTTAGGGTTACTCAAAGATCCATATAGTGCCGGAGAAATTGTACAGGAGGTATTTGTTAAATTGTGGGAAAAACGAAGTCAGGTGAATGTTGAATTAAATTTTGAGAATTATATAGTCACCATTGCCTGTAATTCCATCCGCAATAATTGCAAAAGGAAATCGATTGAGGCGAAGGTTAAAGACTATCTGCGAGATAATTCCCCTGTCAGCATTAACAATACCGACAGCTCAGTCTTATACAATGAATTATTTGAACTGGCCTGTAAAACGATCGATAAACTCCCGGCCCAACAAAAAACCGTTTACAATCTAAACAGGCAGGAAGGGATGAAAATAAAACAAATTGCCAGAACTCTGAATATTTCACCCCGCACTGCTGAAAATCATCTCTCCAAGGCATTAAAATACCTTAAGGAAGAATTGGCAAAGACTTCTTTGACCGCACTGGTAATCTACACCCTTTATGTATTTATCTGAAGTCAACCTATAATACCGGACTGCAAAATTTTCAGCTTCGCCGGGAAACAGGAACATTCTGACCTTACCTCAACGAGCCGGCATCTCATGCAGATGGCATGTGTCAACAGGTAGCCTGGGTGTCATGAAGACCATAGCGCATTAATCCATTAATTTTTCTGACAATTATGAAATAAGCAGTAAGTTTATAGTTTTTATCGAACCTTTACAAGGTTACCGCAATTTATCATTGTCTGATCCAGGGCCATTCCAATGAACATGGGGTAACTCCAGGTTTTGTAACGTCCCCAGACATCACCTGAATAAATCGGCATAATCTCATTTTCAATTACCGGCACCAAAGGCGCTGCCTTCTCCCCTGTCCGCCTGAGACTGATGGCGGCCTGAAGTGCAACAGGTTCATCGTCCAATTTCAGAAATTGCTCAAATTTTTGCAAAGCATGAGGGGCTCCACATCTTTTTACCAGTATTTCAGCAGCCATAATTGCAACGCTGTAATCGTCTTCCAGCATATTCTCCAGCAAAGGTTTTACCGGTTCTATATCGCCGTTAAAAGCATCTGCCGCCACTAAAGCCCAATACCGTATGGCATTGTCACCGGATTGCAAATAAGGAATGAGTTCTTCACTCTTATTTATTTTGCCCGGGAGTTGAGCTGCCTGCGCAATTTTACTGAATTCCGGTTGAGAATATTGCTGCACGGTTTCGTAAACACTTTTACCTGCATTTTTTGCGCGCAGCATGTATTCTCCCTCGTTCAGTAAACCGGAATCGTAATACTCAATCATCCATGAGAATAATTGATCCTTCAACTCATTTATTTTGTTTGCATATTCCGGATTATCAATCAGGTTGTTCTGTTCAAGCGGATCGGTTTTAAGATCGAATAACTGTTCTACCGGTTTGGCCCTGAAAAGGGCCTGAGTTGGTTCGGGCAACTCGCCCAGCGATTTTAACCGATGAATTTCCTGATAACTTCCCCCTTTTTGTGCGCTGAATATAATGGCTTCCTGAAAATAGGGCAATTGCGGCATAAAATGCCTGACATATAAATACCTGCCATCGGTAACTGCACGCGACATATCGTAACAATCATCGGCCCGGTCGCGGTAACCGAAAATGTATTTTTTGGGTTCGCTTTCTTTGCCCAGAAAAGAACGACCTTCCATCATATCCGGAATTTCGGCCCCGGCCAGGGAAATTACTGTGGGGGCGAAATCTACAAATCCCACCATTCTGCCGGTTACCGGCGCCGAAATATTTTCCACCCAGCTCTTATATTTTTCAGGAACGTGAAGAATAAAAGGCACCTGCAGTCCGTCATTGTTCAGCCAGCGCTTATACCCGGGCAAACCGGTACCATGATCGGAGAATACAAAAATGATGGTGTTTTCATATAATCCATCTTCTTTTAATTGTTCCAGAAGTTTTGCTACTTCCAGGTCAAACACAGAAAGCAAATCGTAACTGTGTGCCCATATTTCCCTCATGCGCGGACTGTCGGGTAAAAAGGGCGGCAATTTCGCTTTGTCCGGATTATGATGAAGGTTAAGTATTTCCGTATCCTCCGAATCTAGCCGGTTGATGGGGCCTTCGTGGGTAATCATAAAATTGAACACGCTGAAAAAAGGTTTTCCTTCCGGGCCGTTGCGCCAGTGGGCCTGGTTGCTGCTTTCATCCCAACGTCCCTCGTGACTGAAATTGTAATCGGTTTTAACGTTGTTGGTGGTATAATATCCAGCTTCACGTAAAACCTCGGGTAAAATTTTCATATTTTCAGGTACAGGTATGTCGGATCTCAGATGCTGCGTGCCCAGCGAGGTGGCGTACATTCCAGTAATTAGCGTGGAACGTGCCGGTGCGCAAATCGGGGCGTTGGAATAGGCATTCGAGAACCGAATACCGGTTTTTGCAAGCTTGTCAATATTGGGTGTATAGGCATACTCATCCCCATAGCACCCATAAATAGGACTTAAGTCCTCATGTGTTATCCATAAAATGTTGGGTTTGTCTTTCGCATGAGTAGAAATGCACGGAATAACGAAACCAATAACAATTAAAATCCTGTTGGTATGTTGATTTTTCATTACAAATGGTATTGATTACACAGCCTAAAATACTTAAAAAATTTTCTTTAAACTAATGAATGATTTTTCCCTCATTCTCATGCAGAACCACAATCCAGTGCCCTGCATCCGGTGTTTTAAGTTCAACAATATCGCCTCCTGAAATTTCTTTTTCCACCAGCCACCGGCTATTGTTAATATCCAGCCACATCATCCTGAACTTTCCCTGTGCATTTGTTAAATCAAGGCTCACTTCACCGCCATCGGTAAAATAGATGGCATACTGTTCGCTATCTGTAAAAGCCAGGTAAGCTTCATTGGGCTGACGGTCAATCAGCAATCTGCCTTCAATATCCGGCTCTGCACGAAAAACATTGAATACCTCCTCAAACATCCGGGCACTCCGTATCTGGGTTTGGGCCAGTTCGCTCAGACCAATGCTAAAGTAGCCGTAATCCGGGCCGGGACGATGGAACCGCGACGATGCGATCCCGCCCAGGATATTTCTCCAGAATTTATTTAATCCTTCAGGAATACCGCCGCCAAGTGCCGAACCGCCATAAATTTTATTGTTGTTTACAGGCCGGGGCGGGTCGGCTACAATTTGACGTGCAATCTGCATATTGTCCCAATGAGTTTGGCCATCACGGAGGTTATTTTGCGAAACATCCACAAAAGAATAGAGCCCGGGATGATCAAATGTCCTTCGGTGCACCGAATCGGTCAAATCGTGTGCATTCCACATTTCGGTGATTTCAATGTTTTTATTCGCCTCCCCGGCTTTATTGCGGATGTACTCCGCCCAGTAGCGGGCCCACTCCTCCGATGCCGTACTTTCGTTGCTGATGCAATAAAGAATATGGTCGTGTTCGAATGTAACGGAGAGAATTCTGTCTACAAAAGCCTGCTGAAAAGACAACACCAACGGGTCATCATCCAGTTCGGGTATTGCCCGGAATATATTGTAATCACTGGTATAAACCTCATGATTGAATTCCTCTTCATCCAGAATGCTCTCTTCGGCAGTGTAATTTATATTGTGCCTGGGATTGAAAGGATGTGCCGACCACGCTTCAGCCGAGTAGGCTCCGCCCCATACACGGCCATAATCCCAGCGGTCCCATATCTCAATCTGAACGATTATATCCCGTTTCGCCGTCATTCCAATAAAGCTGCGAAACCGATCCCAATAGGCTTCATTTAATGTACCTGCTAAAACAATTTGTGCGGAGCATGTAAACAGGAAATTAAAAGACAGCAGTTTTTTCATCATAATATTTTTTGTGAGTATTAATTATAATTCTTTTCCGACAGTTTAACATTCATTTTTTTACTTCTCAGAATGATTTTCTTTCATTATTTTGTCGTACTGTTCATTCCATACAAATATCCATACAGCACAATTTTTTGCCTGAAAGTCTGCTGTGGTGTGGCTTCGCTGTTAGGCACGCAATAGCGGCTGTTCCAGAAATGCTCTCCCCAGGGCCATTCTTTTTTGTCTTCCGGATAATAATATTTCGTATAGAACTCGCAGCGGGAGGTATGATCGCCGCTTCCCCATCCGTCACGGCACATGAAAGGAGTCCAGCCTGGAGTTAAACCCGGATAGCCATCGCGGCGTCCGGGTGCGAATGTTTGCGTGACGCTGCGTTCACCCAAACCGGTCATCTGAACCAAACCAAGGGGGTTTCTTCCCAGTGTCCATTCCGCCTCGGCATACAGTCCTTTTTCGAACAAGGCTTTATCAGCGGGATTTGGGCTTATTTTATGGGCAATGGCAACCAGCGACATTTCATTCGATGTCTGCACCATTCCTTCCCATCCGCTTAACCAGCGTGCAGCTTTTGTCGGGCTTTTTTCCATTTTTGCCAGGTAATCATCCTTTGCCTGCTGAATAACTATTTTCTTCATGTTTGATTGCAAACCGGCATATTTTACTTTTTGCGGGGTGAAAATGTATCCCACAGAAGCATACTGCTGCTGACAGGTTCCGGGATTGCGGATTTTGGCATCGGCATTTACCGCCACACTCTCCCCGTGAATCACCTCCTCGTATTTTTTGTCGCCTGTAAGGTTAAACAGGAAAGCCGCTGCCGTCAATTTCAAATCCCGTCCGCGTAAATCGCTGACCTCAATGTCCGGCATCTTGTCGGCTTGCGCCATGGCCCAGTTATATGCTTCCAGTGCAGCATCGGTATATTTCTTCTGCAGTTTTTTGTTGCCGGCCAAACGGAAGCAATCGGCCGCCATAGCACATGCAGCAGCTACATTCCATCCCTGCCATGCGCATGGGGCGCCGGCATAATTTACATTCTCGGGCGGCCGGATATTGGTAAGGCCGGTAAGATAACCTCCTTCGGAATCGCGCATCCGCAGCCACCAGTCGATTTCCCAAAGTGCTTCATCGATGATATCGGGAACATTATTTCCCGTTTCAGGGATATAAAGCTGGTTGTCGGTAAAAGCTTCCGGGTTCAGGTAATAAGCCAGTAAAATATCGAATACACAGATGAAATTTACCGGTCGCTGATCATTATCGTAGGCATCGCTCCAGCCTCCCCAGGTGGCTTCGGCTATTTCTCCCGTTAATTCCTCGCTGTAAAAACCGCGATCATCAGGATTCTTTCCGGTTACCATATCCT
>JAWODJ010000067.1:0-3526 GCA_046483315.1 Bacteroidales bacterium | reverse complement strand
CCGGCTAAATCCCATAGCCTCTTACCCTCGGTCTCTATTACCATAAACTTCTCATAGTCACCTATATTGCCGGTATCAATATACTGAGCAGTCTGTTTGATGGATTGATTTAAAACTTTGAGTTTATCCTGGCTGTTTTCCTTCTCACTAACCAACCAATCCCGTGAAGCGCTCTTTCGTAAACTCCCGTCTTTATTGAGAGTGACAGGTTTACGCCCTATCTTCAACTCAAGGGTCTTGATGTGCTTTTTGACTTGAGTGATTTCTTTCTGCAGTTTTGAATATTCCGGATTATATACCTGCTGATTGTCACTCTCTTTTGTGATCTCCAGTACGGGGTTGTATTGCATGCTGGTGAGATCACCCATGTGCTTGAAGCTGTTTTCACTTTTCCCCCAGCGATTTAACATCGCCCGGGCAATGGTTTGGGTATCTTCATACTTATCGTTGGTTACGGCAACAGGCCGAGTATTGGTCCTGGTGTTCCATATGATTATCCGGCGCAATTCAATGTGGTTGCCCTCGATATCTTTATATACACGGGATGTTTCATACAGCTGATAATCAGTTCCATTTACCCGCAGATACTTGTCAAAATATTTGTCATCCAGGGATTTCACCGCTTTGGAGTCTGTGCTCTTCTCCCAGGTTACAAAGCGACAATCGGAGAGATACTGAAATTTCTTTATTCCCCATAATTCCCTGTCGACAACAAACAAAGGAGCAATCCCATTGATGAACTTTGCATATTCAGCACTTTTCCTGCGGATCACTTCAACCATATCCCCCTTGCCTTCCTGTAGCTCAAAATAGACGATACAACCTGAGCTGTCATGTATATATATCTCATTCTGCCCGGGATGCATCTCCCTGCTCTGGGTGTGGTAATTCTTGTGTACTTTCTCTTTCCCGGTATAGCCTATAAAATGTCCGTCTATAAACAAATACCATAGCGAAACAAATCCCCTGGCTATCTGTGTTTTAAAAAAATAATCGACGGCCTGACTGCTCCGTTTCAAAGAAACTGCTTGATGGATCATCTTCCAGAGCACAGGAGGGCTCGGCAAACGTTTTATCCCTGCTAACTCCCCGAACTCTCTCTTATATACCGTTTTTAGCCGCTCTATGGTTTTTATACCTGTCACGTGCATCATCAAAAATAAATACACGAGCACATTACACTTTTCATATAGCCATGTAAATAAACCCATTACATTATAACGCCCCTGAAATATGGCCCAATATATATAGCTCCCGGCATAACGATTCTCTCTCCAGTCATGTTCTTGTGAGAATAGATCGCTTTGAGGCGGTAGTTCATCTCCTGCCACAGGGAAATTAAGGTGAATCTGCAACTTTTTGATTTCATCTTCCCTCTCCCGCTCCTCTTTCCTAAGGGCTTCATATTCATTGAATTTGTTGCCGAAGGGGCGTACAATGTCTTCCTGTTTCTTTCGCCCTGAACCTTTTTTCGCACTATTGACCAGGGCTGCATGACCGCCTCGCTGATAGGTCTCAAGCCATACGTCTATTGTTTTCCTGGTAACATCTAAAGCATCCGCGACACGGCTCTTTATTACCTCATGTTTTAAAACCAGATCAACAGCAAAGATCCGCTTATCAAGACTTGTTTTAAACTCTACCTGTTTATCTGGTATACCATGCCGGTAAAGAATAAACTTATCATTGTTGATTCTTTCCAGCCCGAAATTTTTTCCAATTGGTTTGATTGCCATATCTTTGTTTTCGTTGTTGAATAGGGTATTCATAATCATGCGGTTTGTGTAATTTGCTTGTTATCAGTCTGTTATGCGTATTCGACTGACATGCATTTATTTAAGCAAATGTACAAAAGTATTGATTATGTTTACCCTTTTCTTTTCAACAATCTATCAACAAGTACTTTGAAAAAATGGAATGTATAGTTTTATTTTTTGATATACATTTGTAAATGTATAGTTATTTTTTCATGGTAGTCTATAAAATACTTTATAACAATGTATTACGTATTTTTACAACCTTTAATCCCGACTATTTTTTAAGAAGTCTGTAATATATGCTTCATCTTGTATCATGTCAATTTGCTTTTTTCAGCTTCACATCATTTGCGAATGAAAGCCGGATATTTTGATTCAATTCAGTTTGTGCCATTTTCAGGTAACGGTAGAAATCCCGTTCCGTCCTGTGTCCTGTTACCGCCATTACATCCCTTGCGGGGATCCCGCGAAGGATCATATTACTGGCAAAGGTTCGGCGGCCCGTATGGGTTTTGATCAAACTGTAATCCTTTTCCGCCAGCGGCAGTTTTTCAGCCAGTTTTACGCTGATCAGTTTCAACTTCCTGTTCATATACTGCTGGGTCCGTGTCGGCAGTTCGTTATCATACTTTTTCAGGATCTCCATGACCACCGGGTGCAATGGGATGCTGATTCTCCCCCCGGTTTTCTGTTGTTTAATATGTAGGGTGTCATTGGTAATATTGGATCGCTTCACCTGGTTTAGATCGCTTTCCCTTAATCCCGTCCAGCAAAGGACCAGGAACAGATCCCTGATTATGTCCAAATCCGGTGTTAATTCCAGTTCATTCAGCTTGTCCAGTTCGGCCTCTGACAGATATATGCTTTTGCTTTCCTCTGATATTGTCTTAAAGGCCGGATCCTGGTAGATCAGGTTCTTATTCAGTCCTATGGCCGTGGCCCTGATCATAACAGACTTTAACCTGCGGATCCGTACCCCTATGGTATTGGTTTTAAGGCCCAAATCTTCGGCCAGAAACTTTTTCCAGCTGTGGTAAAAATCCAAATCGATTGTATCAAAATCCACCCGCGTACGTTTTTTTGCTGCATACTTTTGCAGGGCTTCTAATGTGTATTGATAGGAAGGAATATCCGTATTCCGGTGCGGGGTGTCCCCTGCATCGTATATTTTCTGGTCAATGATCTGCTGAAAGAAAGTAAACAGATCCTTCCGGGTTTGCTCCTTTAGATTGAAGGCTATTTTGATACGTTCCCTCAGTTCCGCAGCTGTCGGAAAAACCTGGTCATTATCATTCAGATAATCCAATAGGGCTTTTTCTGCTTTAACCTTCAGTGCGGCCAGTCTGGTATTCTTTTCAATCGCGTTTGTAACGTTTCGGGCAGTGCGGTAACGCTGCCGTTCAAAATCCCATTCTGAAGGACGGGCAGTTTGTTCAATGGGAATTTTAAAGCGGCTGGCTTTGTAGTGGACGTATAAAATGATAGGTGTCGGCAGATCCGTTTTTCTGATCTGTGTTTTTTTCCATTTCTGAGGGTTCCAACCCTGGGAATCCTTCAGATAAAAATTCATTGCTATTTTCATACTGTAAATGTAAGACTACATAACTATACGTGGACACTTTTAGGGACACTTTTTATTAACAATCTTTAAACATTTTTAATTAGACTTAATAAAACGATTATATTACAAGTCAATATTCACGTGCATTACAGTCAAAATTGTTAAAATTGAAAAAAGGGGCTTAAACCCCTGTTTAGTCCCGTCCAGA
>JAWODJ010000021.1:0-85484 GCA_046483315.1 Bacteroidales bacterium | reverse complement strand
CACTTACCAGTATCGATAAGTGATTTTTTCTGTGGGCGATACTAGATTCGAACTAGTGACCCCCTGCTTGTAAGGCAGGTGCTCTGAACCAGCTGAGCTAATCGCCCCGGTTGCCAAATTGGCGCTGCAAATATAACAGACTTATTTGTTATTACAAAATGTTGTATGATACATCAATGTTTTTTCAATATCTTTATTTTAATTTGCACCTTCCTAATCTAAAATTTATTATGATGTTTAAAAAACAAATATTATTGATAACAGGGTTATTTATTTTATCCTTAGCTACAGGAAATGAAACCCGCCTGCTAAGGCAGCCTGCGGTAAGTGAAAATCATATTGCATTTGCCTATGGCAGCAATATCTGGATCACCGGCCTGAACGGAGGCGAGGCAAAACGGCTTACCAGTTTCCGGGGTATTGAATCAAATCCCAAATTTTCCCCTGACGGCCGGTGGATTGCTTTCAGCGGTCAGTTTGCGGGAAGTACCGACGTTTATGTCATTCCTGTCGAAGGAGGTGAGATGAAGCGTCTTACCTGGCATCCGGGAGCCGATATTGTAAGGGGCTGGACCCCTGATGGCAAGGTAGTCTTTACTTCTGGCAGGGAAAGTGCTCCAGTTGGTTATCCGAAATTCTTTTCAGTCGGATTTGATGACGGCCTTCCTGAAGCTTTGCCGATACCAAGAGGTTACAGGGGGGAATACTCACCCGACGGAAAGCGCTTTGCATATGAGCTGGTAAGACCTTCGGATGAAGAGTGGCGAAACTACCGGGGTGGTCAGAACAGGCCTGTCTGGGTGCTGAATATGGAAGATCATTCTCTGTATGAACTCCCCCAGGAAGATAATGCCCGCAACCAGCATCCCGTATGGATCGGAAATACCGTATATTTCCTTTCGGATCGTGATTATACAATGAACCTGTACAGTTATGATATGGCAAGCAGTACATTGAAACAGCTTACTTTCTATTCGGAATATGATATCAAATATCTGAGTTCAGGCGGCGGACTCCTGGTTTATGAATACGGAGGCGATATATACAAATATAATCCTTCAATTGAGAGATCAGAAAAGCTTACTGTAAGTGTCCGGGGAGATTTCCCCTGGGCAATGCCTGGCTGGAAGAACACAGGCAATTCCGCCACCAACGGGTCGTTGTCACCCGGCGGAGTAAGGGCGGTATTTGAAGCCCGGGGAGACATATTTACCGTTCCAGTTGAGAAGGGGGACTGGCGTAACCTCACCGGCTCTCCGGGAACCAGGGAAATTTATCCCATATGGTCGCCTTCCGGGGAAAAGATCGCATGGTTCTCTGATGAATCCGGCGAATACAGGTTAATGACAGGTACACAGGACGGACTGGATGAGCCGAGGGAAATAGAGCTTCCCGAGCCGAACTTTATTTACACCCCCGCATGGTCTCCTGATTCAAAGTATATCTTATATACAGATGCCGACCTGAAGCTCTGGCTTGTTGAAATTGAATCAGGTAATGTGAAGATGATAGACCAGGACAGGTTCATCCATCCCCAGAGAACAATGGACCCGGTATGGTCGCCCGATTCTAAATGGATAGCCTATGCAAAAAGGCTTACAAACCAGTTCCATGCAATAAAAGCTTATTCACTTGATAATAATGAGATATTGCAGCTTACCGACGGCATGTCAGATGCAGTTTCCCCCGCCTGGGATGCATCAGGTAAATACCTTTACTTCCTGGCAAGTACCGATTTCGGTCTCAACACAGGCTGGCTGGATATGAGTTCCTATGAAAAACCGGTTACCCGGGCAATATACCTGATAGTACTGAACAGTGATGACCCCTCACCTCTCCTGCCTGAAAGCGATGAAGAATCTGCTGATGATGAAAATGAGGAAAACAACGATAAGGAAAAGGAAGTAACAGTAAAAATTGATCCTGATGGTATTGACCAGCGTATACTGTCTGTAGATGTGCCTTCAAAAAATTACAGCAATCTGTCGACTGCAGGCGAAGGAATGATTTTTTACATGGAATCGGTCACCGGGCAACCCGGCCCTGTGCTGCATCTTTATGAACTGGATAAACGCGAAGCTGAAAGCTACCTCTCTCCAGTCCAGTATTACAGTGTCTCGGCAGATGGCCGGAAATTACTGTACCGCTCAGGCAGACAATGGGGAATTGTTGAGACAAAAGGAAAGCCTTCGGTTGGAGACGGACAAATTGATGTCAGCAGTCTGCAGGCCAGACATAACCCGGAACAGGAATGGGAACAAATATTTGAAGAAGCCTGGCGGGTATACCGCGATTACCTTTATGTTGACAACTATCATGGCGCGGACTGGCAGGAGGTTTACAACAGGTATAAACCATTTGTTGAACATATTAAGCACCGTGATGACCTTAATTATCTGCTGGGAATAATGGGAGGAGAGGTATCAATGGGACACTCATATGTGTTTGGCGGTGATATGCCTGATATTCAATCAAACCCTGCCGGACTGCCGGGAGCGGACCTGGCAGTTGATAACGGAAGATACAGGATAAAAAAAATTTTTACCGGAGAAAACTGGAATCCTGATCTGCGTTCACCACTCAGCGCCCCTGGTGTAAGAGTTGCAGAAGGAGATTATATCATTGCCGTTGACGGTTCTAACCTTGAGGTTCCGGTCAATCCCTACAGCCTCTTTGAGAACAAAGCCAACAAACAGGTAGTGCTCAGGGTAAACAACAAACCTGAATATGAAGGATCATGGCTGATAACAATAGTTCCCGTTAGCAGTGAAGCCGGCCTCAGGCGTTTGGACTGGGTTGAAGAGAATATAAGGAAAGTCGATAAGATGTCAGACGGCAGGCTGGCCTATGTCTGGCTGCCCAATACAGGTCAGGGTGGATACTCCTATTTCAACCGTTACTACTTTGCCCAGCAACACAAAAAGGGGGCAGTTATAGATGAACGCTTTAACGGCGGTGGTTCGGCAGCCGACTACATGGTTGATATAATGTCAAGGGACCTGCACGGCTTTTTCAATAACCGGATTAACCCTGAACTGCCCTTTACATCTCCCGGAGCAGGTATATGGGGTCCTAAAGTCATGATAATAAACGAACATGCAGGCTCAGGCGGTGATTTACTGCCATATATGTTCAAATTTATGGAGATAGGGCCTGTAGTGGGAACAACAACCTGGGGAGGACTGGTGGGAATATGGGATTACCCACGGCTTATTGACGGAGGGGCCATGGTTTCTCCCAGGGGAGGTTTCTACGACACCGATGGTGAGTGGGCAGTTGAAAACGAAGGCGTGGCACCTGATATTGAAGTGGAAATGATTCCTGAGCTGGTAATAAAAGGACAGGATCCACAACTGGAGAGAGCCGTTGAGGAAGCCCTGAAGCTCCTTGAAGAAAACCCGGTGAAAATACTCCCGGAACCGGAAGCTCCTGTAAGATATAAACGGGCGCCTGAAAGACAGGAATAGTTATTCGCCGGACCATAACAACGTAACATATAATATCTGGCTGAAATCAAGTCATTTAAATTTCCCCAAATAATTGACTTGTTATTATTATTGTCGTAAATTAGCCTGAGATAAATATTAATATTATTAGTATTATTTATACTGTTTATAAATAATTTTTTTAATATTGTATCTGTTTATAGAAATCATAGTTAAAACAATTAATCCTGTTATTATGGTAAAACGTATACTTTTATTAGTAATTACGGCATTTGCAGGTTATACACTTGCTGCCCAGTCACCTGCAGCCTTTCAGTATCAGGCTGTGGTAAGGAACTCTGCCGGAGAAGTTTTACCCGAACAATCTGTTGCCTTCAGACTGAGTATTTTACAGGGAGAGATTGAGGGTGAATCAGTTTACACAGAAACACATGATGAAGGCGTTACAACAAACCAGTTTGGGGTGATAAGCCTGGAAATAGGCAAGGGACAAAGTTCGGAGTCATTCTCAGACATTAACTGGTCGGAAGGCCCCTACTTTCTTAAGATAGAGCTTGATATTGAAGGAGGCACTGAATACCAGCATATAGGTACCAACCAGCTCTTGTCAGTCCCCTTCTCCATGTATGCTGAGAAAGCCGGTTCTGTAGGCATTGTCAAGGCAGCGGAAGGTCACGATTCAGAAGAACCTGTTTTCCAGGTTCAGAATAAAGACGGTGAGGTGATCTTTGCAGTATATGAATCGGGAGTGGTGATCAACATTGATGAAGATTCACCAAAAGGAAGCAGGGCCGGATTTGCCGTTGGAGGTTTCTCATCTCAGAAAGAGAATGAGGTGACCGACTTCCTTGTTGTTGAAAGGGACAGTGTCATGATCTTCATTGAAGATGATCCTGCCAAGGGTAGCAGGGCAGGATTCGCTGTTGGTGGTTTCTCATCACAGAAGCAGGAAACAAGCCGGGAATTCATGAGCCTTAACCCTGAAAGCTTCTTTATCTGGCTTGACCAGGATGTGGCAGAACAGAAAGGTTCAAGGGGTGGTTTTGCAGTAGGCGGGTTTACAAACCAGAAACAAGAGGAAGGGACCACTGATTTCCTTCGTGTCACTGCAGACAGCACAAGGCTCTGGTTTGACGACAGCCCCGCCAAGGGTTCAAGGGCCGGCTTTGCAGTCGGCGGCTTTTCATCGCAGAAGTCCGGCGATTCAACCCATTACTTAAACATAACACCCGGAAGCTCCAACATTTTTATAGATACCGACTATACAAAAAGTGACCCCTTTGGCGGATTTGCAATTACCGGATTTGACAATGCCGGCGAGCTCAGGAACCTTCTTCGTGTAACCAGGGATACTACATTTATTGCCACCACGGTGAATGCAACCAAAGATATCGATGTTGAGGGCAATATTAATCTTGGAGGCACTGTTGAAGAACTCACATTCATTGACGAGCGCAATGGCAGGAAATACAGGTGGATCCAAATAGGAAACCAGATCTGGATGGCCGATAACCTGAGATATGGAGAAGCAGGAGTTAAAGTTTATAATGATGACACCGCCCTTGGCGACGTTTATGGTTTCCTTTATCCATGGGAGGTGGCTAGCGGAGGAACAGCCAGTGATGCTGAGCCAAGCGGGGTAAAGGGTATCTGTCCTGCCGGATGGCATCTGCCGAGTGAAGCTGAATGGACAGAAATGATTGATTATCTCGGAGACCAGGTTGCAGGCACAAAAATGAAATCGAGGGAAATATGGGATGGCACCAACGAATCAAGGTTTGATGCAAGGCCTGGCGGATATGGTTCATATGATGAATATGATGATATGTATTATTATAATGATCTTGGAAACTCAACCGGCTTCTGGACGTCTACTCAGAGTGAGCCGGAAGGGATAGTGAATCACTATGTTCTTCTTCAAACAGTAAATGATGGCGTTAATATAGAATATGCGTGGGATTCGCCGCAAAATTTTGAACTTCGTTATGTACGCTGCATAAAGGATTAATAATAATTAAAAAATTGAAAATAGAGGCTGCCCTGAAAAGCAGCCTTTTTTCTTTTATCGGGCCGGCCTTCTGCAGAAGAGCATGCAGCCTCTGAAAAATTGGTTCGATTAATGGTTTACTACCAGAAAAAATAGTAAAGCAGCCCCACGATCAATATTATGCCGGCAGCTCCCAGGTTAAATGCCTTTCCGGTTTTAAACAGTTCCGGATTAATGTCAAATGATTTTTCGTCAACCTTTCTCATCCTGGAATTAAGAATAAAGATCATTCCGACAAAACCAAATCCTGTTGCAAGCATGAATATTGATTCGAAACCCAAATGTGCAAGAGGGCCGATAAACATAATACCAGTTAACAAAGTAATGATTCCGGCAATGACAAACCCGTATCCTGTATTTGTCATGAATCTGGCTTTCCTGCCTTTTGGCAGGGTACCCTCGACAAGATTCCTGTCACGCAGACTGATTACAGATGCTATAAACACCAACAGGATAAAAACATAGCCCATCCTGAGAATAAAGGGCATTCCGGGGAAAAATATCTTTATCACTATCCCTGCAGGTATAGTAGCTATTGCAGTCCATAAAGCAGCACGGGCCGTGGCCTGTTTCCAGAACAGACCCATACCGAACACCACAACTACTCCAGGGTAAATATAACCCGTGTACTCCTGGATATACTGAAACGCCTGATCCAGTCCGCCAAGTAACGGTCTTGCTGACGCCACAGCTATAATAAGTGCGGTAAGTGCCACAATGCGGCCAACCAGGACAAGTTCCTTCTCTTTGGCATCTCTTCTGAAAAAGGGCTTGTATATATCAATGGTGAATATTGTGGATGTACTGTTTATCATGGCCGATAATGATGAAACAATTGCAGCTACCAGTGCCGCGAAAGTGAGTCCGCGAATACCAACCGGCACAAAATTCTTTAACAGCCAGGGATAGGCTTCGTCGGCCCTTCCGATCTCCCCTATATACTCTCTGGTCTCCAGTAGTTCAGGATGCTGAAACAGGACATAGGCAGTAATTCCCGGAAGAATAACAATTACAGGTATCAGTATCTTCAGATATCCCGCAAAGATAAGACCCCGCTTGGCATGCCTTATGTTTTCTGCCGCAAGGCCCTTCTGGATAATAAACTGGTTGAATCCCCAGTAGCCAAGGTTAGTAAGCCACATTGCGCCAAGAATTACCGCAAGTCCGGGCAGGTCCAGGAAAGCATCGGTCAGCCCCCCTGCCCCGTCGGGCACGATGGTATTCTCAGTCACTATCATATTAAAATGTGAATCACCTGCCTTTTCATAAATGACAGAAAGCCCCTGAAAAATGCCTTCTCCGCCAGAAACAGCGTACAATCCCAGGACAGTAGTTACCAGTCCGCCCCCAATCAGAAAAAATACCTGTACAACATCAGTCCACGCCACAGCCTTGAGTCCCCCGTAGATGGAATAAACAGCAGAGAATACCGCCAGCCCCAGTATGCCCCACATCAGGGGAATGCCCATGATACGGTCCATTGCTAGTGCCCCCAGCCATATCACAGATGTCAGGTTAACAAAAACATATACCAGCAGCCAGAAAACAGCGAAAGCAACACTGACGCTTTTATTGTACCTGCTCTCTATAAACTGTGGCATGGTGTATATCCCCCTTTCAAGAAACATCGGAAGAAAATACTTTCCTACTATAATCAGTACGATTGCCGCTATCCATTCATATGCAGCTATGCCCAGACCAATCCTGTAACCTGATCCCGACATGGCAATGAAGTGCTCTGCTGAAATATTGGCGGCAATCAGAGAAGCCCCTATGGCCCACCACTTAAGTGACCTGCTGGCCAAAAAGTAATCCTGCGATGTCCGTTCAGTCCCCTTTTTTATCCGCGACACATATAACCCTATCCCCACTATCATTAAAACATAAACGATAAAAACAATATAGTCGATCAAATCAAATGCAGAACCCATAGCGATGATTAGTTTAAATTATATAATGATTTAGGATCGCCTCGTAGAGTTCCTGCCTGCCACTGATCATGAGAGGTTCTCCATTCTGAACCGCCAGGTTCCGAAGATCTTCCAGCGAAAGCCTTCCCTGTTCAAAATCAGCACCCTGACCTGTGTCGAACGACTTGTATCTATCTTCTCTCATCTTTCGGTAGGGCGAGTTTTCGAGAATATCCCAGGCTATCTCAAAGGCTTTTGCAAAAACATCCATTCCTGCAATATGGGCGATGAAAAGGTCATCAGGGTCAGTTGAATTTCTCCTTGTTTTAGCATCGAAATTTATGCCGCCCGTTTTAAAACCACCGGCCTCAATTATCACAAGCATTGTTTCAACAAGCTCGTAAATATTGATCGGGAACTGGTCAGTATCCCATCCGTTCTGGTAATCGCCACGATTGGCATCAATACTTCCAAACATACCAGCATCTGCGGCTGCCTGCACTTCATGCTGGAAAGTATGGCCTGCAAGAGTGGCATGGTTAATTTCTATGTTGATCTTAAAATCATCCGCCAGGCCATATTTGTTAAGAAACCCCATTATTGCAGCAACATCATAATCATACTGGTGCTTTGTTGGTTCCATTGGTTTTGGCTCGATAAGGAAAGTTCCTTTGAAGCCGTTTTTCCTGCCGTAGTCCCTCGCCATGGTAAGAAATCTTGCCATATGCTCAATTTCCCGCTTCATATCTGTGTTAAGGAGTGAAAAATATCCTTCCCTTCCGCCCCAGAAAACATAGTTTTCGCCACCCAGGGCAATGGTTGCATCAATGGCATTCTTAACCTGTGCTGCTGCATGGGTAACCACGCTGAAATCGGGATTGGTTGCGGCACCATTCATATACCTCGGATGAGAAAACAAATTGGCAGTGCCCCAGAGCAACTTCACACCTGAAGCATTCTGCTTCTCTTTGGCGTACTCAACCATTGTTCTGAGCCGCTTTTCAGATTCAGTTACAGTGCCGGCCTCATCAACAAGGTCATAATCATGAAAGCAGTAAAACGGGATACCCATCTTGGTAATAAACTCAAATGCAGCATCCATCTTCTCCCTTGCCCTGGCAACAGGATCGGTATCCTGATCCCATGGAAATCGTTTTGTCCCGGGCCCGAACGGATCGCCACCCGTACCGCAGAAGCTGTGCCAGTAAGCCACGGCAAAACGGAAATGATCTTTCATCTTTTTACCGGCAACAACCTTGTTTTCATCATAAAACCGGTAAGCAAGCGGGTTTTTAGACTCAGGGCCCTCATATTTAATTTTTCCAATCCCCCTGAAATATTCCTTGTCTCCTTTCAGATATTCCATAACATTCAGTTTTAATTAATATTTTGATAATTATTTTATTCCCGAACCTGACAGATGAAAATCAAGCAGTTCGCCCCATCTCCTGTATGATTCTTCAAGGACCGGCAGAAGTCCGCTGTCGGGTAATATCCTGTGCACCACTTTTAGCTGGCTAAAAGCTTCATCGAAAGAAAAGTAAATGCCTGCCCCTACAGCTGCTGCCCTTGCAGCACCCTGTGAACCATCAGTATTGTACAGTTCAATGGTTGCACCCGTCAGCGAAGCAAGGCTTTTACCGAAGAGCGGACTCAAAAACATGTTGGCATTCCCTGCCCTGATTATTTCAGGCTTTATCCCGGTCTGTCTCATTATATCCATTCCGTATTTAAAGGCAAAAACAATTCCTTCCTGCACGGCACGCATAATATGAGCCTTAGTATGAATATTGAAGTTCAGATTGGCAATATGGCAACCTGTATCCCTGTTGCCAAGCATCCTTTCACTGCCGTTGCCAAAAGGCAGTATTATCATTCCACCGCTGCCCGGTTGCACTGTTTCTGCCATGCGGTTCATCCCGTCATAGCTTGTCTGTGCAGGGGAAACATTCTTTTTTACCCATGAATTAAGTATCCCTGTACCATTGATACACAAAAGTACACCCAGCCTGGTTTTTTTCTTTTCATGATTAACATGTGCGAATGTATTGACCCTGGACTGGGGGTCATACCTGATTTCGTCACTCACACCGTAAACGACCCCCGACGTGCCTGCTGTAGCAGCAATCTCACCCGGGTTAAGCACATTGAGTGAGAAGGCATTATTGGGCTGGTCACCGGCCCTGTAGGTTACCGGGACACCTTTATTAAGTCCGAACAATCCTGCCGCCTCTCCGGTAAGCCTTCCCTGGGTTGAAAAAACCGGTACCACGTCCGGGATAAAAGACGGGTCAAACCCGAAATGGTCAGTAACCATTGAGGAAACATCATCTTTTGTAAAATCCCAGAATATACCTTCCGAAAGTCCGGAAGAGGTGATAAAAATCTCACCGGTAAGTCTCATGGCAAAATAGTCTCCCGGAAGCATTATTTTGTAAATCTTTTCATAGACATGTGGTTCATGCTCCTTTACCCATGCCAGTTTGGAGGCGGTAAAATTGCCCGGTGAATTAAGCAGGGCAGAAAGGCATTTTTCACTTCCTATAGATTCAAAAGCTTTGTTACCAATATCCACAGCACGGCTGTCACACCATATGATGGAAGGTCTCAAGGGTTTATAATCCTTATCCACCAACACCAGACCATGCATCTGGTAAGAAATCCCGATGGCAGCTATCGCATCGGGATCAACAGAAGGGTTGCGCAGAAGCTCTTTTGTTGCCATCAGGGCATACTTCCACCACATCTCAGGATCCTGTTCGGCCCATCCGGAATGTGGAGCCGATATAGGCATCTCATCTTCAGGAAAAAAGGCAGAAGCAACACATTTGCCTGTTTCGGTATCTATTAAACTTGCTTTGACAGATGAGCTCCCAAGGTCATATCCTAATGTCAGCATTTCTTTTAAGGATTTGAAGTGACAGGATTTATCATTTATTTTTTGCAATTACAGCCAGGACTTAGCCGGGACATACAAACATAGAAAAAAATAATCAAAGAAACATTATGGTATGCCGGGATCCTGATAATCAAAAAAACAGTGCCTTACGGTGAATTTTATTTTAATATAAGCCGGGTATTGAATTAAATATTTTCATAATGCTATATTTGCATTTTACCAGAACTTGCTATCAGTGTATGTGAGGCATGCAATAATTATAAATATTTAAATCAAGGCCATTCATAATGCCGGGAAACTCTGCAAAGGATTTTTTCTTCCCAATGAAACGCTCCGCATTCCAGGTTATGCTTAAACCTGTGGGGCCTGCCTGCAACCTGAACTGCACCTATTGTTATTATCTTGAGAAGAAGAACCTGTATCCCTATGCAAAGGGCTACCGGCTGAACGACGACCTTCTGGAAAAATTTATAAAAGAGTATATCCAATCGCAGGATGTGCCGGTGGTCAGCTTTGTGTGGCAGGGCGGAGAACCGACCATGCTGGGAGTGGATTATTTCAGGAAGGCCGTTGAGCTGCAGCAAAAGTATGCCGAAGGGAAAAGGATAGAAAATGCTTTGCAGACAAACGGAACGCTGTTAACCGATGAATTCTGTGAATTCCTGAACGAAAAGGGATTCCTGGTAGGATTGTCGATCGACGGGCCCCGTGAGGTGCACGATCATTACCGGGTTACTGTAAAAGGCGAACCTTCATGGAACAGGGTTATGGAGGGGGTCAGGCTGCTTAAAAAACATAATGTTGAATTCAACACCCTTTCGGTGGTGAACGATAAAACATCTGAAAAACCCCTGGAGGTTTACCGTTTTCTGAAAAGTATCGGCAGTCAGTTTATGCAGTTTATACCCATTGTAGAAAGACACACCGCCGATCCCGGAGAGGATGATGTACACCTGGTTCATCACCGCTACAGGGGAGAGGCAAAAGTAACCGAATGGTCAGTAAGGCCGGAAAAATACGGGAATTTCCTTGTTAAAATTTTTGATGAGTGGGTAAGAAAGGATGTGGGCAAATATTACGTTCAGCTTTTCGATGTCACCCTGGCCAACTGGATGGGTGAAAGCAATCCCGGGCTATGCGTTTTTTCTGAGACATGCGGTGATGCCACGGTGATGGAGCATAACGGCGACCTCTACTCATGTGACCATTTTGTTTACCATGACTATTTCCTTGGGAATATTAAAGAGACACCCCTTCTTGATATGATGCAGCAGGAAAGCCAGGCAAGGTTCGGACTGGAAAAAAGAACAGCCCTCCCGAAAAAGTGCCGCGACTGTGAATTCCTGTTTGCCTGTCACGGCGAATGCCCAAAGCACCGGTTCTGTTTGACGGAGGATGGTGAACCGGAACTGAACTACCTGTGCAATGCCTATATGATGTTTTTTGATCATGTCAGGCCGTACATGGACTATATGGCAAAGCAGCTGAATGCCAAAAAACCTCCCGCAAATGTGATGCAATGGATAAAGCAGAAGGAACAGCCGGTTACAGCATCACGGCCCGCAGCCGGCCGCAATGACCCCTGCCCCTGCGGCAGCGGCAAAAAGTTCAAGAATTGCTGCCTGAAGTTTTTTAAGTAATATCCCGGTTTGCTAAGAATCTTTATGCACCCCCGGGTGGTGTCACTGCCTCAAAAGTGCTGCCTGCGGTTCTTAAAATAATTATGTGTATCTTTGCACAAAACATACACATTATGAGGACAAATATAGTGATTGATGATGCCCTGATAAAGAAAGCCATGTCAATAACCGGACACAAAACCAAAAAAGCAACTGTTGAGGAGGGCTTAAAGCTTATTGTTTCCCTTAAGGAGCAGGAAAAGATCAAGGCTTTCAAGGGAAAGATCAAATGGCAAGGGGATCTTGAAAAAATGAGAATGGACAAATGATTCTGGTTGACTCATCAGTTTGGATTGATTACTTCAATGGTGTCGACAACCATCAGGCCAACTACCTGTATGACAATCTGGGCAGTGAAGTATTTGTTACCGGTGATCTTATAATGCTGGAGGTATTGCAGGGCTTCGGGTCGGACAAGGATTTTGAAACCGGTAGAATAATTATGGAGAGTCTGCCCTTCTTCAACCTTTGTGGAAAAGAAGTCGCGATTGCCGCCTCAAAAAACTACAGAATATTGAGAAAGAAGGGGATCACCCTTATAAAAACCATTGACATGGTTATTGCCACCTTCTGTATAGAGAACAAAATAAGGCTGCTTCACAACGACAAGGATTTTATGCCGCTGCAGGAATTGGCCGGACTGGAGGTTGTAGGGATATAACTTGTATGTCTACAGATAAACAATTTGTTGTATCTTTGATTTGTCGAGTCCAATCTTAAAGGATGAAAAATAGCCATTTAATAGACCAAATTAGGCTAGTAATCAGAAAAACTGATGCAAACGCCGATGCATGGCTTTTCGGTTCGAGAGCCCGGGGAGACTCCCGTGCAGATTCTGACTGGGATGTATTGATTTTAGTCGAAAACAAAGCGATAACCAATGAGATAGAAGATAAATTCCGAGGACCGCTTTATGACCTGGAACTTGAGACAGGAGAAATCATTTCTACATTCATATATCCAAAAAAGATCTGGAACATAAACCTGGTTTTTTCGCCGTTATATAAAAACATTAAGAAAGAGGGTATAAGGCTATGATCATTGAAAGCAGAGATGATTATATCCGGTACAGGTATCAGAGAGGATTAGAAGCCTATGATGATGCTTTGATACTATTGGAGAAAAAAAGATGGAACACGATAATAAACAGGCTTTATTATGCATGTTTTTATGCAGTAATTGCTTTGCTACTAAAAAAAAATATTGAAACACATACTCATGATGGTGCAAGGAACCAGTTTAATCTTCAGTTTGTAAAAAAGGGCCTGATTGATATAAAACAGGGTAAACTATTCTCCAAGTTATTTGATTACAGGCAAAAAGGAGACTATGGAGATTTGTTTGATTTTGACGAGAATCTAGTGCTACCATTATTTGATCAGGTTAAAGAATTTTTGGAAGAGGTTGAAAAGCATCTTGAGCTATAAGTATTTACTTAACCGTATACATATAATGTAAGACCGTAGAGCACATCTTCTTATGGCGAACCCATGACAAGCCCCGGTTATCGGGGAACAAAACCAGGGGGCAGAGCCTCTCCCACACGCTGCTTACCCATCTCTCCCGTCAGTATTATGGCTAACGGGTCATAATAACCACTCTCCTCAAAAGAAACCCGGTATTTTAGAAACCGGATAAAGCTTGTATTGCCAAAGTAATTAACGGTCAGGTCTCCCCGGTGACTCAGGTATTTTTGTCCGTCCTCGCTTATCACTATATCTTCCTGACTGAGATAATTACCCACCTGATCCTGAACCGAAAAGCCCTGGGCAGTGAGGTCATTCGCCCATAGGGCACGGAAAAAATGCATTACCGACCCGGAATAGGAATTATTTCTTCTTCTTTCATTCAGCCTCCACCCGGATCTCTCCGCTGGCATAAACCGGAATGCCCGTTTCGGTCATTCCCTCGACTATCACCCGGAAAACAGATGATTTGTCGGAAGTAAAGAATGACACCTTAGCCCTGCCATCGCTATCAGTGTGGACCTCCGGGTCCCAGAAAAGAGTGGTGCGGTAGTCCGGCCGGTTATGATGTGGCCCGGGAAAACCGTACATCGGCGAATAGAACTCCCTTGCCCGGTAATACCCGGGAAATTTAAAACTTAGCACACCAGGAGGGCCGGTACCGGCATCACGATAATCTCCCATGGTTTTTGTGTAAAAGGCAATTACCATGGAATATCCCATACCATAAAGATTGGTCTGTGGCTCACGTAATACATCAATAAAGGATATTCTCTCGACAGGCAATGCACTTATCATTAATATGGCCAAATCAGGGTCGTCGGGGCTTACCTCTACGCCATCTAAAAATATTCCTGTTTTTTTTGAAAATTCCAATGAAGTTGGATGTCCTGTGGCGCGTACGCCTGTGGGTCCTGAGAGGTATGATTCAGAAACAGTAATAATAGCAGGGTGAAATACCCTTAGCAGTTCCCACGGATTGTTGTAAGTATGAACAAAAGGATATTCATCAGGGATTACCCTGTCCCTGGGCCGGAAAGGGGTGCCATGGATGGCTCTGTGGAAGGTTGTTCTCCTTACCGGCCGGCGGCGGCGTATCTCCACCTCCTCTATCTCAAGTTGCCAGATATCCTCAAGATGCGACAGCACGGGGTCCTTCATCGAATCTTCGACATATGCCGCCATAACCTCCTCAGCAATGGAGGCTGCCGGTATGTCAACCCTGCCGGGAACAATTTCAGGTTCACTTAAATGGAAGGATATCCAGTTATCACTGCCTGCAGTGAAGCTGTCATCCACTCCACGCCGGGCCCTGCGCTGGGCCCTTCTTTCACTGTAAACACTACCCTGCAGCACAAGCAGGGTGGTATCATACAGCTCAATCCCGTCAAAAAGGAAAAGACCATCCTCACCGGTAACCTGGCTTGCGGCATTGAATTCATCCCCCAGCGCGGCAAGCATGACACTTGCCCTCACGGGAACATCATGTAATGAAAAAAATGAATGAACAAAGAGGAGCTGATGATCCCTTAAAGAGATGCTGATGGAGGGACCAGCCCTTCAGGAAAAAACTTATTTTCTTCATGGCACTTGCCGGTTAAGATGAATAAATCCTCCCCGCTAATGCATGCCTGTTAATATTAAGACCGCTATGTATGCTCTTTCCCCTATACTGACAAAGAGCAGGTCCGCGCGCGCCGGCTTCAGATCTTCCGTCAGCCCGATTATCCTCAGCACTCTGTTGGCGCGGTAAACCCTATGCCGAAAGCCCATTTCCACTTCTCGGCCGGATACGGGTTATCGGGCCTGGTAATGATATTTTGCCTGCCTGAAACTGAACTAATCTTTCGGCATCATCAGAACAATTGCTCAACAAGTTCTTCTTTGCTTATTTTCAGATGGTTTGATATATCATTTACAATACTTGCTAAAGTCCCTATTCTTAAAGGAGAATGATTTGGTATTGTAATATGGTGAGTTCCGTTTTTTTCAGTTGTAAGCCTGATATGACTACCAACTTGCCTTGTAGGTAAATAACCCAGGACTTTGAGTTTTTTTATAAGGTCAGTACCCGAAAGATTTCGCGGTATTCTTTTCATGCTGCGAAAACTTCTTCTTTTATGTAATGCAACCGCACAATCTTTGGTGCATTAACCTCAAAATGGCATCGGATTGCTTCTTTTATATTCATTTTTATTTCATCAATGTTTTCACCTTCTGTGAAAATTGAGAAACCTAAAGCTTTAGCTTCAAAACCTCCTTCTGGAGATTCTTCAACTATAAAAATGATCTCGTTCATATAAGTTCTCTTTTCAAGGAAACAAATAAAATCATGTAACAATAAAACTTTCTTATAACAATTTTATTATTAACAAATATATGACATTTTTCAAATGCCACGCAGACGAATGAATATATTACAGTATTATTTTGGTCAGGCATTTAATGATTTATCGTCTGCATTTATCCCTGTATTCTGATATGTACCGGAATTTCAGTTTTTGCTCCTGCGTTTCCTTTCATTCTCATCCAGAAATATCTTCCTGAGGCGGATTGACTTCGGTGTAACCTCAACATATTCATCCTCACGGATGTACTCCATCGCCTCCTCAAGTGAGAATTTTACCGCAGGTGTGATAGCCGCCTTGTCATCAGAGCCTGAAGCTCTTATATTGGTAAGTTTTTTTGTTTTTGTAACATTTACCACAAGATCATCCTGCCTGGTATTCTCACCGATAACCTGTCCCGCATAAACCGGTTCACCGGGATCAATAAAGAACTTTCCCCTGTCCTGCAGCTTATCAATAGAGTATGCTATGGCAGTGCCGGATTCCATCGCGATAAGCGCCCCGTTACGGCGGCCGCCTATCTCACCCTTCCATGGTTCATATGCTTTAAACCGGTGGGCCATGATCGCCTCACCTTCGGTCAGTGTTAGCACAGCATTGGTCAACCCAATCAGTCCCCGCGCCGGTATATCAAACTCCAGCACGGTACGGTCATTTTTAGGTATGATATTTACAATATCCCCCCTGCGCCGGGTTACTATCTCGATCACCTTACCCTGGTGCTCTTCCGGAACCAGCACAGTAAGTGATTCAACGGGCTCATAAATAACCCCGTCTATTTCTGAAAGGATTACCTTGGGTTGCCCCAGCTGAAATTCGTATCCCTCCCTGCGCATCGTCTCAATCAGTATGGAAAGATGCAGTATGCCCCTTCCGTACACTGTCAGTTTCTCCGGCGATTCTGTTTCCCCGACCTTCATTGCAAGGTTCTTTTCCGTCTCCAGGTACAGCCTCTCCCGCAAATGCCTTGATGTTACAAATATTCCCTCCCTGCCATAGAAAGGTGAATTATTGATCGTAAAGATCATGCTCATGGTAGGCTTGTCGATGTTGATTACCGGCAATCCTTCAGGTTCGTCGAAATCTGATATTGTATCTCCAATGTCAATATTCTCCACACCCAGCACTGCACAAATTTCACCCGACCCTACTTCATGTTTTACCTTCTCCTTTGTTAATCCTTCAAAAAGATAAAGCTCCTTTACAAACGATTTACTGATTTTCCCGTCGGCTTTTACAACAGAGACCTGCATACCCGCCCTGATTTTGCCCTGGCTGACCCTTCCCACCCCAATTCGTCCAAGGTATGATGAATAATCAATGGAGCTGACCTGCATCTGGAGTTTCCCATGCCTGGCTTCAGCCGGCCTGACATATTCCAGAATTGTATCAAGAAGAAAAACTATATCGTTACCCGGCTTACGCCAGTCCGCCGACATCCATCCCTCTTTTGAGGAACCGAAAACAGCGGGAAACTCAAGCTGCTCCTCTGTAGCATCAAGACTGAACATCAGCTCATAAACAGCCTCAAGAACATCATCAGGGTGGCAGTTTGGCTTGTCCACCTTATTAACAACCACAATCGGTTTCAGGTTAAGCTCCAGCGCCTTTTGCAATACAAAGCGGGTCTGGGGCATAGGGCCCTCAAAAGCATCTACCAGCAGCAATACGGCATCAGCCATATTCAGCACTCTTTCAACCTCTCCGCCGAAATCGGAGTGGCCGGGTGTATCGATAATGTTGATCTTGGTACCCTTATACCTGACCGATACATTTTTTGAAAGAATTGTTATCCCTCTTTCCCTTTCAAGATCGTTCGAGTCTAGTATCAGTTCCCCCATATCCTGGTTCTCCCTGAACAATTTTACCTGGTGAAGAATTCTGTCAACCAGCGTAGTCTTGCCGTGATCAACATGGGCAATAATTGCTATATTTCTAATATCCTGCATTATATATCCGTATCCTTAATTTTTAAAAATGATTGCAAAGGTACGGTTATTTAACATAAAAAACGCAGGAACAAATGAATGTCCCTGCGTAAATCAATATATATCCTTAGTAAGCTATTACAGCCTGTCTACACAGTTAAGGTCATCAAATGCAACCTTCAGCCTCTCTATCATCGATTTTTCTCCTTCGCGAAGCCATACACGTGGATCATATTTCTTCTTGTTGGGCTTATCCGCTCCCTCGGGGTTCCCAATCTGGCCCTGCAGGTAGTCATGGTTTTTAGCTTCATAACCACGTATACCGTCCCAGAAAGCCCATTGGGTGTCGGTGTCTATATTCATCTTGATAACACCGTAACCGATTGCTTCACGAATCTCTTCCTGGCTCGACCCTGACCCTCCGTGGAAAACAAAATCGACCGGATTGGGACCGGTTCCGTGCTTTTCCTGGATAAACTTCTGTGAGTTCAGCAGGATCTTGGGTGTAAGCTTTACATTACCAGGTTTGTAAACACCGTGAACATTTCCGAACGAGGCGGCAATAGTAAAGTTCTTGCCAACCTTCATAAGTTCGGCATAGGCATATTCAACCTCCTCGGGCTGGGTGTAGAGAAGCGAGTTGTCAATATCGGTGTTGTCCACACCGTCTTCCTCTCCTCCTGTCACTCCAAGTTCAATTTCAAGGGTCATACCCATTTTGCTCATACGTTCAAGATATTTCTTGCATATGGCTATATTCTCCTCAAGGGGTTCCTCCGAAAGGTCAAGCATATGTGAACTGTAGAGAGGTTTTCCGTACCTCTTGAAGTGCCTTTCTCCGTAATCCAAAAGTCCGTCGATCCACGGCAGCAACTTTTTGGCTGCATGATCTGTATGAAGTATTACAGGAACACCGTAAAGCTCAGACATATGATGAATATGCTTTGCTCCGGATATGCCGCCTGCAATAGCAGCTTTGTTTCCTTCATTTGACAGGCCTTTTCCCGCATAAAAGGAAGCACCACCGTTTGAAAACTGAATAATGACCGGGGAGTTTACATCCCTGGCTGCTTCAAGAACAGCATTCACCGAATTTGTGCTGACTACGTTAACCGCAGGTATGGCATAATTGTTAGCTTTCGCATTGTTAAAAATTGTTTTTACATCATCTCCCGTTACTACGCCGGGTTTTACCTTGCTTAAAATTTTTTCTGACATGACTTAATTATTGAAGTTATTATATAAAAAAACAAATTTTCAGATCTGCTGTAAATTTATAATAAATTAGGCAATTGACGCATTGTTATTATGTTTAATTTATCTGCCGGTTTTATTTAACCCCGGCATTCTGTTGTTGCCTTTTTTATTATAACGCAAGCATTAATGATTATTCCTTACTTTCAGACGTTGTATGTTGATGAAGATGTTGTACCGCCCCTGCCTGTCCAGTTTGTATGAAAAAATTCACCTCCTGGCCTGTCAACCCTCTCATAGGTATGCGCACCGAAATAGTCACGCTGAGCCTGAAGAAGATTTGCAGGCAGCCTTTCACTTCTGTAGCCATCATAATAGCTCAGGGCAGAACTCAGCGCAGGAACAGGGATACCGTTGGTTGCTGCAAGTGCCACAACCCTCCTCCAGCTCTCCTGTGCCCTGTGTACAGTATCCCTGAAGAAAGGATCAAGAAGCAGGTTTTTCAATCCGGGATCGTTGTCAAAAGCCTCCTTTATCCTGCCGAGGAAAACAGATCTTATAATGCATCCTCCCCTCCACATAAGGGCAATACCACCGTAATTAATATCCCATCCGTATTCATGTGCAGCTTCACGCATCAAAACATAACCCTGTGCATATGACACCATCTTTGAGGCGTAAAGAGCCTGTCTGAGATCTTCAACAAATCCCACCCTGTCATTCGGAGATGACGGTTCCGGCCCCGTCAGTATCTTTGCGGCTTCAACCCTTTCATTCTTCTGGGCAGAGAGGCATCTGGAAAAAACAGATTCACCTATAAGCGTAAGCGGCACACCCAGATCCAGCGCCGTAATTCCCGTCCACTTACCGGTTCCTTTCTGCCCGGCGGTATCAAGTATCTTATCAACCATAGGTTTGCCGTCTTCATCTTTAAAACCAAGAATATCCCTTGTAATCTCAATAAGATAACTGTCAAGCTCACCCTCATTCCAGGCTTTGAATACCTGGTGCATCTCTCCTGCCGACATGCCAAGCATAACCTTCATTATATGGTATGCCTCGCAAATAAGCTGCATATCACCATATTCTATTCCGTTATGTACCATCTTTACAAAATGACCGGCACCATTCTCACCAACCCAGTCGCAGCAGGGTGTGCCATCATCAACCTTAGCGGCAATACTCTGAAAAATATCCTTTACCAGCGGCCATGCTGCCCTGGAACCTCCAGGCATTATCGAAGGGCCCTTGAGGGCACCCTCCTCGCCGCCTGAGACTCCGGTACCTATATACAGAAAACCTTTATTCTCAAGGTAGGCAGTTCGCCGGTTAGTATCGGGAAAATGTGAATTCCCTCCGTCTATAAGCACATCACCCTTGTCAAGATAGGGTATTATCTGTTCAATGAAATCATCAACCGGTTTTCCGGCCTTGACCATAAGCATAATTTTTCTGGGCTTTCCAAGAGAGTCAACAAACTCCTGCAGGGTGCGGGTGCCTTTAATATTTTTTCCCTTTCCCCGGCCTTTTACAAACCGGTCAACCTTTTCTGTAGTCCTGTTGTAGACTGCCACGGTAAAACCTTTGCTTTCCATATTCAGCACCAGGTTCTCACCCATCACAGCCAAACCTACGAGTCCGATATCTGCTTTTTCTTGCATATCTCAAATTTTAGTTAATAATATATAAGTTGTTATTCCTGTTGCCCGGCATATTGCACATTGAAACCTATTTTCCTTAATTTTTCAGTTACAGGATCAACAGGATATTCAAATAAAAGCTCATATGCCCCGAACTCCCTGCGGGGAGGATATCCATCCCTCAGCTGTTCAAAGCTTCCGGGAGCTGTTTTCAGTCTTTCGCTATCGGCAAATATATCATATGTATGCATAAAAAGTTTGGAAGCAAGCTGATAATAGCTGCTATGCTTCCTGTCAATTTTCAGCATCCGGTTGTCTGGTGCAGGTATATCAGGATACCACCCGCCTGTGCCAAGGCCAAAGAAATCACTTACCGACCTCACACTTTGTGCCGTACCATTGGCCTTACCATCGAGCGAGTAACCTGCTATATGTGGTGTGGCAATATCGGCAAGGGCCAGCAGGTTCCGGTCTATCGCAGGTTCATTCTCCCACACATCAATAACAGTGCCCCCCAGCAGTCCGCCGTCAAGCGCTTCCCTGACTGCCGCGGTGTTCATTACTTCTCCCCTCGAAGTATTAATAAACCATCCTCCTTTCTTCATCCGGTTGAAAAACTTCCGGTCTGCCAGGTGAAAACTTCTGTCCGCCCCCTCCCTGTTAAGCGGTACATGCATAGTTACAATATCCGATTTCTCCAGAAGCCTTTCAAGGGGAACAAATTCCCCGCCTCCCTCCTCTCTTTCCCTGGGAGGATCGTTGAGCATCACCTTCATTCCAAGTAATCGCGCCAGCCTCTCAACCTTTTTCCCCACATGTCCCACACCAACTATTCCCAAAGTAAGCTCTCCGAACTCCCTGTTACTCCTGCCAGAAATATAAGCCAGGGAAGAGGCTATATACTGCATTACAGAACCGGAATTGCATCCGGGTGCATTGCTCCAGGCAATACCCCGTGTCCTGCAGTAATCAGTGTCAATATGATCAAACCCTATGGTTGCCGTGGCAATATATTTCACCCGGGTGCCTCCCAGCAGATGTCTGTTGCATTTTGTCCGTGTTCTGACTATAAGGGCATCGGCATCCTTCACCTGCTGAGGTCCGATATCCCTTCCGGGGAAATAAACGACTCCGGCATACTTTTCAAGAACACCCCTGAGAAACGGGATCTTATTATCTGCAACAACCCTGATCATTTACTTTTCTTTATTTTTCTCAAACCTGTCGCGTGATGACCATAAGCCCAGAGCAGGATTTGAAATATAGAATATCTCTTCTCCGTCATCCATTGTATTGTACCCTTCCTTAAGAGAACCCGGATCATATTTGCTAATCATCTCATCCAGGTTGCCATATGTATAGTTTACTGAACTGATCTCCTGACGGTTCAGATTTCCCGGGCAATATGTTATTTTAAACCTGTTCTCCGACGAACCGTGGATAAGATGTGCCGCGGCACTGAGGTTGCCTCTCAGATCTTCATTCTCATCAACCAGTCTTAATATTTCCGGTGTTGTAAGGTAACCATAGCGGCGGATCAGCCGGTCAATCTCCCTGTCCTCTCCAAACTGCCTGAGCCCCAGGGCCAGCACAATCAACTCACCCCCGTCAGCGATAGACATCCGTGTCCGGTAAATGCTTTTATTACCCAGCCAGGTGCTTTTAAACTCATCGGGATCGAGGTAAACCACAACTTTCCTGAGCGGGTTTTCAAGCATGGTAAAGTTGACCTTCAGGGAAAGTTCAGCAGCCCTGTTGAAACACTCATGATCATCGCCAATGAACAATCCCCTTGTTTTAAGCTCTCCTTCATAACCGGGACCGATAACAGTCAGTACATAGACAACAGGCAGCCGGCCTGCAAACTTTTCAGATGCATAATTCAGTACCTTCCTCACGGGAGTGTCGGCCCTTCCCATCATTCTCTCCATCCCGTAGGCAGCCCCGAGGAAATGACTCTTATTGATCCCTTCAGCACCACCGGTGCCTACCAGCACATTCTTATTGTAGTTGGCCATTCCTGTAACCTCGTGGGGTACCACCTGCCCGATCGACAGAATAAGGTCGTGCCGCCCGTCAACAAGCAACCTGTTAACCTGGGCAGGCCAGGAATAATTTACCCTTCCTTCGGACACCTCATTTACAAATGTGGCCGGCACCTCACCAAGCGTAACAATATCGGTCCTCCATTTGTGTACCCTGAAAAGAGATTGCGGGACACCCGGAAACATCCTTTCAATCTCCTTCTCCGTCATCGGAGAGTGAGTCCCCAGGGCCGGCAGAATATCTGTAAGGGCACTTTGGTAATACTTAAATGCAAATGATGTAAGCTCACCGGCACGTGAATGGTAACGGGTAAAATCAGGTGGCAGGGCAAGAACCTTTTTCCTGCTTCCGAGCCTGTCAAGTGCCTCTGTAAGGCCATCCTGAAGGTCATGGGCACTGAGTGCATCATTTTCCGAACCACTGGCAAAATATAGCATATTAATAGTTTTGTAAGAAGCCCTGCTTCTACCACGAAGGCTTTTCAGGCAGGTATGAATGGAACTCGTCTATCAGCCTGCTTTCATATTCACCCCTGTAATTCCCTCCGAAAAACTTATCAAGAGCCTCATTGTAAAACCTCTCCCATGACTCTTCCTCATGGCCCGGGTTAACCGGATAAAATAGCACGCCATTTGAGCTGGCTGCCTTATAGTCGCCGGGTGCATCTCCTATCATAAGGATTTTTTCGTCTGGATATTTACCCTTTGCTGCAAGCGCTATATGTTCGGTTTTGGTCCCGTACTCCTGTCCTGCAATAAGTTGAACATATTTGTCAATACTGTTCTCTTCCCACTCTCTTTTCAAAGCCTCGACAGGTGTTTGGGAAACCACTATTGCATCGGCTTTCCGGGTAAGTTTCTGAAGCGATTCTTCTACCAGGGGAAAGGGGTTGATACCAAATACCAGGTCGGCAATATCCCGGTTTACCTTTTTTGACCACTTCAGCGCAAGGTCTATGCGGGGATCATTAACCCGGGAGGCATAACTCTCCAATGCGGGATTGCCAAGTTTGGTTTCTGATGAAACCCACTCTGCCAGGGCACTCATATCGGGCAGCGCAGCATTCCTGGCCTTTACTTCGCTCCTCTCTCCAAGCAGACTTACGGCTTCGAGTAACGCCTTGAAGCGGTTCACCCCCCTTGTTTTTGAGTAAAGGTTTACAAATTCCCAGGTTTCACGTGCATATTTTGAAACTCTCTGTAAATTGTAAAATTTGATAAAATTGGGACAAAAACACTCTTTCTGTTTAATCTCCATGGTATCAAAAACGCATCCGTCAGAGTCAATTCCTATGAAAAACTCCTTCTGCGGTTTGAGGTTCTTTAATTCATCCTGTAAGTTTTGTGGCTGTGACATGATTCTGATTTTAATATTAACTGTATATTATTCTCTGTTTTATCCGGCACATGGCCAGGCGGTACTTTCCGGCGAAAGTGGGATCTTACTGCTTCCGGAAGACATAATGACTGACTGTTACTGTTTCCCCGAAAACGAAATCAATACGCCTGCGGCACATATTCGGGCAGCCTTTTCTTTGCAAACAGGGGCAGTAAACGTGCAAACCTCTGTATGCCCCCTATAAGGGGAACTGATACCCAGTCCTCGCCAATCAGGGGACTGGCATAGCATACAAAATCGTCGGTAACATCATAACCCCCGGGAGCTATCCACTTCTTCGGGAAAAACCGTTCAGACAGGGCAACCTTTTCGAGTGGAACCTTGTCATACCTGACGTTGTAAATAAAACCCGGTTCCCTTAGTATGGTTGCCATCCAGCCGTTACCTTCATTAAGGGCTATGTCAACGGCTTTCTGTCCCACCTTGTAAGCCTCTTCAAGATCGACCGTTGAAGCATAAATCATGGTGTCACGCTGGTCAGTACCCATCACCTGTCCCCTTGCCGCACCCCTTGCCTTCAAACCCTTGTTGTTGAGATAGTTCACAATGCTCTGAGAGACCGATACCTTGCTGGAACCAAATGAAGTGTGACCAAAAGCATCCTTTACATCGCCTGTATCGCCCACATCAAAACCCTCGCTTACTACAACCAGGCACCGGCCATCCTTTTTAAGCCCGTCATTTATGTTATCAGCCATCTGTTCCATTGTGACACCTGATTCGGAAAGGTAGATCTGCAGGGGCATTTTCCTGCCCGGGTCAGCAAGGCGCGCCGCTGCAGGTATAAACCCTATCTTTCTGCCCATGGCCTGGATAATAAGCACGGGGTCTGCCGGCGACGAACCCATGTTCTCCTCATTGGCATTCTGGATTATATGCGACCAGTACCTTGCTACACTTCCATAGCCGGGAGTGTGATCAATAAGACTGAATTCACTGTCGCCCACGTCATTGTCAATAGTTTTGGGCACGCCTACGGCAACCATATCCAGTCCCCTTTCCCGGGCAAGCTCACTCACCCTGAAAGCAGTGTGCTGGGAGTCGTTGCCTCCTATGTAAAAGAAGTATCCGACATCATGAGCCCGCAACACATCAATTATACGGTCAAAATCCTTCTCCTGGCCGTCCTTAAGCTTATACCGGCAGGTCCCGATGCTGCCGGCTGCAGGAGTTGTGCGCAAAAGAGATATCTCCTCTTCGGGCTGGGAAGACAGATCAATCAGCTCCTCCCTGAGGATACCCTCAATACCATGCCATCCGGCATAAACCTTTTCGAATTCACTCGAAAACATGCGGCAAGCCTCAACTATTCCCCTGAGGGAATTATTTATTACCGGTGAGGGACCTCCGGACTGTGCAACAATAACATTCTTTGCCATATTAGAAAAGTTTTATTTCAAATTTAAAAACTGGTTATCATATTTGATTACAAGAACGGTATTTCCCTAACCCGGTTATGCCGAGATTTGATATCCTGTCTTAAGTTCAGCCCTTAACTCTTTTCAATTTCTCAAAATTTTCCGATACGGCATGGCCAGTATAATACAATAATCTCAGCTATACACCTCCATAAGCACTGTAACCTCCGTCAACGGGTAAAACCACACCATTCACGAATGAAGATATATCTGACAGTAAAAACAGCACTGCTCCCTGCAGATCTTCCGGCTGACCGAATTTTCCCACAGGTGTATTTGCAATAATCTTCTTCCCCCGGGGTGTCATCTCCCCCGTACTTTTATCGGTAAGCAGGAACCTGTTCTGATTTGTCAGAAAAAATCCCGGGGCGATGGCATTGACGCGGACACCCGTTTTGCCGAAATGGACAGCCAGCCACTGGGTAAAATTATTTACCGAGGCTTTTGCGGCAGAATAGGCAGGGATCTTCGTAAGGGGCCTGAAAGAATTCATTGATGAGATGTTTATGATCACACCTTTTCCCCTGTCAGTTATTGTGCTGCCAAAGATCATGGTGGGCAGCAATGTACCCATGAAATTAAGATCAAAAACCTGCCTGAAACTTTCAGTATCCAGGCCGAAGAAATTTTCGGCAATATCATTGTTGCCGGCCGGATCAATCTGCTCAACCTTTGTTGTTGCTTTAGGGGAGTTCCCTCCTGCGGCATTTATCAGATAATCAATTTTCCCGAATCGCTCAATAATAACATCGCGTGCTTCATACAACGAAGATTTGTCCGTTACATTGGCGGCAAGACCCATAGTTTCAATGTTATGCTCTTTTTTCAGCCTTTCTGCAAGACCGGAGGCAGCATCAGGGTTCAGATCAGCGATCACTGTCTTTACTCCCGCCGCACACAAAGCTTCGGCCATTGAAGTGCCCAGCACACCGGCACCACCGGTTATTATACAAACTCTGTTTTTCAGATCTTCAAAACCAGGTTTCATTATCATTTCTATTGATTAAGTATATGTGTAATGCTCAAGATTCTCCTTTGTTATTATATCTACCGGTAAATACTGACTCCTCTCAACCTGCTCTCTGAGAACAATGTGACGGTACAGGGTCATTATACTGTTGTATCCCTGTTCACGGGGTTTCTGACTGATAAGAAAGTCTATGGCCCCTCTTCGCAGAAAATCCTTATTCTCATCCAGCAGGTCATACCCTATCAGAATAATGTCATCCAGGCCCTTCTGCTCAAGAAACCGGGCAACCCTGAAAACCCTTGAATTGGTGACAAATATGCCCCTTACTGTTTTGAGGGATAAAAATATTGCACGTTCAAGTGCTTCTTCAGGCTCTCTGCTTCCGGTTTCAGCAATATTAACCTGCTGAAGCAGTGAATCTCCATTTTCTGAATTTTTCCTGTAATACTCACGAAATCCCTCCTCTCTTCTCAGTATATGCTCCTGGTTTCCTTTTTCCCTGGTAAAATTGACAATCAAGATTTCAGCATCATCCCCGAGTCCGTAATGCATAAGCCTGGCACCAACCATACCGCTCTGCAGGGAGTCCTGCCCTACAAAGGCTATACATGATCCTGTACAGATATTGGCATTTATAAGCACAACCGGAACACCCAGTTTGCTGCACTTATCAAGTACCAGCGAAGCCTCCTCAGTGAATACGGGAGCAAGTATTATTCCCCGGGGGTTGCCGGCAAGCATTTCAGATGATTTCCTGATGAAGCTTTCCCGGTCTGCGTAATCAAACAAATACCAGTCCGTAACTACCCCAAAATGCATAATTTCACGCAATCCCTCCTCTATGCCGGCAAGCGGATATTTCCAGAAAGTTATATCGTCTGTTCCACGGGGAATAAGTGCTGCTATTTTGTATGGTTTTTTGGCTGCAAGTGTGCTGGCCAGAATATCAGGCCGGTAATCCAGCTTCTCAATTATGTCAAGTATCCTTCCCCTTGTCCCGGCCGACACCTCTCCCCGGGCATGCAGCACCCTGTCCACTGTTCCGGCCGAGACCCCGGCAAGGCGGGCAATGTCTTTTATACGTATCCTGGAGATGTCGTTGTTATCCACGTGGCAGACTCAATTTTAGAAAATTTATTCAGAAAATCACAACTCCTTTGCAAAGTAAAGAAAATTATTCGTATTTTCGTGTACGCACACGGAATAATTTTTACCTTACAATCATTTAAAAAACACTGTCTCCAACAGAGCCACAATATGTATCCACTTAAATAACTGTAATATGCAATTAGGAAAATACTCTTTCGGAACCGGCGACCGTTTTGCCCGGCAGGGTGAAGCCCAGCTGAAAGCTTTCATAGAAGCCCGGAAAAACGGACTTGAAATAACCCCGGTATGGAACAAATCCGGCCGCGAGCATAACATCATAAGCTCCCACCCTGCTGATACAAGGCAGGCTGCCGACACTGCCATAAAAAACCTTAACTGGAACAACCCCTGGTTCGTGGATGCCGATCATATAAACATGTCGAATGTCGATATGTTTATTGACAGTTCCGACTTTTTCACCATCGACGTTGCAGAATACATCGGGAAGGAGCCCCCTGAGAGGGAGTTGGATGATTTTGTCAGGAATAATATGGATTTTACCGGAGAGTTCATGATTCCACGGATTGAAAGTCCATTTATCCTGTCCGAGAAAATGCTTCTTGATATCGGTAAAAAATTTCTTTTTGCAATAAAGGAGGCCGGAAAAATCTACAGACATATCGAATCAAGAAAAGGTAAAGGAAATTTCATAACCGAGATATCAATGGATGAAGTTGTCCGATCACAATCACCGATAGAACTGTTCTTCATCCTGAACGCCATTTCAAATGAAAAAATCCCGGTACAGACCATAGCCCCCAAATTCAGCGGCAGGTTTAACAAGGGAGTGGACTACGAGGGAGATCTGAAACAGTTTGCCGTGGAGTTTGAACAGGACCTGCTGGTTATTGATCTGGCAATAAAGGAGTTCGGCCTGCCTGAAAACCTCAAGCTAAGCGTGCATAGCGGCAGCGATAAATTCAGTATCTACCCTTTAATAGGAGAACTTATAAGAAAATATGACAAAGGGATACATATCAAAACCGCCGGTACTACATGGCTGGAGGAGATGATTGGTCTTGCAATGGCCGGAAGCGAAGCTTTCGGAATGGTTGTGAAAATTTACGGCGAATCATTGCTTCGCTTTGATGAATTATGCGGACCCTATTCTGCGGTAATAGATATTGACAGGGAACGTCTGCCAACTGCTTCAGAGGTCTCGGGATGGGACGGCAAACACTTCGCATCTGCACTCAGACACGACCCTGGCAACAGGCAATATAACCCTGATATGAGACAGCTTATACATGTGGCATATAAGATTGCTGCCGAGCAGCAAGGGGCTTATACCTCTTTGCTTGATAAAAACCGGGAAATAATCGGCCGGCAGGTTACAGAAAATATTTATGAAAGACATTTTAAAAAATTATTTGACATTTTGAATAAAAAATAACAACCAGTATTTAGCGTCAAAACAGGAAGATTGCAAAAATAGTTGTCAGAACAAAACTTATTATCCAACCAAAATAATTGTATCATGAAGGCATTTATGGACAGCAGCTTTATGCTTCATAACAAAACTGCAGAAAGGCTTTATCATGATTATGCCAAAGACCTGCCTGTAATAGACTACCATTGTCACCTGCCACCGGCGGAGATAGCAGAAGACAGGCAGTTTGAGAATATGACAAAAATATGGCTTGATGGTGATCATTACAAATGGAGGGCCATGAGGGCCAACGGGGTGCCGGAAAAATACTGTACAGGAGATGCACCTGATGAGGAGAAGTTCAGAAAATGGGCCTCAACAGTCCCCTATACCCTGCGAAACCCCCTTTATCACTGGACCCATATGGAACTTCAAAGACCCTTTGGAATAACCAAACTTCTCGGGCCCGACACTGCCGGTGAGATATACCGGCAGTGCAACGAAATGCTCCGGACTCCCGATTACAGTGCCAGAAACATTATGCGATCAATGAAAGTTGATCTTGTATGCACTACAGATGATCCGGCCGACAGCCTTGAGCACCATATCAGGATAAGGAATGATTGTTTTGAAATAAAGGTTCTTCCTGCATGGAGGCCTGACAAAGCAATGGCTGTAGATGATGCAGACACCTTTAACAGGTATATTGACCGCCTGGGAGAAGTTGCGGATATAAATATTTCCAGTTTTGACAAACTTATGGACGCCCTGAAGAAAAGGCATGATTTCTTTCATGAGCAGGGTTGCCGGTTATCGGATCACGGACTGGAGACTTTTTATGCTGAAGATTACACAGATGCAGAGATAAAACAAATTTTCGACAGGGTAAGGTCAGGCAATTCCCTTACCGGCGAAATGATCCTTAAGTTCAAATCTGCCATGCTGATAAGGTTTGCCCTGATGGATCACGGGAGGGGATGGACCCAGCAGTTCCATGTTGGCGCCCTTAGAAACAATTCAACACGAATGTTCCGGAAACTTGGCCCCGATAAGGGTTTCGACTCAATAGGAGATTTCAGGCAGGCCATACCCATGTCGCGGTTCTTTGACAGGCTCGACATGGAAAACAGACTTGCAAAAACAATATTATACAATCTCAATCCCGGCGATAATGAAGTAATAGCAACTATGGCAGGTAATTTCAATGACGGCTCAGTGCCGGGAAAAATGCAAATGGGAAGTGGATGGTGGTTCCTTGACCAGAAAGATGGAATGCAGAGACAGCTTAACACCCTGTCAAATATGGGACTGCTGAGCAGGTTTGTGGGAATGCTGACAGACTCAAGAAGCTTTTTATCCTATCCGCGGCACGACTACTTCAGAAGAATATTATGCAACCTGATTGGCCAGGATATTGAAAGCGGGGAGATACCGGGTGCCATGGAACTGGTTGGACCAATGGTGGAAAATATATGTTATTACAATGCAAAAAACTATTTTGGGTTTGAACAGTAGATTTTATCAGGCTGATCACATTTCGGACAAGTATTCTGTAATAACAGCATCCCCAGGTACCGGTGAAGATAATGTGTAACCCTGTAATACCTGACAATAACTTATTTTTTATACTTTAGAGCTTTATAAAACCATAAACCGAACTAAAATGGCTGCTTTCTCAAGGATAGAAGTAACTCTTCAAATGAAGGAACAGGGGGTAGTCCCTGTTTTTTACAATCCCGATCCGGAAATTTGCCTTGACGTGGCAAAAGCTTGTTATAATGGCGGACTAAGGGTTTTTGAACTGACCAACAGGGGTGATTATGCACATGAGTTATTTGCCTGGCTTAATAAAAAACTTGCTAAGGAATGCCCGGGAATGATAACGGGGGCGGGATCAGTGATAGATGCACCTACAGCCGCCCTCTATATGCAGTCGGGAGCAAACTTTATAGTCTCTCCCACCTTTAATAAAAAGATTGCATACATCTGCAATCTTAGAAAAATACTATGGATCCCCGGTTGCGGATCAGTAACCGAGATTTCCGATGCTGAAAGACTGGGAGCAGAAATAGTTAAGATATTCCCTGCATCGCAGCTGGGTGGCCCGGGCTTTGTAAAAGCGGTTCGCGGACCAAGGCCATGGACAAGCCTGATGCCCTCCGGGGGTGTGGCTCCTACCGAGGAAAATATCAGTGAATGGTTTAATGCCGGAGTGCATTGCGTCGGAATGGGTTCAAAACTTATAACAAAAGAGATCCTTCAGCAGCGTGATTTCGGTCTGCTTGAAAACAGAGTGAAGGAAGTGGTTAAAATAGTTAACAAAATCAGAGGTAAACAATAATATGCATCACAAATTGGTATTGAATCACAAATTGGTATTGAATCACACCCTTTACATTAATTATTAATAATCAGGTATTTGCAGCTATAGGAGGAAAATGTATGATTAAATCATTGTTATTAATTTTTATTCCCCTTGTAATATTATCATGCAGGGAAGAAGAACATGTAACAGTACTGAAGCTGGCTCACGGACTGGCTCCCGGACACTCGGTGCACCAGGGCATGGTATACATGGGCAAACTTGTTGATGAGAAATCCGGAGGGAAAATGAGGATAGACATCTACCCCAGTGAGCAACTTGGTTCGGAAAGGGAGAATGTCGAAATGCTGCAGATAGGGAGCCTGGCGATAACCAAAGTATCGGCTGCTGTAATGGAAAGCTTTGCACCAAGTTACCGTGTATTGAACCTTCCATATATATTTAAAAACAAGGAACATACTAAGAGAGTGCTGGACAGTGATATCGGCAGGGAAATTCTAATGGACGGCGAAGAATTCTGGCTCAGGGGACTCGCTTTTTATGATTCGGGAAGCCGCAGCTTCTACACAAAAGACAGGCCCATAAAACATCCTGATGATCTTGCCGGGCTCAAGATCAGGGTTCAGCCAAGTCCGTCTGCAGTCAATATGATCAGGGCCATGGGCGGATCTCCTACCCCTATCTCCTGGGGGGAGCTTTATACTGCACTGCAGGGAGGGGTTGTTGACGGTGCAGAAAACAATCCCCCAAGCTTTTACCTGTCTAACCATTACGAAGTTTGCCGTTACTACTCGCTTAACGAGCATTCAACTGTACCCGATGTATTACTCATCAGTACCAGGATATGGAATACCCTTACGGAAGAGGAACAAAAATGGGTGCAGGAAGCTGCAACAGAGTCAGTTGATTATCAAAGAAAACTCTGGGCAGAATCAGAAAAACATTCACTGGATATGGCAGAAGCATCAGGTGTCAGGATCATATATCCCGATAAGGAGCCTTTTATTAAAAGAATACAGCCATTATATGATCAATTTAAACAGGAGAATGAGGAACTTTATAAATTAATAGAACGAATCCGGGAAAAAGAATAAAAATATTATAAGTTAAACATCCCGCTGAGATCAGAGCTATTTTACAAAACATTGTTAAATATATAACCCTAATAAAGAATTTATGACACTTCGAAAATATCTTGACAGGTTGCTTGCCGGTTTTGTAACCCTGCTCATGGGTATACTTGTTATCAATGTATTATGGCAGGTTGCAAGCCGCTATCTTATAGGACATCCAAGCTCTTTTACCGACGAGCTTGCCGGATTTCTTCTTATTTGGGTTGGACTGCTCGGGGCAACATATATCACCGGGAAAAAAGAGCACCTTGCAATCGATCTTTTACATCATAAGCTATCACCGGAAAGAAAAAAGAGAATGAACATGGTGATAAATATCCTGATTGCCCTTTTTGCCCTTTCAGTGCTGGTAGTCGGTGGGATAAACCTCGTTTTTATAACACTCCATCTTAACCAGTTGTCATCAGCCCTCCAGGTTCCCGTAGGTTATGTCTATATAGTCCTGCCGGTCAGCGGAATTTTTATAATATACTATACCCTGTATGATATAGTGTACCCGCAAACAAATGATCAGGGATAACAGTTCAACATCAAATATATCTCAAACCACAAAATGCCTGAAAAATGGAATATCTCGAAATATGGGTTCTTGTAATAAGCTTTATCCTTCTTCTTTTACTTGGTGTACCTATTGCCTACAGTATAGGTATATCCGGAACCCTTACCCTTCTCATCCATGTTATGCCTCTGCCGGCTTTTACGACATTTTCGCAGCGAATGGCCACAGGTCTTGACAGTTTTGCCCTCCTTGCAATTCCTTTCTTTATCCTTGCCGGTCAGTTGATGAATCGGGGGGGTATTGCCATGAGACTGATAGATTTTGCCAAAGTGCTGGTAGGAAGGCTCCCTGGCGGTCTGGCATTTGTGAACGTTATGGCTAACATGCTTTTCGGAGCAATATCCGGTTCGGCAGCGGCCTCAGCATCGGCCATAGGAAGCTTCATGACACCTAAAATGGTGGATGAGGGTTATGATAAACCGTTTGCGGCTGCTGTCAATATTACATCGGCAACAACCGGACTGGTAATTCCTCCAAGCAATATTCTTATTGTATACAGCCTGGCCAGCGGGGGTGTTTCTATTGCAGCTCTTTTCATTGCCGGTTATGTTCCGGGAATCCTTACCGGCCTGTTGCTTATGGGGGTGGCTGCCGCTTACGCCTACAGGAATAATTATCCTGTCGGGGAAAAAACAGGACTTAAAGCAGGAGTGATTAAATTTTTCAGTGCAGTACCGAGCCTTCTTCTGCTGATAATAGTAATCGGAGGTATACTGGCAGGAATATTCACGGCTACAGAAGCTTCGGCAATAGCAGTTCTGTATGCGCTTATTCTTGCATTGATATACGGAGAGGTGGGGATAAAAGACCTTCCTGACATTCTTTTGAAGAGTGTAAGGGTTACATCTATCGTATTATTGCTTGTGGCCTCTTCAATTGGTATGTCGTGGGCAATGTCATTTGCAAACATTCCTCAGAATGTAAGCGAGGGACTGCTCTCTTTCAGCACCAATAAAATAATCATATTGCTCATAATTAATATGATACTGTTGTTTGTAGGTATATTTATGGATATGACACCTGCAGTATTGATCTTTACACCGATCTTTCTGCCGGTGGTTGCCGACCTGGGAGTTGATCCCGTTCATTTCGGGATAATAATGGTGGTTAATCTTACAGTCGGCCTTTGCACACCCCCGGTGGGCTCCCTGCTGTTCATCGGATGCAGCGTGGCAAACCTCAGCATCATGAAGGTTATCCGGCCGCTTATCCCATTCTTCATTGCAATGATAGTGGCGCTGATGCTGATAACATACATTCCCGCACTCAGCCTCTGGCTGCCAGGTGTTTTCGGATTCTGACACGCCCATCAATTCCCGTTCAGATCTATCAGTTTTTATTGACATACCTATGTGGTAAAAAAACAGGGATTGAACCATTTTTTAAGATATTAGATTAAGCCTGGCTTGCGGGATTTAGAATTACCAGCAAGCCTTATTGAAAGCTTAATTGCTTCTACCATGCTATCTTCACAGGCTTTGCCCTGCCATGCAATTTCAAATGCGGTGCCATGATCAACAGATGTTCTGATGATCGGAAGCCCGACAGAAATATTTACCCCACTATGGAATCCAAGAAGCTTAATAGGTATATGCCCCTGATCATGATACATAGCAACAACAACATTATATTTTTTTTCAACTGCCTTTAAAAATACTGTATCCGGAGATACTGGACCTTCAACATTAATGCCTTTGGCTTTCATATTTTTGACAGCGGGAATAATTGTATCTATCTCTTCATTACCAAACAACCCATTTTCTCCTGCATGAGGATTTATACCTGCAACTGCAATTCCGGGTATATCTCCACAAAGAATTTTCATTGTATCGTGTGCTAATGTTATAACTCTTTCTATTCTCTCCCTGCGTAACCCGGTAATAGCCTTCAGCATAGAAACATGAGTGGAAACATGAATAACACTGAATTTTTTATCATATAAAAGCATAGCATAATCCTTTGCGCCCGTAAGACCGGCTAAAATCTCCGTATGACCCGGATACTTATGGCCGGCCAATTGCAGAGCTTCCTTGTTTAATGGTGCCGTTACTATGGTCTTTATATCATTATTCATTGCCAACTCAACAGCTTTTTTAATACATTCAAAAGCAGCGTTACCTGAAGCAGCCTGTACTTTACCAGGTTGCAGTGCATCTATGTCAATTAAATTAATATCCAGGATGTTTAGTCCTTTGCTATTGAATGTGCAATCGCTGACTTTCTGAACTCTGATCAGCTTATAAGATTCAATTCCCAAACTGCCATAAGCAGCCATCATTACATCGTAATCACCGATCACGATTAATTTACAGTTTCTGATTCCCGGGTTAAGAAAACTTTTTAAAATAATTTCAGGTCCAATTCCTGATGGATCACCCATGGTTATTCCAATAACTGGTGTGTCAATTTTTATCATCTTATAAATCCTTCCTTTAAAAAGGCTAATATTTTAACTATTGTATCTTCATTCCCAAATGCACCTGCCTTTGAAACAATTGTAATATTTCTGTATCGTTCATCAATAAAATACCCATATGGTATCCCTGGTAATATTTCATCCTGAATAACGGTTCCGGTAACATTTAAATGCTGTGTCGCTTTAATTGCGGTTTCTCCACCGATTAAAAGGACACCATTGACCTTTATCTCCTCAAATACATGTTTTGCGATTTCTCCGAGAAACGATGAAATAATTTTACTGATCATAAGACCATCCAGCCCATATTTTTTCCCTGTTTCCAGGGTATGGTCTATCATGTCCTTTGATGATGCGCTCCTTATTATTAGATCCTCCCCTTTGCCGGAAGATTCATTAATTATTTTGATAATTCTATTCATTTCCTGATATTGATTTTTGGAAAATAATTTCTCAATATCCACCTCGATCAAATTTACGGGTAAATGTTCCTTTGCATAATCTATCTGTTTCCGGGTTACTTCACTGGTGCTTCCTGAAATTATGACGCTGCATTCCGGTCTTTTTTGAATAGCGAGGTATTGCGGAAGATATTCAGCCAAACCGGAAGTGCCTGCAAATAATACTTTTTCATCTGTATTTGTAATGACGGATGCTATCAGGTCAAGGTCTTCTTTTGTCTCCGCATCAATTACAATCATATGAATACCTTCCTTAATGCATAATTGTACTTTTTGTATTAAATTTTGTCTGCCCGATAGAACATCATCATAATAAATTATCCTGACTTTTTTATCCGTCTGATGTGATATAATTTTTGGAATAAATGATTCTTTTACAGGATTTTTAGGGTCAACAGATGTTTCTGTCTCCGCCAATAAGACTCCCCTTACATAAACGTTTCCGTTCCTTGTAATCCTGCCATATGACGGTAATGCCGGAACAATAATGGCATGATTTATCTCCATTGCATCCATCACACCGGAGATTTCTGCTCCTATATTTCCCCGCATTGTAGAGTCCAACTTTTTATAAACAGAGGTTATTCCTTTATCTCTCACCAATTTACCTGTTTCATAGTTTTTCCTGTAGGCTGTATCAATATCATCAAACCTGCTTTCCGTATCAATTATTAATACGTCACAATCTTTCAGGGATTTTTCTATATAATCAGTATTTGTAATAACCAGGCTCTTCAAATTTTTCTTGCTGAATTGAACCCCGGTATCATTTGCCCCTGTAAAATCATCAGAGATGATCACTATATTATCTGCAAAGTTTTTATTCCCCGGTTTGTTGGTAATTACGCCGGATGATTTTTTCCGTTTTGCCATATAAGTTGTAAGCAAAGGTGTCAGTATAGCTGTAGTAATTGTAGATGCTGCAATCTGAGGAGCAGCTACAGCAGATAGTGCTGCAAGACCGGGGTCGGCTAAAGCTACTGCAGCCGGAGTTGCCACAGCATTTCCGGCAGTGCTTGAAGCTGCCGCACCAGCAATCCCGGTTCCGCCAATTGCTTTGTCTGCCAATATATTAAAGAATCCTCCAATAAATGTTGTCATTACACCTAACAGTATTCCTGACAACCCGGCAATTATCAACATTTTGAGATTTATACCGGTTCCTAAAGCAAATGCAAAAAAGGGTATTAAAATCGGCCCTCCTGATATCAGAAACTTTTTCATTGCACTATCCAGATTTCCTAAAATCATTCCTAAAACAATCGGTATTAACACTCCGATAAGATTGGATACAGGAATGGTTGCTATTCCTGCTGTTCCTAATGCAATCATGGTCAGGAAAGGCCCATCATTAACTGATATAACAGCAATTGCTCCTACATCTGTTTCATCTCCGAATTCTCCTGCCAGGGCAGCATAGAGTCCTCCATTACTGTTTGTCATCGCCGCAATAACAGCGAGAGAAGAGAGACCCAAAAATCCTTTATCTTCAAAAAAATACGCAATCAACAGACCCAGTGTCACACCTACCAAAAACTTTGTAAATGTGATAGCCCCACCTTTTTTTAATGCCTGGGGAGCAGCTCTTAAACTGATACCTGCACCCATACAAACTAAAAATACTCCTATTAATGCCCCTGAACCTTTTGCGATGGCAGTAGTAAATCCGCCAATTTCAAGTGTCTGCGGTGCGAATGTATTAATTGCAGCCCCTGTTATTAATGGAATTATCATCATTCCTCCCGGAATTCTATCAATATTTTTTTTTATATCCATCTATCAATGTTTTGGATGTTTACGGGAACGGCAATTCTGAATTCTGATGAAAATGAAAAAATATCAATACTTAATATAGTAAACATTTCATTGATCCCTGAGCCTGAAAAGACAATTACAAAATTAGTAATACCTAAATTGAGTGATTTTGCGAAAAAAACAAAAGATAGCTTGTGCATTAACCTGAAAATGTGTATATTAAAGATGATTAATCCATTTATTAACACATCACCGGTTAGGTGCACAATACTATCTTATATGAGTACTAAAATAACAAAAATTTGCATAACAAACGACAAAATTTCTTCCCGTGGGGCCTTCCCTGTATTTCTAAGGCACGTTGAGAAGAATGGCTTCCTCTCATCAGATCAAGCATATTTAAAATTTAAAAGAACTTGATTTTAGCCATTATCTTTTTTACATTTATCACAAATAACGATCAGTTACCACTCTTCCAACAAAAAACCAATTTGAAAATGACTGACTCTAAAAGAATCAACCGCAGGCAATTCCTCGGCCTGACAGGCTCGGCGGTTGCCTTCACAGTGGTTCCTCGCCACGTTCTTGGCGGCATAAATTATGTAGCACCAAGCGACAGGATAAGTATCGGACTGATTGGATGCGGAACCCAGCAATTGAGAGAACTTACCTCACTTATCACAGATCCCAGGATCCAGGTAGTTGCATTATGCGATCCGGTTAAATATCCCACCGGATACAGGGACTGGTCACTGAATGGATTGAAAAACTCTATCCGGCAGGTCCTGGATGAACCTGCCTGGGGAAGCAATATTACAATTCCGGGAGGCCGGGATGTGGGACAGGAACTGGTAAACAAGTACTATTCCAAAAACAGATCTTCGGGAGAATATAAAGCATGTTCCAGCTATGAAGATTTTCGTGATATGCTTGACAAAGAGAAGGATATGGTAGCCGTAAAAATTATTACCCCCGATCACCAGCATGCAAACCAGTCGATCACTGCAATGAAAAATGGTAAGCATGTTGTTATGCACAAGCCTCTTGCCAATATCGTTTATGAGGGGAGAAAAGTGGTCGAGACAGCTGAACAAACGGGTGTTATAACCCACCTTCTGGCATGGTCCGACAGAAGCTCCTACCGCCTGGTGAAAAAATGGATTGATGAAGGAGCCATAGGAACCCTGAAAGAGATACATAACTGGTCATACAGACCTGTATGGGAGCAATGGACAACAAGGCCTTCTGAGACCCCCCCTGTTCCCGCAGGTTTCAACTGGCCACTCTGGCTCGGACCCGTGCCTGACCGCCCCTACCATCCGGCCTACACCCACGCAACTTTCCGGGGATGGTTTGATTTTGGTGCCGGATCGATAGCCGATATGGGAATTTACAGCCTCTGGCAACTTTTTCCAACCTTCGGTATCACAGCTCTTCCAACATCTGTCGAAGCCCTGGGAGGCACAACCCGCAGAACAAATGAAAACGGTGTATTTGCCCCGGTTCCGATTGCGGAAGCTTTTCCATACACTAACATATTCCGCTGGAAATTCCCTGCTTCAGGATCATCCCCTGAATTAGACCTTTTCTGGTATGACGGAGGCATGAAACCACATAATCCTCCCGAGATGGAAGCTGACAATAAGGAACTTGACAGCGAAGGAATGATGTTCGTGGGAGACAAGGGCAAAATAGTGGCAGGTTTCAGATGTAACAGTCCCCGATTAATCCCCGAATCCAGAATGAAAGAACATACAGGTTCTGCTGATCCTCCCCCGGATGAAACAATTTCAACCAATATCTGGATAGATGCAATTCTGAATAATGAACAATCACCCGGCAGTTTCCAGAATGCTGCCCTGTGTAATGAAACAACCTTGCTGGCCGCTCCCGCTCTAAAGGCCGGGAGGAAACTGATCTATGACCCGGCAAACATGAAAATCACAAATATACCTGAAGCCGACAGGTACCTGCGCCGTGAAGAGTACCGTGCAGGATGGGAGCTTTGAACAGATAGCTGAAGATTTTGGTGAAAAATAATTATCATAAACTGAATATAACTATTAACATAAATATACGGAGGACTTATCATGAATATTATTTCACGTCGCAGTTTTATTGAAAAATCTGTTGCACTTGGAGCTGCAGGGTTGATCGCTCCTTCTGCTCTTAATTTATCATCAGCAGAAGCCCGGCCACGTGTTCTCAAAAACAACATCTCACTTGCCCAGTGGGCCCTTGTTGGAGAAATCAGGGCAGGTGAGTGGACCAACCTGGACTTTCCACGTATTGCCCGTGAAGTGTTCGATATTGACGGTATAGAATTTGTCAACACCCTGTGGGGAGTACCAACTATGAATTATCTCAACCAGCTAAAACGAAATGCTGATAATTATGGTGTAACAATGGTTCTAATTATGTGTGACGCCGAAGGGGATGGTTGTTCACCAACCAGAAAGGAACGCAGGCAGTTTGAGATTAACCACAGAAAATGGATAGATGCCGCACAGTTTCTTGGTTGCCATGCAATCCGCACTAACTGCGTTGGACCAAGAGACAGGGAGGTAAACAAGGAGGAGGCACTAAAATGGGCAGCCGAATCATACAATATGTTGCTTGAATACGCAGTTCCTGCCAATATAAGTGTTCTGATTGAGAACCATGGGGGTGTTTCAAATGACCCGGACTGGATGGCGGCGTTGATGAAAGAGGTTAACAGTTTGTATTTCGGGACACTGCCCGATTGGCGCGGACCCGGAGGAGAATATGATAATTATGAATATCTTCAAAAGACTCTTCCCTGGGCCGGTGGGATGTCTTACAGAAATCAGCCAACCGAAGAATTAACGGCAAAGATGATCAAACTGGCAATGGATTCTGGATACAGCGGTTGGTATGGAATAGAATCGAGCGGCCGGGAAGAAATTAAAAAAGGTAAGGAGTTGTTAAATAAATATTTGTTGAATATTTAGCTTTATATGTATATATTTGCATGTAAAATAAATTAAGCATACCTGAAAATGGAACAATTTCAATGTGAGAAATGCGGAAATATCTTCGAAAATGAAGGTGAGGTACTGGAATATACCAGTCCTGTGTATGGGCCATGCAGCAAAAAAGTAGCGGACTGTCCGGATTGCGGATATAAAAGTGATGAATACAGGCCTCCCAAAATGGCAAAATCAAAATCCTCAAACAACCGTGATGCCATTCCCGCTATGGGTGGATGCGCTGCAGGTGGTTGCTGCTGTTCAGGATAAATTTATTGTAAAGCGGATAAAAATCGGATCAGCTGCTACGGGATTAACATTTTACGGAGTAAGAAAATCAATTAAAGAAGGGGTGAAAGAAATCATCCCTTCTTTGATTTAAGATCGGCAAGTTTATCCAGTAATTTATCCATCTCGCCCGGTTCAAGACCAGGGCGGCTCAGCATCTGTTCAATCTCTTCAATGGTCCTGTCCTTATCTTCCTGTTTCTCAGAAGCAATAACCATATCTTCTCCAACCTCCTCTTTTAGCTGATATATCATATTTTCCATCATCTGCCGGAAAGGTTCCCGAAACTGTTCCGGTATGTCATCCGGCATCATATGCTTCATCATTTCATACTGGCTCAGCATCATTTTAAACTGGTTTGTAAATTGAGGATTCATTCCAGGTATCTCCCCTTCTGACATTTTGTCGGCCAGTTTCTTGAAAAGAGCCATCAATGTTTCAAAATCATGCCTGAATGAATTATCATTTGAATTCATAAAACCGATTATTTTCAATGTTATCCAATATAAAACAATACATCTTATCCTGAACGGTAATATTGTAATTGCCTATATTTATTATAACAACAGTTGTGCCAATTTGTTGTTCTGTGATTATCAATCCAGACTTTTGAAATCAAATAAACTACTCCGGTAGGAATCCAGAGGTGCACAGGAGCACATTAAATTACGGTCACCATGAGCATCATCCACCCGGCTTGCGGCTGGCCAGAATTTATTATCGGTTATCCATTTAAGGGGGTAGGCTGCTTTTTCCCTGCCATATGGCCGGTCCCAGTTATCCGAAACAGTAACTTCGGAAGTATGGGGAGCATTTTTAAGTACGTTATTCTTTTTATCTGCCCTGCCGTCACGTATCTCCATCATCTCCTTATGTATACTGATCATAGCCTCAACAAATCTGTTCAGTTCATGAAGTGACTCGCTCTCCGTGGGCTCCACCATAAGAGTCCCTGCAACCGGGAATGAGAGTGTCGGTGCATGAAAACCATAATCCATAAGACGTTTGGCAATGTCAGCCTCTGTAATTTCAATATCCTTATCATTTCTGAATTTCCTGCAGTCAAGTATCATTTCATGCGCCACAAAACCGTTTATCCCTTTATAGAGAATATCATAGTAATCTTTCAGTGATGCTGCCAGATAGTTGGCGTTCAGAATGGCAATCCTGGTTGCCTCAGTCAGTCCCCGTCCACCAAGCATTTTAATATAGGCATGAGATATTGTCAGGATACTTGCACTCCCCCAGGGGGCTGCAGCAATAGCCTCGGCTCCCTTCTCTCCACCAGTTGTGATTACCGGATGCCCGGGTAAAAACTCAACCAGGTGAGCGGCAACACCAATTGGTCCCATTCCCGGTCCTCCGCCGCCATGAGGTATTGCAAATGTTTTGTGAAGGTTGAGATGACAAACGTCCGCTCCCACAATAGCAGGATTTGTTAATCCCACCTGTGCATTCATGTTTGCACCATCCATGTATACCTGACCCCCGTTTTCGTGGATAATGGAGATCATTTCCTTGATCCCCGGCTCATAAACCCCATGAGTAGAAGGATATGTAACCATAAAAGCCGCAAGATTATCCCTGTGCTTTTCAGCTTTTAAGCAAAGATCGTCCAGGTCAACATTACCATGTTTATCACACTCAACTATGACAACATTCATACCGGCCATCACTGCACTTGCCGGGTTGGTTCCATGTGCTGAAGAAGGAATGAGGCAGATGTTCCGGTGTCCTTCATTTCTGTTATTGTGATATCCCCTGATTATCATCAGACCGGTATACTCTCCTGCAGCTCCGGAATTGGGCTGGAATGATATCGCATCAAAACCGGTTATTTCACACAGATCGGCAGCAAGTTCTTCCATAAGTTCATGATAACCGGCTGCCTGACCAACCGGCACAAAGGGATGGATCCCTCCTACCTCAGGCCAGCTCAATGACAGCATCTGGGATGCAGCATTCAGCTTCATGGTACACGAACCAAGTGATATCATTGAATGCGTGAGACTGAAATCCTTCCTCTCAAGCTTCTTGATATACCTCATCATCTCTGTTTCTGAACGATAGGCTTTAAAAACATCCAGTGCCAAAAAAGAGCTTTTGCGAAAGTATTTCCTGTCAAAAAATATTTTATTTTCCAAACCGCGAACCACCGGAGGCTCCTTTCCGGCTGCTTGTGCAAAAACAGCGAGGATTAGATTTATATCTTTAATAAGCGTCGCCTCATCCAGACTTATACCAATTGTACCGTCACCAGCATAAAAGAAATTAATCTGATTCTCAAGAGCAATTTTTTCAATATCCCCGGAATTTATACCTTCAGGAAGAATAACTTTAAGCGTATCGAAATAGTCTCTATTTTGCTGGTTATATCCCAGTTTCTCCAGGTGAGTCGACAGAGTGCCTGCACATTGATGCGCATGCCTGGCTATCCTGATCAAACCTTCAGCTCCATGATATACGGCATACATCCCGGCCATGGTGGCCAGCAAGGCCTGTGCCGTACATATATTGGAGGTTGCCCTCTCACGTTTGATATGCTGCTCCCTGGTCTGGAGCGCCATTCTAAGGGCATGTCTGCCTTGTGCATCAACAGTAACACCTATTATCCTGCCTGGAATATGCCGCTTGAACTTTTCAAGTGTTGCAAAGTATCCGGCATGCGGGCCACCGTATCCCAGCGGGATACCAAAACGCTGCGTTGAGCCCACAACAACATCGGCACCCCATTCACCTGGAGGAATAAGCAATGAAAGGCCAAGAATATCAGCTATAACACCTATAAATATATCCTTGCCGGAAGCTTTTGAGGCAAAATCACGGTAATCACATACTTTGCCGTCTCCAGCAGGGTACTGAACCATCAATCCGAAATATTCTTCATCAAGTTCAGTTTCCGAATAACTTCCTGTGACAAGTTCAATACCCATGGGAACGGCCCGGGTCTTAACTACTGCAAGGTTTTGAGGAAAGATATTCTCATCAACAAAGAACTTAACAGCACCCGACTTAACCTTTTCACGGGAACGGGAATTAAACATCATTATCATCGCCTCAGCGGCTGCAGTAGCTTCATCAAGTAAAGAGGCATTTGCAATCTCCATCCCGGTCAGATCCGTAATAACGGTCTGGAAATTAAGGAGTGCTTCGAGCCTTCCCTGGGATATTTCTGCCTGATAGGGTGTATATGAAGTATACCAGCTGGGATTCTCCAGAATATTACGCTGTATTACAGGGGGAAAAATGGTATTATAATAACCGAGACCGATAAATGACCTGTAAACCTTATTTTTTGATACAATCTCCCAGATACGTTGAAGGTATTCATGTTCACTCACACCTTCCCCGGGAAGGTTCATAGGGTTCTCCAGTCTTATGGACTCCGGAACGGTTTTGTCAATCAGTTCTTCCATGGAATCAACCCCAATCTTTTGAAGCATGGTATCAATATCTTCACGACGGGGCCCGTTATGACGTAATACAAAACTATCAAGTGCCATACCTTAAACTATTTATTATATTAACGTGCAATATATTTTCTATTTTATTGTAAAAATAAAAATTAGCCGTGGTGATAAACAAGACAAAAATCATAATATGTTCCGCAATATCAATAACTGCAATAGTATTATAAACAATTGCTGCGTTGTAAAAAACCCGGAAGTGACGGGAACTGACAAAAATCTCAGGAATTAAGAAAGGGGTTTGTCCTGCTCTCTTCTCCTATTGTCGTTTCCGGACCATGCCCACAATAAACGACTACCTCGGGAGGGAGAGTCAGGAGTTTTTCAGAGATCGATTGTATCAATGTATCATAGTCCCCCCCGGGTAAGTCGGTACGGCCTATGCTTCCACTGAACAATGCATCTCCGGCAATGACAAATAAATCCTCATCGCTGAACAAAGCAACACTTCCCGGAGAGTGTCCGGGCACATGCAATACTTCAAGAGAAGAATTACCAAAAATCAGCGGTTTCCCTTCCTCAAGGTATTCATCTATTCCGGGCGGGGCTTCAACTTCGAATCCGAAAATGCTTCCATGTTCAACAGCGCTGGAAATCATAAATTCATCGTCTGCATGGGCTGCAACCGGTATCTTAAATTTGTTCTTAAAAAAAGAATTACCAAGAAGATGATCTACATGACAATGTGTATTAACTATCTTAACAGGGTTAAGCTTATTGTTTTCAATATAATACATAACCTCCTTTTTTTCCTCTACTGTGTAGCTGCCCATATCTGTGAGGATACAATCTCCGGATTCATCATAAAGGAGGAATGAGTTCTCCTGTAACGGGTTAAAAACAAATTTCTGGACTTTTATCATAACTTAAAAATATCTACATTGATTTGCCTTTTAACAAAGGAACAAAAACAAAGCTACCATGTTCCGTTTTTTCAAACTCATCTTCACTCTTTCTTATTACTCTTGTCATGACCTGTGATTTGCTGTCACCCAGAGGTATAACCATAATACCGCCAATTTTTAGCTGCCCTTTCAACTTATCAGGAATATCCCGGGCACCTGCAGTGATCAGTATCCTGTCAAATGGCCCGTAGGATAGCTGTCCCTCATAACCATCTCCATAAAAAAAATTTGCCTTGTAACCTATGGAAGGTAAAAAAGATTGTGCCTTAATAAATAAGTCACGCTGGCGTTCTATAGTATAAACTTTTGCTCCCATTTCAACCAGAATGGCGGTCTGATATCCCGAGCCTGTACCCACCTCAAGAACCTTGTCATGCCTGTTTACCTCGAGCAGCCGGGTCTGAAAGGCAACAGTATATGGCTGTGATATAGTCTGTCCGCAACCTATGGGAAAAGCCTGATCTTTATAGGCATACTGAACAAAACCTGTGTCCATAAAGTAGTGCCGGGGTACTTTCATCATTGCCTGTAAAACCCTCTCATCATCAATCCCTTTGGAACGGATACCTTCGATAAGATTCCTTCTTAACCCTTTATGGCGGTATGTATCCTTCATTACAAAAAGTAATTTAACGGTTCAAACAAATGGTTTTTTGCCCGAACTGCTAAATTACATTAATTTTAACTTCAATCCCACTTAAAAATCAAATGCAATTAACAACTGATAGTTGATAAGTATGATGAATTGCGGAGAGATAGAAGATCAAAATACCTTAGTTTTGTATTAAACTTGTTTATATGCTTTATACCGGTCTTGTTGGTAACCTGTCCAACCCTCTGCTTGAAGTGCTCCTAATGCACCCCGGATTCAAGGTGACCGGATGCTTTTATCCGGATAATAATGAAAAACCACAACATAAAAGTACCTCAGGGAAAAAAATACCTTTATTATCTAAGGAAGAACTTATTGATAAAAATGATGTTCTGATTTTCCGGAAAACCTATCCGGGTGTAATGAATCTGCTTGCCATGGCCTTAAAAAAATCCAGACATATTTTACTGATGGATGTATGCGGGCTCTCTGCAAAGGCAATAGCCTACCTGATCAAGTTGCGGGATGAGGTCCAGACTGTGGTTTACACGAAAAATATAGAGAGATCAAATCCGGCATTGCAGGCCTGCCTTCCGTTAATAATTCATCCCTCATTTCTGGAAATAAAGTTGATGATTCCTGATCAGCAAGTTCATGGCAACACCGAATCCGTTAACAGAACTCTCTTAAGAATGATTGATGCCCTTCTTTTCCTTATTCCCCTGAATATAAAAAAAATTCAGGCTTTCCGCCAGCCCCGAAACGCATCGAACACATGCTTTATAAACGCAAGAATCGACTTTGATAATGGTTCCGCTGCAAATTTACTTGCTGCCAATATCACTGAAAAAGAATCCTTTATTATAGATATTTATCAGAAAAGGAACCTGTTCAGAATTGACATGCTGGATCAGAAACTGTTAAGCCTGGAAAAGCAGGAAAAAAGTGTTACTGTCAATTCCAGGGCAGTAAACCCTAAAAAAGGAAACGGTCAGTTATTTAATAATGAGCTTGAGACTCTCTATAACTCCATAATGAGCAAAAGCACATCAAACAAAGATCTGTTTGAAATATTCAGAATAGCGGAACTTTCAATGAAGATTAATGAAAAAGCAGGATTTAATAATGGGTAAGAACCCAAAGAAACAGTTGATAAAATATCTTGCCGGAGACATACTTTCTGCCCTGTTGAGCTGGTTGTTGTTTTATTTTTTTATTCTAAAAGATCCTGCCGCATGGAAATTTTCTATTATAAATTCCGGAACAAGTGATCCGTTATTAATCAAGGGACTGATATTTCTGCCGCCTTTCTGGATACTGATAAATCTTTTCCTGGGCTTATACCGTGACCTTTACCGCCGGTCCCGTCTGAAAGAATTAGGCGCATCAGTTATTACAACTATATCCGGAACGGTGTTAATCTTCATTTATCTTTTCTATGCAAACAGTATTTCAAAAAGTGGTTTAAGTTTCATTAATTATCTGATCGCTTTTTTCTGCATTCATTTTCTTATTTCTTATATACCAAGGTTAATAATAACATCAAAGACAATCTCTGCCATTCGCAGGGGCAGGATAGGTTTTAACACCATTATCATTGGCAGTGACAAAAAAGCGGTTGAGATTTTCAGGGAGATAAATAACCAGATCAGGTCCACAGGCAATAACTTTATTGGCTTTATTAACATTAACGGTAAAAAGCAATATCCTCTTGCGGGGCTTCTGGATCATCTTGGCGGACTTGATCAGTTGCCCGGGATTATTTCCAAATATAATGTGGAAGAAGTTATAATTGCCATAGAATCGACAGAACACGGGAAAATTGAAAATATAATAAACAAGTTAGACTATAAAGGAATTACAATTAAAGCCATTCCGGGCATGTATGATATTCTTACAGGGAGGGTACATATAGATACAATTATAGAAACACCTCTTATCCAGATCTCACATAAACTGATGCCCGCCTGGCAAAAAAACCTTAAACAAATACTTGACATACTCTTTTCGTTACTTGTTCTGATATTATTCCTGCCGCTTTCATTTATTATAGCGATATGGATAAAGATCAGCTCCAAAGGCCCGGTGATATACAGCCACGAACGCATCGGCAGGAACGGTAAGCCGTTTAAAATATACAAATTCCGGACAATGATCGATAATGCCGAGATAAACGGACCCGAGCTCTCTTCCGCCAACGACGGAAGAATTACAAAGGCAGGACGCTTTCTCAGGAAAACAAGGCTTGACGAGATTCCTAATTTTATCAATGTTCTCAAAGGAGACATGTCTGTCGTCGGACCCCGTCCGGAAAGGAAATATTATATCAACCAGATAGTGAAAAAAGCACCTCACTACAATCATCTTTTAAGAATAAAGCCTGGGATCACTTCCTGGGGGCAGGTAAGATATGGATATGCCGAGAACGTGGATCAAATGATACAAAGATTGAAATATGATATCATTTATCTTGAAAATATGTCAATATTTGTAGATTTTCAAATCCTCATACTTACAATCCTGACCATTTTTAAACGCAAAGGTGTATAACCGGTTTTTATTCTTCAGACATTTATATAAATTGTGATTTTAAACATAACCCGTTAAAAACCTCATAAAATGGAAAAAAAGAAAAGATTCGCAGTAATACTTGCCGGTTGCGGAGTTTTTGACGGCAGTGAGATACATGAAGCAACCATGACTCTTTATGCCATCATGAAAAACCGGGGAGAATATGAAATATTTGCACCTGATATACCCCAGCATCATGTAATAGATCATACATCAGGAGATGAAACTGATCAGACCAGGAACGTTCTCATTGAATCAGCAAGAATAGCAAGGGGTAATATAAAGGCACTTGACGATTTCAGGGCAGAGGATTTTGATGCTGTTATATTTCCGGGAGGATTCGGAGTTGCAAAAAACCTCTCAAACTTTGCTTTTGAAGGTGAGAATTGCAGGGTCATTCCTGAAGTTGAAAGAGTGGTAAATGAAATGGTTAAAACAGGTAAACCTATTGGTGCCCTTTGCATTTCTCCCGTTTTAATGGCAAAAATCCTGGACAAGCCCGAATTAACAATTGGAGAAGACAAGGCAACAATAAATGTTCTGGAAAGCATGGGAGCGGTCCATAAGAAGACAAGCCACGGGGAAGTTATAGTTGACCCTAAATATAAACTCGTTACAACTCCATGTTATATGCTGGATGCCAACATACTGCACATCGCTGATGGAGCAAACGCCGTTGTTAAAGAAATATTTAACCTTTTTTAAGCAGTTAATGATTCTCCTGGCAGCAGTGTATTAGTTTACAAAATTCAGATCTGGTCATTTTCAATAAGATACAGTATCTGATCAATCAATTTATCTTCACCCTGAGCATCAAACCTTGATTTAAGGTTAGATCCGAAAAGTCGTGCAATAGCCTGCCAGAAAAATGCAGAGAATGATCCTCTCAGTTCTTTTACCAGCTCATAGGATGTATTGCCCGTTTCCCTGTCAATAAGTTTTATAAGCAACCTGCCCTGTGTTATAGTAAGTTTTTTGAGATCATCCTCAAATTCATCCATAAGTTCATTCTCCACCTGCTTTACAAAGTCCTTCCTCTCCCTTTCTGTCTTGAGATCCATAAAAGTTTCGTTCATCTCATCAAGTTTTTCAGCCGCTAAAACAGCATACGGGTAAACAATCTTCAGGTTGTTAACAAGCCGCTGAAATCGTCTGTATTCCCTTTTGTTTGAAAATTGAGGCACAGGATATATCTTAACTTCCTTTATAGTGGAGTGTAACAGGGTATCACCGCCCATAATCATTTGTTTGAGTATCTCAAATTCCCTGATCTTTGCAGAGTCATTTACCAGCTCCTGGGCAGAGACATACTGGCAGCAGAGGAAACAAATAGCTGATATGGTCAGTATTCTGTTCATACAGAATTAAACGAATTCATAAACACATAATTATTCTTAGTATTGTGAAAATTTGTTTTGTATCATATTTCTTATTCAGCAAAATTAATTCCAAAAAAGATAATGGCTGTATCAATATGTAAAGTTCTTTACTATTAGCCATCAAAAATCCAATATCTTTTTTTAATATTTTTGCACAGACAGGATCATTTTTAATGATCACACAGATATAATAAACTACTAAAACAGCATCTTCTTGTCATATACCCCATTAAATAGAAAGCCACTGTCGGGAATAAAAAAATGGCTGCTTATTATCAGCGGCTCAGTTTCTCTTGGTCTTGGCACTCTTGGTGTCATAATTCCCCTGTTACCGACAACTCCCTTTCTGTTGCTTACTGCGGCATGCTATATCAGAAGTTCAGAAAGGCTGTATAAATGGTTGATGAATCATCCGGTTTATGGCGAATCACTGATGAATTATATTAATCACAGAGCTATTACTTTAAATGTAAAAATTGTAAGTTTAACTCTTTTATGGATAGCAATATTTTCATCGGCACTCTTTTTTACTACCCTTACATGGTTGAGAGTATTATTGTTTATTATCGCTATTGCTGTTACTCTGCATACAATTTCTTTCAAAACCATTAAAAAGCATTAGCTATATAGTTTGCAATATAATCAGGTTCCGTGTAACCTGATTAAGTAAAGGGATATAACATATTAAGCAACTTTTCATAAATTTGCACACTCATATCAGCCTGACAGATAATAAATATGAATAAAAAAATAAATATAGAAATAGGATCTGAAATCGGCGAACTTGAGGCCGTTATTATTCATACACCGGGTCCTGAAGTAGAAAATATGACTCCCGCTAACGCAGAGCGTGCACTTTACAGTGATATCCTGAACTTATCAGTCGCCAAAAAGGAATACTCAGCACTGGAAGAAGTTCTGAACATGTTCACAAGGGTCTTAAAAGTTAAAGACCTGCTTGCAGAAACCCTGAGCAACACCAGGGTTAAAGAAACTTTAGTGAAAAGGATATGCAGCAATGAAAATATTCCTGAAACCTGCAAATACCTGCTGGACAAGCCAAAGGAAGAACTTGCCCGTTTACTGATTGAAGGGGTGGTTATGCAGAAAAACACACTGACAAGGTTTTTAAGCAAAGAAAGATACTCTCTCCCGCCCCTTCATAACTTCTTCTTTACCCGTGACGCGGCCATTCCTATGATTGACGGAGTATTTATAAGCAAGATGGCAAACAAAATAAGGGAGAGGGAGTCAATCATAATGGAAACTATCTTTGATTTCAGTGGAATCTTCAACACAAAAACTCATAATGCAACTCATTCTGATCCTGCTGCCACGATAGAAGGAGGAGACGTTTTGGTAGTCCGTGATGACATCCTTATTATAGGTAACGGGGCAAGAACCAGCTCAAAGGGGATAGACCTGGTTCTTGAATTATTCTGTAATAAAAAGGAGGGTAAAAGACACATTATCGTCCAGGAGCTGCCAGGCAGTCCGGAATCCTTTATACACCTTGATATGGTGTTCACCTTGCTGGATACTGACTCGTGTATGGTTTATGAACCTGTCATATTCAAAACCAATAAATACCAGGCGGTTCAAATAACGATAGATAACGGAAAAGTAAGTTGTATCAGGGAGGAGAGAAATATACCGGAAGCCTTGTCCGGACTGGGTATTGACCTTAAACCTATCTATTGCGGCGGGAAATCTGATCTCTGGATACAGGAAAGAGAACAATGGCACAGCGGAGCTAATTTTTTTGCCATTGCTCCCGGAAAAGTCATAGGATACGGCAGGAATACCTATACTCTCGATGAGATGAGCAAAAACGGGTTTGAGGTGATCAAAGCTTCAGATATAATTTCAGGGAAAGCTGATCCCCGGCAAAACCAAAAGGTCCTGATCTCTCTGGATGGGTCTGAATTGCCTCGTGGTGGCGGTGGTGCAAGATGTATGACAATGCCGCTCAGAAGGAAACCGGTTGTATGGAAATAAATGCAATAAAATCTTACCGGACAACCCTCTTCACCAGGTCAGCCGATTCCTGCAAAGTAACAGCAGAATAAACCTTAAGGCCGGACTTATCAATGAGCTGTTTTGCCTCTGTCGCGTTTGTTCCCTGCAACCTGACTATTACAGGCACCTTGATATCTCCGATACTTTTATATGCATCAACTATACCCTGTGCCACCCGGTCGCACCTGACAATACCGCCAAAGATATTGATCAGAATGGCCTTCACATTAGGATCTTTTAAAATAATGCGAAATCCTGCTTCAACAGTACCTGCATTTGCAGTTCCCCCGACATCAAGAAAATTAGCCGGATCACCGCCGGATAGCTTGATAATATCCATTGTAGCCATGGCCAGTCCCGCACCATTTACCATGCATCCGACATTCCCGTCAAGTTTGACAAAGTTCAGATCATGCTTTCCTGCTTCCACCTCAGCAGGATCTTCTTCTGTCAGATCACGCATTTCGGCATAATCAGCATGCCGGAACAGTGCATTGTCATCAAGGACAACCTTGGCATCTGCAGCCATTATCAGTTCGTCAGAGGTTTTAATAACCGGATTTATCTCAAACAAAGAAGCATCGGATTGTTCATATGAACGGTACAATGCCATCACAAACCTTACCATCTCCTTATATGCCTTTCCGGTAAGCCCAAGATTAAATGCGATCTTCCTTGCCTGAAAGGACTGGATACCGGCACAGGGGTCTATCTCTTCCCTGTAAATAAGATGAGGGGCTTTCTCTGCCACAGCCTCAATGTCCATCCCCCCCTCAGTGGAATAAATGATGACATTGCGGCCTTTTTCGCGATTTAGCAGTACACTCATATAGTACTCCTTTACGTCACCCGCTCCTGAATAGTATATTCCCTGTTCCACCAGAACTTTTTGAACAAGTTTTCCGGAAGAACCTGTCTGATGGGTAACAAGGGTCATGCCTATAATATCTTTTGCATGCCTGCAAACCTCCTCAGGTGATTTGGCAATCTTTACCCCGCCTCCCTTTCCTCTGCCGCCTGCATGTATCTGGGCTTTTACAGCCCAGCTTCCCGCACCGGTTTTAGCAGCAATCTGTTTTGCAGCATCCATGGCCGCTTCAGGTGATTCAACCACTGTACCTTCGGGTATGGAGACTCCGGATTGCTGCAATATATATTTTCCCTGGTATTCATGAAGGTTCATGCTCTGATTACTTTAATTTATTAGCCTTATCTTTGATGACCGTAAAAATATTGATTTTTTTTTATACCTCACTCATGTCACGAAGAAAACTTGCCAATGATGAGCTGGGAAGAAAAACAGTTGAAACATTTAAAAGTGCAGATAAAATACCTGTTATTATTGTACTGGACAATGTGAGAAGCCTCAACAATATAGGCTCTGTTTTCAGAACTGCAGATGCCTTCCTGGTAAAAGCGATCTATCTTTGCGGCTTAACTGCCAAACCGCCACATAAAGATATTCATAAAACAGCCCTGGGAGCTACCGGAACAGTTGAATGGAAACATTTCGGATCAACTATGGAAGCCATTAATGAACTTAAAAAAAGAAATTATCACATTATTTCCTTTGAGCAAATCCATGACGGCATTAATCTTAAAGATTTTTACCCGGAAAAATCGACTTTTTATGCACTGATATTTGGGAATGAAATAAAGGGAGTGGCTCAGGAGATAATTGATGTAAGTGATGAATGTATTGAGATCCCGCAGTTCGGCACCAAGCACTCCTTTAATATCGCAGTAAGTGCAGGTATAGTTTTATGGGATTTCTATACCAAACTTAGCAGGGAACAATAAGTCTTTGTAACAACAACCTGTAAAAGGTCAGGTTCCGGCACCCGGAAATTTCGGAATTATAAAAACTATGAAGGCTGAATAACCTGACAAAGATTCTCCGGCCGGATAATAAGAAGAAAGGTTGCCGTAGTGGCAACCTTTCTTCTTATTAATAAATAATGTCTGATTTTAGTCCACTATGGAAGTAAAGGTGTCATCCTGAAAGTAACGACCAAATTCCATATCAGTTTTTGCAAGTTCTTTCAGTGAAGCATCCTGGCCAACTGCCGTTCTGAGGTTGTCAAAGGCCATACTGCTGTCCTGCTTTCTTGCACCTATTACAGCTCTCAGATAGTATACCATGGCACCCGGCTCCTCAATACTGTTAAGTATCCTTTGTGCATCGTCATTATTACCCTGGAGCATCTTCACAAGAGCGGTATTCACCTCGGGCATATTGCCGAAATGGCCGGCTGCTTTTGCATAATCACCTTTTTTAACAGCTATGATACCAAGATTGTAGTTTGTCTCTCTCGAAGGTGAAGCAACTGAAGTGAAATATTCCTCTGCCTCATCAATATTTCCTTCCATAAGAGCAACAGCACCAAGGTTGTTTTTAACAACATCATTGTCGCTCAGGTTCCGGGCGGACTGGAATGCTTGTTTGGCGGCCGATGAATTGCCAAGTTTCACCTGTACGGCCCCAATGTTATTATAGGCCCGGAAACATTTTGGATAATGCTGTGCGGCATTTGTGTAAACCTCAAGCTTTTTGTTCAGATCCTGATAAAGTGTTGCCGTATAAAGGATCTCTTCAAGATTAAGCTCAGAGGGATCTGAGCTGTATATATCCATTAACTCGTCATCAGTATATCCAATAAGTTCAACATTAACTGTCATCTCTGAACGACGCAGCTTAGGAAGAATCTCATCAGCTATTTCTTCAAAGGCAGCTGAGATATTTTTAATCTCTTTCTCACGTACCTTCGGGTCGGAATACATTGACAGGACTCTTAATATAAGCTCTTTATCCTGTATATCAGATTCCTCCATAAGGGCCCTGAATCCTTCCCAGTCCTCTCCGAGAGCTTTCGTGTTATAAAAATTCTCCTTCTTTTCAATATTAACACTGTTAAGCTCACTGGTCAGCACCCTGTCGGATGTTTCTTCCCTCTGCCTTGCAAGTCTCTCATTAAAATCTATTGGTCCGTCGGGTGACGCATATGCATTAATTCCAATGCTTTTCATCTCGATGCGCTCATCTTCTGCAGCTTTGGCAAGGAACTCCCTGAACTCTTCCATACGGTCTGATCTTAATTCACTCTGGCGAACATTGGCACGGTTTATAACATAAAAAATTGCTGATTCTTTTGTTTCGGGGACTATTCTCTGGAATTTGTCGCCAACCATTACCGGTTTGGGATCATTAACAACCAGTGTTGAGGTTGCAATAACTCCGTCGGCTATTTTGCGGGGATCAAAATCAACTTCATTATTTCCCATGCTGGCCTTAACCCTTACTATAAGTTCTGAAACTCTCATATCTTCTGTAAAGGGGACCTTATCGGTATATGTAAAACTTCCTCCGTCATTACTGATAACCTGATGGTTATCAGTCACATTCTCACCCTGCATAGTAACACTGCTGAGAACTGTTTCGCCGCCTTCATAGGTAATCACGGGAGTAACTTCAACAATAGCCTTCTTATGAAAATAATTGGCAGGATAGGTGCCTCTTATGTCAACTTCCACCTCTCCGGCATGAGCTTCAAGCACCTCCGGGGTAACATTATATCTTACATCGGGGGCGTTATCTCTCATTTTGTTCAGACCACCGCAGCTGCTAAGCACTGCAAGCGCAAGAACGAATAAAACTAAGTTAAAACGAATCTTCTTCATAGTTTAATTTTTATTTAAATTACACAACTAAATTTTATCAAGGATTTTATCTGGTAAATGTTTGATCTTAAATCAAATTCTTATTATTTTTTTAATGCCGACTGAATCAATTAACCCTGCATGAGAATCCGGCATTCTTTTAAAGAAACCAAGTAATGAATATTCCGGTAAAATATCAAATAAATTACCATCAAATACAAACTTACGATATTTTTGAAATAATCGTTAATAATAACATATAAATTTTGAAAAAAAATTATAAAACCTTACGATTTATGCCTGCAGGATAGTCCTGACCAAAAATCAAATCAGTAATATCTTCAAAATTCTGCCGGTCTGACGCCAAATCTTTATCGCCTGTATCTATAACAAGAAAACGAAACTCTTTTTGCTGTTTCATATATTCAAAGTAGGAACGATGGATCTTATCAAGATATTCGGCCGATATGGACTGTTCGTAGGGCCTGTTCCGTTTTCTTATATTTTCAAGCAACTTGTCAGTACCCGCATAAAGATAAACATAAAGATCGGGACGGGGAACGGATGAATTCATAATATCAAATAGCTGCCTGAATAGTTTATATTCATGGCCGGACAGAGTTGTATTTGAAAAAACAAGCGACTTTGTAAAACAATAGTCTGCTACGGTAAACGAACTGAACATATCAGCATCATTGAGTTCACTCCTTATCTGATTATAGCGCCCTGCAAGAAAAGAGAGCTCGAGGGGGAAAGTATACCTTTCGGGATCACTGTAGAATCCGGGTAAAAAGGGGTTGTCGGAAAATTGCTCAAGTATGACCCTGGCATTGAAACGGTTTCCTATCATCTTTGCAAGGGTTGTTTTGCCCACACCTATATTACCCTCTATTACAAGTAATTTCATACGTATAAAGTATGGTTATCAATCTATTTAACAATATGTTACTAATTCATGATTAGGCTATTTTGCTTTTCAAATCCATGAATGTCACATCTGATTTATATTGCTATAAGTAAATCTTAGTGCATGTGAGATCGACAAAGTCAATCATCCATGCTTTATACATGCCTTTTTGTGTGCCCTGGCACATGGATGATTCATCCGAATAAAACAGGTGTAAAAAAAAAGCAGTGGTCTGGCCACTGCTTAAATATATCCGGCATTGCCGCGAATTATTTATCCGAAGGTTTCTCAGGCCGGGGCAGCAGTGCTTTTCTTGAGAGCTTTAGCTTACCGGTCTTATTATCAAAATCAATCAGTTTTACCTCTATCTCTTCACCTTCCTTCAATACGTCTTCAACTGCATTTGTTCTTTTCCAGTCTATCTCAGAAATATGCAGCAAGCCTTCTTTACCCGGCAGAATTTCAACAAATGCACCGAATGCAACAATAGATTTTATCTTACCCTTATAAACACTTCCCACTTCAGGTACTGCAATAATGCTCCTTATCATTCGCATAGCATCTTCAATAGAATCCTTATTATCAGCAAAAACATCGACATAGCCAAAATTATCTATCTCTTCGACAACAATGGTTGTATTTGACTTTGCCTGAATATCCTGAATGATCTTCCCTCCCGGTCCTATAATAGCACCGATCATATCTTTTGGTATCTTAATCTGTTCAATACGCGGTGCATGAGGTTTGAGATCAGCACGCGGATCACTGATGGTTTCAAGCATTTTATCCATTATATGAAGTCTCCCTGCCCTGGCCTGCTCCAGTGCTTTAGCCAGAATTTCATATGACAGCCCCTCTACCTTAATGTCCATCTGGGTTGCGGTAATACCGTCTTTAGTACCGGTTACCTTAAAATCCATATCTCCCAGGTGATCTTCATCACCAAGAATATCTGAAAGCACTGCATATTTTCCCGAACCGGTATCGGTAATCAATCCCATAGCAATACCTGATACAGGTTTCTTAATTTTAATCCCGGCATCCATAAGGGCCATGCTTCCGGCACATACAGTAGCCATTGAGGAAGAGCCGTTGGACTCCAGAATATCAGAAACAATCCTTATGGCATAAGGGTTCTCATTATCATTTGGGACCATCCCTTTAAGTGCCCTGTGGGCAAGGTTACCATGCCCCACTTCCCTGCGGGACAAACCCCTTACAGGCCTGGCATCACCGGTTGAATAAGGAGGAAAATTATAATGAAGTACGAATTTGTCTTTACCTTTTCGCAATACTTCATCAACCATCTTTTCATCAAGCTTGGTGCCGAGTGTCACAGTGGTAAGGGACTGGGTTTCACCTCTTGTAAAAAGAGCCGAACCATGAGCAGCAGGAAGAAAATCAACTTCGCAGACAATGGGGCGTATCTCATCAGTTTTCCTTCCGTCCAGTCTTACACTTTCATCGAGTATCATGTTCCTGACTGCATCTTTCTGTACATCATGATAATACCTGTTAATCAAGGCAACATCAGGTTCAGGATCATCAGGAAGGGACTCAATAAAATCATCTTTGATTTTAGTAAATGCCTCTGACCTTTCATGTTTTGCCTTAACAGTTTTTGCAACCTGGTAGCATTTATCATACAGCTCTTTACTGATCTTTTCACGCAGCTCTTCATCGTTCACCTCGTGCGAGTACTCACGCTTAATGGTCTTCCCTGCCATTTCCATAAGTTCAATCTGTGCCCTGCACTGTAACTTAATGGCTTCATGCGCCAGTTTCATCGCTTCCAGCATATCAGTTTCCGATACCTCATTCATCTCACCTTCAACCATAAGTATGTTGTCAACGGTAGCACCCACTATCAGATCAATATCAGATCTTTCAACTTCTGAAAATGTGGGATTTATTTTGAATTCACCATCAACACGTGCAATACGTACTTCCGATATAGGACCGTTAAAAGGAACATCGGATACTGAAATAGCTGCTGATGCGGCAAGCCCTGCAAGGGCATCAGGCATGGTATCTTTATCGGCCGATATGAGATCTATTGTAACAAATGTTTCTGCATGATAATCGGCCGGGAACAGTGGACGCAATGCACGGTCCACTATCCTGCAAATAAGAATCTCATTGTCGCCGGGTCTTGCCTCACGTTTCATAAATCCGCCCGGTATCCGGCCAATTGATGCAAATTTCTCCTTGTATTCAACCGATAGCGGCATAAAATCAACATTCTCCCTGGCCTCTTTTGCCGAAACAACAGTTGCCAGCATCATTGTTCTGCCCATTTTCAGTAAAACAGCTCCGTCAGCCTGCCTTGCAAGTCTTCCGGTTTCAAGGGTAATGATCCGGCCATCTCCCAGATCTATATTTTTTTCAAAAATATTGAACATATAAAATAATATATAATAGTATGAATAAATAGCAATAAAAAAAGGGCAATTCATTTAAATCGCCCCTCTTGATTACTTTCTGAGCTTAAGTGACTTAATAATAGCGCGGTAACGTTCTATATCCCTTTCCTTAAGATAGTCAAGCAGGCTTCTGCGCTTGCCGACCAGCTTAACCAGCGCACGTTCTGTGCTGAAATCTCTGGGATTGGCTTTCAGATGATTGGTCATATGGTTAATCCGGTAGGTAAACAAGGCAATTTGTCCCTCTGTACTTCCGGTATTTTCAGCAATATTACCATGCTCCTTAAATATTTCCTGTTTTTTTTCAGCTGTCAGATACATTTCCTTATAAATTTGTTAATTACATTCATTTTAAGAGTTGCAAAAATAATCTATTTTTTTCAGAATTCAATAAAAATCCTCAAAATTTAAAATTAACCCCATTAGCTTTAGCGGAAAAAAACAACCCCTCAGCAAACATTTATTATATGGTTCCCTATACTGCAATCCAGACATCTCCTGTAGGAGCAAAACTCATTTTTAAGCTGCATAAGGGCCTGGGACTGGAAAGCATTACCCGCCCTGATTCCCAAAGCACTCCAACTGGTTATAACTGAATTGTTTTCAGGAGGCAGTGCCTTCAAAAAATCAATCGCCCTTTTACTGTATTCTTCAATTTGCCGGTTTTTCCCATAGAAATACAATACAGGTACCACCGTGTTTATTATCAACGACCTGATGGCAAAAACACCAATGCTCTTTGAATGCCTGGCTGAAGGTTTGCTGAAAAGAAAATGGGTATCCCAGTATTCTGAAGATGAAATCCTGAAGAGAGAAGAGAGCGATTCAATATCCCGGCAATTGAGAACTGACGAAAACAGGGAGGTTTTTTCATGCAATAAAGCAGCAAACTGGGATAGCCGGACGGTGGGGAAATTGGCGGGACGAAGCCGGAGAAATCTCCACAAGTGTTTCTCAAGCGGCTTTAACCTGTATTTGCTTTTAAGAAAAGAGTACTCTTTTTTCAATGCCATAAAATACTCATCGCCCTCATTTTCGCATAACATCCCCGCCTGTCCGAAGAGCATCGCTTCAAGCTGAAAAAGATCATCCCTGTGCCTGAGCAGAAACTTATAAGGCAGTGATCTGGCCAGCATTTCGAAGACTGCCCCGTTGAGCCTGAACCCGAAATTACGTGCAAGCTGCTGATAGAAACTTTCTTCCCAGCAGTTATTGTTGTAATGCCTTATCTCACCAACCAGGTGTGCTTTCTCCTCAATACGCAGTATTGCCATTTCGTCCAGCCATCCTCCGGCCAGGGCCGGATCAACCTGGTTTATCCAGGGCTGGCAGGGGATCCATGATTCATTACCCAGAAGATGCCGGTAATTTTCCTGCAGTTTTATATCGAATGATAGTACAGCAGTTGGTATTATATCCCCGGTGGTTCTTCTCACTTCAGTATCCCTGTTCAGCACAAGCTGAAGTATCACATTGTCGTAGGCCCTGTCGTGATGATGTCCGTGCCTGTACCAGTCCGAGCTGTTTACATGTATCTCCACATTTCCGGCAAAGATTGTACCCCCTATCCTGATTATCGCGTTGAAAAAGTCCGGACCGGCATTGCTGTTCATCTCCCCGCTGCTGAGCACCTCAATGTTTTCTCCGATTTGCCGGTTAACCGCCAGGGAACTATACAAACCTCGTTTCCAGATATAATGCAGGAAATCTTCAGTCATTTTTAAGATAACAGAGTAACTCTATTAAAGATAAAAAATAACCAGGAAAAAAACAAGGGATGCTGTTTGGAGATTTTCAGGAAAAGTTACCAAATAATAATATCATATAATCTTTCTTTCTTTTAAAGCAGAGGCCATTTCATTCCTGATCATCGAAGCCTTGTGCCTGGCAACTAGATCAAAATCATTGGTTTCGTCAGCATGAATAATCGCCCTTGAGGAGTTTACCAGTAAACCGCAATGATCGTTCAAACCATGTTCGCCAACGGCAGCGAGACTCCCGCCCTGAATGCCTATTCCGGGAACAAGCAGGAAGTGACCGGGAACAAGGTTACGGACCCTCCTGAGCATTTCCGGTTGCGTTGCACCGACAACGAACATCAGATTATCCCTTGTTCCCCAGGAGGAAGCTTTCTGAACAACTTTCTCAAAAAGATACATGCCTGTATCAATGTCCCTGGTCATCTGAAAATCGGCCGATCCGGTATTGGATGTGACAGCCAGCAGTACTGTCCATTTTTCTTTATAATCCAGGAAAGGTCTGACCGAGTCCTCTCCCATATAGGGAGCTACGGTTATGGCATCAAATCCAAGATTTTCAAAATACGCGACAGCATATTTTCTGGATGTATTGCCTATATCACCCCTTTTTGCATCTGCAATAAGAAATATTTCCGGATATTTCTTCCTGATGTATTCAACAGTCTTTTCAAGACTCCACCAGCCGCTTGATCCAAGAGATTCATAAAAAGCTATATTGAGCTTGCAGGCAACAACAAACTCATGCGTGGCATCAATTATCTTCTTATTGAACTCGTATACCGGATCATCGGTTTCCAGAACCGATTCAGGAAACTTCGAGAGGTCAGGGTCAAGCCCCACACACAAGAAACTTTGCTTTTTACATATATTTTTAAAAATATCGTTCGCAGTCATAAAAGATAATGTTGAGTTTAACAATACCTGTTAACGGACAAAACATTAAACGCTGCTGGCCTTCATTCGCTCGGCATTCTCTGCCATCTGTAGTTTTTCTATCACATCTTCAAGATCACCGTCAAGTATGGCTGTGAGATTATAAAGAGTAAGATTTATCCGGTGATCGGTAACCCTTCCCTGCTGGTAGTTGTAGGTACGTATCTTGGCCGACCTGTCTCCGGTAGAAACCATGGTTTTTCTCTTTGAAGAGATCTCATCTATATATTTCTGGTATTCCAGGTTATATAAACGGGTTCTTAACTCGGCCATAGCCTTATCCAGGTTCTTAAGCTGCGATTTCTGATCCTGGCAGGTAACCACTATTCCACTGGGTATATGTGTAAGTCTGATAGCAGAATAGGTTGTATTGACTGACTGGCCCCCGGGCCCGGATGAACAGTAAGTATCCTTTCTTATATCATCTGTTTTCAGTTCTATGTCAAACTCTTCGGCTTCGGGTAAAACAGCCACCGTGGCGGCAGATGTATGCACCCTCCCCTGGGTTTCAGTCTGCGGCACCCTTTGCACCCTGTGCACACCGGATTCGTACTTCAGGATACCATAAACCCCCTGTCCGGTAACATTGAAAACAACCTCCTTGTATCCGCCAGCTGTACCCTCATTATAATGAGTAACTTCCAGCTTCCACTTTTTAATTTCACAAAACTTGCTGTACATCCTGAAGAGATCACCTGCAAAAATACTGGCCTCATCACCTCCGGTGCCTGCCCTGATCTCGACAATGGCATTTTTCTCATCCTCAGGATCAGCAGGAAGGAGCAGAACACGGATTTTTTCCTCAATTGGTTCAACCTGTTTCTGCAGTTCATCAAGCTCCATGCCTGCCATCTCCCTCAGCTCCTCATCCTTCTCGGTGGAGAGAATTTCCCTGGCAGAATCAATATTGCTCAGTATATTCTTATATTCCCTGTAGGTTTTCACAACAGGTTCCAGATCACGGTATTCCTTGTTAAGTTTAATATAACGCTGCATATCACTTGCAACATCAGGGTCGGTAAGTAACTGTTCGATCTCCTCAAACCTGAGCCTCACTCCCTCAAGTTTTTCCAGAATATTATTATTCCCCATATTTTAATATATAGCAGATAATATTATTTACAAAGTTAATAAAGATATTGTTATCAATTATTATGGCTCAAATCCGTTTTCACGCAGACGCTCGCCGGCACAGCAGAAATAACAGCAAATTTCTTTAACTAATACTCAAACCTGCCGAATTCAGAAATAATAGTCAGCCTCTTACTGTCAGACTCTTCACAATGCCCTACCACCCTGGCATCAACGCCAAAACTTCCTGAAATATCAATGATTTCACCGGCAATGCCTGATGGTACATACAATTCAAACCTGTGTCCCATGTTAAAAACCCTGTACATCTCTTCCCACCGGGTACCTGATTGTTCCTGAATGATACTGAAAAGCGGCGGAAGGTCAAACAGGTTGTCCTTAATCACATGCAGATTATTCACAAAATTCAGGACCTTTGTCTGTGCTCCTCCGCTGCAGTGAACCATTCCATGAATAACGGCGCGATATTTTTTTAGCACTTCCCTTATTACGGGCGCATAAGTACGTGTAGGCGACAATACCAGCCTCCCTGCATCCAGTCCCGTATTCCCGACTAAATCAGTTAACTCCTTCGATCCGCTGTATACCAGTTCTGCCGGGATACACGGATCAAAGCTTTCAGGATATGCTGAAGTCAGCCTGGAGCCAAAAACATCATGACGGGCTGAAGTTAATCCGTTACTTCCCATCCCGCTGTTATACTGTTTTTCATATTTTGCCTTCCCAAAGGACGACAGTCCCACTATAACATCTCCGGCTCTTATGTTGCGGTTTGTAATAATATCGGCCCGTTTCATCCTGCAGGTTACTGTTGAATCAACAATGACGGTACGTACAAGGTCTCCCACATCTGCGGTCTCTCCCCCTGTTGAATAAATTCCTATACCGAGGTTACGCAAATCATCAAGAAACTCTTCAGTCCCGTTAATAATTGCTGCAATGACTTCCCCCGGTATAAGGTTCTTATTCCGGCCAATAGTAGAGGATAGCAGGATGTTGTCAGTAGCCCCCACACAAAGCAGATCATCTATGTTCATCACTATGGCATCCTGGGCTATCCCTTTCCAGACAGAGATATCTCCTGTTTCTTTCCAGTATATGTAAGCCAGGGATGATTTGGTACCGGCACCATCAGCATGCATAATATTGCAATAGCCTTCATCTCCGCCAAGTATATCGGGTATTACCTTGCAGAAAGCCTCCGGATAAAGCCCTTTATCAATAGCTTGTATTGCACTGTAAACATCTTTTTTTGAGGCAGATACACCTCTGCTGTCATACCGTGACTTTTTGGCCATTATGAAAGTTTTTTATTCCACTTCAGGTTATACAGATCCGTTCTCCGGTCTTTCAGGTTTCTTACAGAACCATTGACATGCAGTTCTTTTAACAAATCAAGGTTCACATCAACAATAAGGGTCATCTCTGTATTTGGTGTTGCTTCACTTACAACCGCACTAGTTGGAAAAGCAAAATCTGAAGGAGAAAAAACAGCGGACTGGGCGTATTGAATATCCATATTGTTAACCCTGGGCAGATTGCCCACTCCCCCGGCAATAGCAACATAACATTCATTTTCTATCGCCCTGGCCTGAGCACAGTGCCTCACCCTGTTATATCCGTTCTGAGTATCCGTAACAAACGGAACAAACAGTATCTCCAGTCCCTGATCAGCCATTATTCTTCCCAATTCAGGAAATTCAACATCATAACAGATCAATACACCCACTTTTCCCGAATCGGTATTGAACACCCTGATATCGTTACCCCCGGTCAGGCCCCAGCTTGTAAGCTCACTCGGGGTGATATGTATCTTGTATTGCATATCCCATGACCCGTCACGCCGGCAAAGATAAGCAATATTGTAAAGTTTGTCGTTTTCATATACCGGCAGACTGCCGCATATTATGTTGACATTGTAGGAGATGGCAAACTCTACAAACTTGCTTCTTATTGGCTCGGAATAATTTGCAAGAGCCCTTATTGCATCAGATTCAGCCAGGTGGTTATATTTAGCCATCAGGGGGGCATTGAAAAACTCGGGAAACAGGATAAAATCACTCTGGTAATCACTTACCGCATCAATAAAAAATTCCATTTGCTCAATAAGTGCATCAAGTGATGGAAGATTACGCATCTGCCACTGTACCAGACCAAGCCGCACCACTGATTTTTTACGGCCTATAGCCTTTTCTTTCTCCTCGTAATAAATATTGTTCCACTCAAGAAGAGTAGCAAAGGTTTTGGATTCATTGTCATTGGGAAGATAATTCCGGAGTATCTTTTTGACATGGAAATTATTGGAAATCTGAAAAGTAAGAATGGGGTCGTAAATTTCTCTCATTTCAACTTTTTCGATATACTGTTTAGGACTGTATTGGTCAGCATAGTCCTGGTATCCCGGGATACGCCCTCCGGCAACAATTGCCCTGAGATTTAAGTTTTCACATAACTCCTTGCGTGCATCATAAAGACGGCGCCCAAGCCTCATATTGCGGTATTCGGGATGAACAAAAACATCTATCCCATAAAGCACGTCACCGTCAGGGTCATGAGTGGTAAATTTTTCATTCCCGGTAATTTGTCTGTAATTATGTGAATCACCGTAACTATCATAGTTCACCACGATCGACAAAGCACAGGCAACTACCTTTCGATTTACCTCAACACATATCTGTCCCTCCGGAAAAAGATTCATCAATTTTTTCATTTGCGAATACTTCCAGGGAATTTCCCCGATACCTGAATAAGCAATTTTCATCGCCTCGGCTATATCGTCATAATCCTTCAGTTCCAGATTCCTTAAAACAACAGTTGTATCCTTGTTCATACTTTAGTTGCGGTTTTATGCAAAATACTATTTATAACACCCTTTTCAAAAGACCGGGCAAAGATACAAAATACCATGAAATCATAACATACCTCAGCAAACCATAACCAATAAAAACAAATGCCTGCCGAAAACAATATCCGGACAAGTTACATTGTTATAAATTCGATAATTCATCTTATTTACTTAAATATTTCTTTGAGGCTTAAGAAATTTTAATTTTATTTGCAAACTTTTTTATGTCCGTAAAAAATTCCGATGATGAAGAACAAGTATATTGATCTGATAGAACAAACTTTTGAATTTCCTCAGAAGGAATTCAGTGTTGAGGAAAATGAGCTGTATTTTAACGGTATCTCTCTTATGGATATTATTAAACAATATGGCACACCCCTGAAGATAACATATCTTCCAAAGATCAGCCAGCAAATACAACAGGCTAAAAAGTGGTTCAATGTGGCAATAGCCAAGGCAGATTACAATGGCGGCTACAACTACTGTTACTGCACAAAAAGTTCACACTTCTCCTTTGTCCTGGAAAAAGTCCTTGAAAACGATGTACACCTGGAAACATCTTCGGCTTTTGACCTTAATATTATTGAGGAGCTGTACCAGACAGGCCTTGTCAATAAGGATATTTTCATAGTGTGCAATGGCTTCAAGCGTCCCCAGTACATTGAGAACATTGCCACTTTTATAAATAACGGATTTTCAAATACCATTCCGGTTCTTGACAACAAATTCGAACTGGACCAGCTTAACAGCCTGACCGACAAAAAATACAAGGTAGGTATCAGGATAGCAGCAGAGGAGGAGCCAAAATTTGAATTCTACACATCCAGGCTCGGCATCAGGTACAATGACATTGTCTCTTTTTACGAGGAGAAGATAAAGTCAGATCCCGGACTGGAGCTGAAAATGCTTCACTTTTTTATAAATACCGGTATTGGCGACAATGCATATTACTGGAACGAACTTTCAAAATGTGTCAATGTCTACTGTGAACTAAAAAAAATATGCCCTGAGCTGGATTCATTGAATATTGGAGGAGGCTTCCCGATAAAAAATTCATTGACATTCGACTATGAATATGAATATATGGCAGAAGAGATAATTGCACAGATAAAGAATATATGTAATCGCAATGAAATACCTGAACCGGACATATTTACTGAATTTGGATCATACACAGTTGGGGAAAGCAGTGCAGTTCTTTACTCAATACTGGGACAAAAACGGCAAAATGACCGTGAAATATGGAACATGATAGACTCCTCGTTCATGACAACCCTGCCCGATACCTGGGCTCTGAATAAAAGATTCATCCTTCTTGCAATAAACAACTGGGAAGAGGAGTATGAAAGAGTTTTTCTGGGGGGACTGACTTGTGACAGTGAAGATTATTACAACTCTGAGACTCATGCAAATGCCATATTCCTTCCGAAAATAAAATCGGGAGATACACAGTATATAGGACTGTTCCACACAGGGGCCTATCAGGAATCCATTGGCGGGTATGGTGGCATTCAGCACTGCCTGATACCTGCTCCCAAGCATATAATCATTGATATGGACGAGGAGGGTGAAATTACTACAAAACTTTTTGCAAAAGAGCAAAGTCATAAGTCAATGCTCAAAATTCTTGGGTATTAACACTTATTTTGAGAAATTTACAAAACAACAAGGTAAATAATCATGATAAATTTTGGTGGATTACCCGGCGAATATTCCTCGGAAGAAAGTTCAGCAATAGCAATCCTGCCTGTACCCTATGATGGAACAAGCACATGGATAAAAGGAGCGGATAAAGGTCCCGAAGCAATACTTGAAGCCTCTGCCAACATGGAACTTTATGATATCGAAACAAAAACGGAGGTCTATCTTCAGGGTATTTTTACTGCAAAACCGGTAACAGAAAAAACAAGCCCGGAAAAGCTGACCGAAGCTGTGTACACAAGAATTCTGGAACTCCTTGAAAAAGATAAATTCCCGGTTGTGATAGGCGGGGAACACTCGGTTTCAATAGGCAGCATTCACGCCTTTGCAAAACAATACCCCGGCCTTTCCGTTCTTCAGATTGATGCCCACAGCGATCTGAGAAATGAATATGAGGGCTCCTTAAATAACCATGCATGCGTGATGGCACGGGCAAGAGAGGTTGCATCAATAGTTCAGGTAGGCATAAGGGCCACTGATTCAAGCGAATTGACTGTCCTCAACCCTGAAAGAGTATTTTTTGCTCACCAGATACATAATAACGACGATTGGATGGATAAAGCTGTTGAATTGTTATCGGATTATGTGTACACAACAATTGATCTGGACGCATTTGATCCTTCCGTCATGCCGTCTACGGGCACTCCTGAACCAGGCGGAATGGGATGGTATCAGGTCCTCACTTTCATAAAAAAGATCATTACAAGGAAAAAACTTGTTGGTTTTGATGTGGTGGAGCTTTGTCCGTCGAAAGAGAATAAAGCACCCGATTTTCTTGCCGCCAAGCTGATATACAGGATTCTGAGTATGCAGTTCGTCAAAAAGAATGAGAGTAAATCATAAATCATTAAAATATAAAAAGATGGAAAAAAAAGATTTTCTAAAAGATCCTGTACGACATATTGACATCAGGAAATTTGATGCCACTCCGTTAATTGATTCCATGCGCGATATGTCATTCACATCACGCGATACTGCTGTTGCAGCCGACATCTACACCAGGATGCTTAAGGAGGATAACTGCTCGGTAATACTCACCCTGGCAGGAAGTACCGGCGCAGGGGGATGTATGCAGGTCTATGTTGACATGGTAAAAAGCAACATGATTGATGCAATTGTAGCAAGTGGTGCCTCCATAGTTGATATGGACTTTTTTGAGGCACTGGGCTTCAGACACTACAAAGGTTCGCCTTATACTGATGACAAAGAGCTCAGAAAGTTATATATAGACCGCATTTACGACACATATATTGATGAAGAGGAGTTACAGATGTGTGATCATACAATCAAGGAGATAGCTGACCGTATGAAGCCGGGAGCCTACTCCTCAAGGGAATTTATAAGGGAGATGGGTAAATACCTTGTTGAAAATGCTAAAAAGAAAGATTCCCTGGTGCAGGTTTGCTACGAGCTTAATGTACCAATTTTTTGCCCTGCCTTTACTGACAGCAGCGCGGGCTTCGGACTGGTAAAGCATCAGTGGGACAATCCTCAGAATCATATCACCATAGACTCTGTAAAAGATTTTCTTGAGCTTACAAAAATAAAAATGGCGGCCCCTTCAACCGGTTTGTTCATGATTGGAGGTGGTGTGCCGAAAAATTTTACACAGGATACCGTTATATGTGCAGAAATACTCGGCAAAGATGTAGAGATGCACAAATATGCAATACAGATTACTGTGGCCGATCCAAGAGACGGTGCCTGCTCCGGTTCAACGCTGAAGGAAGCCGCCTCATGGGGTAAAGTTGACACAGTCTATGAACAAATGGTATATGCCGAAGCTACTTCAGTTCTTCCCCTGATGGCAAGCTACCTTTATCATAAAGGCGACTGGAGGGGACGTACCGGAAAGGAATGGTCAAAAATGCTTGACAGGATCACAGAGACTAAAACCGGATGATCTCATTTACTTTATAATGCCATAAAAACCGGCAGAATATTATTTGACCGGACTGATTCTTTCAGCAGATCAGAGGGTCATTGCCTTAAAGCCGGGTTATAACCCGATTTACTGGTAATCAGTAGTTAATACCTCAAACTCCGTACGCCTGTTAATCTGGTGTGCTGTTTCCCTTTGTTCTTCTGTGGGGAGTGTCTCGATGAACTCTTCTGTCAGCCTGGTTCCGTCAGGCAGAAATGGATAAACCTCTGCCATATGCTCATCAATCACCCTTGGACGTGATTTACCATACCCTGCCGCCACCAGTCTGTCGGCCGAAATTCCATTTTCAATCAGGTAATCGACAACCGACTGTGCACGTTTCTGCGAAAGCTCCGTATTAAAAGCTGCACCTCCCCTGGAGTCAGTATGGGAAGCAAGTTCGATCGTGACATGCGGATTATCATTTAGAGTCTCTACAAGTCTGTCAAGCGCAATCAATGATTCAGGGCGAAGATCCCACCTGGCAAAATCATAAAAGATATTTGGCAGTTCAATTGGTTTTGCAAAAGACTGAATATCAATAGTAATTGAAAAGTCTTTGCTTCTTTCCAATCCCCTGGTAGTAATGCCGGTTTTATCTGTCAGGTAACCCTCTTTTGATGCAAGGAAAATATAATCCACATTCGGTCTGAGCATAAACCGGAACTGACCTTCATCGCCAGTACTCACCTCAAGTATATTACCGTCACTGCCAACCATTTTTACAGTGGATCCCGGCAGTACATTATCAGTATCAATATCCCTTACCGTGCCGTCAACATTAAAAAATAACGGCGGAAGATAAAAGGAGTAAATATTATCAATATTCCTACGGTTACGATTTGAACTCAGATAACCTCTCTCGACCTCTTTTTCAAATACGATACCAAAGTCATCGGCTGAAGAGTTTACCGGATATCCCATATTATGTACATACCAGCCTCCTTCTTCAGTTTCAGCAGCGCGAAAAATATCAAGCCCGCCCATACCAGGATGTCCGTCAGATGAGAAGTACAATGTTCCGTCATGATGGACATACGGGAATACCTCGTTACCTGTTGTATTAATCTCCTGACCCATATTGACAGGCGCCCCCCATGACTCATCTTTACTACTTCGTGTCACTTTCCATATATCTTTATCACCGGTACCCCCGGGCATATCCGAAACAAAATAAAGTGTAAGCCCATCTGGCGAGATAGCAGGATGTGCAACAACAAGAGTGTCCGGAGCCAGATCAATAACCTCCGGCCTTCCCCAGTTGTTTCCGCTCCGTGTTGTCTGGTAAATCTGACAACCGTTGTCTCTCCTGCGTGCTGCTTTGCAGCTTGTAAAATACATAACCGTGTAATCGGAATTAAGTGATGGTGCTCCTTCATCAAATTCCGAATTTATCCCATCAAGGGAAGAGGGGTCACTCCATCGCCCCTGCCTGTCCTGACGGGATTCGTAAATATTGGCAAAATATTCACCGGTAACACCATGCCGGTTATTCGCAGCACCCTTTCTTGCAGACGTAAAATATACCAGTGTATAATCTTCGTTGGCAAAAGCAGGAGAATAATCACTCTCTCTTGAATTAAAAAAATTCATCTCCTGTATCTCATATGGTGTGGGATTATCAATCCACTGCATTGCAAGTTCAGATGACTTCACACCTGTCTCTCCCCTTGGGTCACTGGGAACCAGATCCTGATAAATCTTAAATTGTTCAATGGCCTCCTCATACTTTTCATTCATCTTTAAAGCTTCACCATAATACCAGTATACTTCGGGATTATCATAATTGCGGTTGACCGCCCTTCTGAACCACCCTTCGGTTTGCCTGGTATCTGATACTTTCCTGTAACACCGGGCAATCAAAAAAACTATTTCCGTCCGTAAGTCCCTGTCGCTTACCGCAGAATAAGCATCCTTATATAAATCAATAGCCTCATAATACTCACCGGCAGCATAGGCTTTCTCAGCCTTCTCCAGCCGCCTGGATTGCCCGTAACCATCTGAAAAGAAAAATAACCCGGAGAGAAGTATCACAAGAACTGTACAGATCTTCATCTAAAGAGAAATTATTTAATTACACTATGTAAAAGTAGAAATTTTTAACTCAAAAAAAAATTAAAAAAAGGTCCGTCTAATTCATTAAAAAAGGGGTTCCGGGATTAACTCTATCTATGCAATAAAATCAAAAACCCGGTTTATTATAAAACAAAACCGGGACTTGTATATTGTCCCGGTTCACCAAACATATGAAAAAAAACCAACCTAACCTTCTAATTATCTTATAAAAAGCAATTCACGATATTTTGGCAATGGCCAAGTCTCATCGTCAACTATCATCTCAAGATGATCAATCTGATAACGGATCTCCTCCAGGTAAGGCTTAACGTTATCGGCATACTCCCTTGCCTTTTTATGCCCGTCCTCAATCACGTTTGCCTTCCTTCTTTCATCGATCATATTATTAACTTTAATATTAACCATTGCAGCCCGGCTCGATATCTCCTTAATTGATGAAAGCTGGTTTCCGGACAGTTTCTCAAATTCAGAATCATTAAACAGATCCTTTAATCCTTTGACATTTTCAATAAGAACATTCTGGTACCTGTAAACGGTAGGAAGAATATGGTTTATCGCCAGATCACCAAGAACCCTCGCCTCTATCTGCAATTTCTTTGTATATTTTTCAATATCAATTTCCAGCCTGGCCTCAAGTTCCCTGGCTGTAAAAACATTCATCTCCGAAAAAACATCCTTTGATTTGGCAGAAACTAATGCTGACAGGGCTTCAAGCACATCACTTACATTTGTCAATCCCCGCTTCTCCGCCTCTTTCTTCCATTCATCCGAATAATTATTCCCATCAAATCTTCCATTCCTCGACTCCAGGATAAATTTCTTAATTACCTGAAAAACAGCCTCATCTTTCTTTACGCCTTTTTCAATAAGCTTGTCAACCTCGATCTTAAACTCCTTTAATTGCTTGGCAACTATGGTGTGAATGGCTATCATAGGTAAAGCAACATTGGCAGAGGAACCTACAGCCCTGAATTCAAAACGATTCCCGGTAAAGGCAAATGGAGATGTGCGGTTACGGTCAGTATTATCAGGCATTATTTCAGGTATCTTTCCCACATCAAGCTTAAGCTCCGTTTTTTCATCAGGACTCATTTTTCTGCCTGAGACCCTGGTTTCAATTTCATCCAGTATTTTATTCATCTCTTCACCAAGAAATACCGACATTATTGCAGGAGGGGCCTCAGAGGCTCCAAGCCTGTGTTCATTACCCAGGGATACTATACTGGATCTCAGCAAATCCTGGTATTTAAAAACCCCCCTGATCACAGAAACAAAAAAAGCAAGAAACAACATATTGTTTTTCGGTGTCTTACCCGGCGATAAAAGATTTACACCTGTATTTGTAATCAGTGACCAGTTGCAATGTTTTCCGGAACCATTTATATCCTTGTATGGCTTCTCGTGAAACAATACTCTGAAATTGTGCTTCCTTGCCACCCTTCTCATTATTGTCATCAATAACTGGTTATGATCCACTGCCAGATTTACCTCTTCAAAAACAGGGGCACACTCATACTGATTCGGGGCCACTTCATTATGACGAGTCTTTATCGGAATACCAAGCTTATAAGACTCTATCTCAAATTCATGCATAAACGCTGCAACTCTCATTGGTATATAACCAAAGTAATGATCAGCGAGTTGCTGATCCTTGGCAGAGGAGTGCCCCATTAATGTACGGTCGGTCAGTTTAAGATCAGGCCTTGCATTGAACAGTGCATCATCAACGAGAAAGTATTCCTGTTCACAACCAAGTCCCACATTGACCCTGGTAACGTTCTTATCAAAATAATTACAAAGTTCAACAGCGGCTTTGTCTATTGCTTCGATGGACTTAAGAAGAGGTGTTTTGTAATCCAGTGAATCTCCCTTAAAAGAGATATAGACGGACGGAATACAAAGAGTCCGGCCTATCACAAAAGCCGGTGAGGAAGGATCCCATGCCGTGTAACCACGAGCCTCAAAAGTATTACGCATACCACCGCTCGGGAGACTGGAAGCATCGGGCTCCTGCTGAACAAGCTTCCCACCGTCAAAATTTTCAATTACCGATGCATCAGAAGCAGGTTCAAAAAAGGCATCGTGTTTTTCTGCTGTTGCTCCGGTAAGAGGGTGAAACCAGTGGGTATAGTGTGTGGCCCCCCTGTCAATCGCCCAGGCCTTCATACCCGAAGCAATCTGATTTGAAACCTTACGGTCAACCTTTGTGCCTTTGTCTATGGCCTCCATAACACTGTTAAATGCTTCCCGTGAAAGGTATTCCTGCATTTTCTTCTTGTTAAAAACATTTACGGCATAATATTCAGACGTCTTGACCGAAGGTGGATCTACCTCCAGAGGATGCCGTGAAATGGCTTTTTCTATAGCCTTAAAGCGAAGTGTTCCCATGATCAGGTAATTTTATTGGTTTAAACTGCATAATCTGGCCACAAATGTATATTTTTTATTATATACCCCCAAATATTTTTATACTAAATATTACTTTTTTGTTATTTTTGTAATATACCCCCCTATTTTTTAGCACATATATTATTTAATATAAAATTTATTTATAGTCAGGATGAGATAATATAAAATTTATTTATAGTCAGGATGAGATAATATAAAAAACAACCGGTTCTGATCAGAACCGGTTGTTACAGAATAAAATTTTTATGCAGATACCCTCTTCTATTTCACCTCCCCGGCATAATACCGGTAAAACAGGGGTATGGTTTCAATTCCCTTATAGAAATTCCAGAGAGGATAATTCTCATTGGGAGAATGAATGGCATCACTCTCCAGTCCGAATCCCATAAGAATTGATTTTACACCGAGAACCTCTTCAAAAAGCGATATAATGGGTATACTGCCTCCGCTGCGAAAAGGAACAGGCTTCTTACCAAAGGTATCCTCATAGGCTTTGCTGGCAGCACGGTATGCCGGATGATCAACCGGAGAAACATATCCTTCTCCTCCATGAAGAACGCGGACATCAACCTTAACCGCGGAAGGAGCTATTGACTTAAAATGCCTTATAAACAATTCGTCAATATTTTCAGATCTTTGATTGGGAACCAGTCGCATTGATATCTTTGCATACGCCTTTGAAGGCAGTATGGTTTTGGCACCCTCCCCGGTATATCCTCCCCAGATACCGTTTACATCAAGAGAAGGACGGATACCCGTACGTTCCATAGTTGAATATCCCTTTTCTCCGCTAAGCTCGGCTACATCAATCTCCTTCTTATATTTTTCAATATCAAATGGTGCTTTTGCCATTTCTTTTCTCTCCTCCTGGCTGGCGTCAAGAACATCATCATAAAAACCCGGTATTGTGATCCTGTTATTTTCATCTTTAAGGGATGCTATCATTTTAGCTAGCACATTGACAGGATTTGCTACAGCACCTCCGTACAACCCTGAATGAAGATCCCGGTTAGGTCCTGTAACTTCAGCTTCAAGATAGCTTAAGCCCCGCAATCCGGTAGTAATTGAAGGCACATCCTGCCCAATCATGCTGGTATCCGATACAAGTATAATGTCACATTTCAGCTTCCCGGCATTAACCCGGCAAAATTTTCCCAGATTGGGAGAGCCTATCTCTTCCTCTCCCTCTATCATGAATTTCACATTGCAGGGAAGGGTATTGTTTTTTACCATAAACTCAAAAGCTTTTACATGCATAAACAGCTGTCCCTTATCATCATCAGCTCCCCTGCCCCATATCCTGCCATCCCTTACTTCAGGTTTGAACGGCGGAGATTTCCAGAGGTCAAGAGGTTCAGCCGGCTGAACATCATAATGACCGTAAACCATAACAACAGGTAAGGAAGAATCAATAATCTTTTCTGCATACACCACAGGGTGCCCCTCTGTGGCAATAACTTCCGCATTTTCTGCCCCGGCTTCCATCAGAGAATTTCTGATATATTCAGTTGCCCTGTGCATATCAGGTTTATTTTCTGTTTTTGAACTGACCGAGGGTATACGAATCAGTTCAAACAGCTCTTTTAGAAAGCGGTCTTTATTCTCTTCAATGTAATCTTTAATATCTGCCATAACGGGTCTGTGCTTTAACAATATTTATATATACGTGCAATATTAATCATTTTAAATCGGTCAGCCATGTAAAAGGATATCTGAAAAGACGATTACCGGTTTCCGTTAAAGGATTCTGCAGCAATCTCAAGCTCCCTGAAAAATGATTCACCAAAACGACGGATAACAGAATCCCTGCAGAAATAAAAAACCGGGACATTGAGCTTCTTACCCCTTGCTATTGCCGGCTTACATATTGGCCAGCGATCATAGTTGACGGCGGTAAAATTATCATACTCTTTAACCCTGATGGGATACAGATGACATGAAACGGGTTTGCGAAAGCTTATCTTACCATCAGACCATGCCTGTTCTATGGCGCAACGTGCCACACCTTCTTCAAATACCGCATAAACACACTCCTTGTCATTAAGAAGGGGTGTTACAGGCTCACCATCATCCTCGTCAAATACATGAGTTCCCTGAATATTAACAGCATTAATTGATTCGGAACGCATATACGGCCTGATAACCGGATATATTTCGCTCAGAACGGATATCTCCTCCTGCAGCAGAGGAGCTCCGGCATCACCATGTACACAGCATGCACCTTTACATTTTTCAAGGTCACATACAAATTTCTCTTGCAGAAGGGAAAAAGCAATTACCTTATCTTTTATCTGTAACATACCGGTCATTTAACCAGCACTTTGCCCGTCATCTCACCGGATATTTTAATCCCCATCAAGTGAAGAAGGGTGGGTGCAACATCGGCAAGAATACCATCATCTATTTCACTGTAACGTTCCGTTACAAGAATGCAGGGTACAGGATTCAGGGAATGGGCGGTATTCATCGATCCATCCGGATTAAGAGCATTATCTGCATTACCGTGATCTGCAATTATCATACTTTCATAGCCATTTGCAACAGCAGCTTCAATAACCTCACCCAAACAGGCATCAACGGTTTCGACAGCCTTCATTATTGCATCATATACCCCCGAATGCCCTACCATATCACAATTTGCAAAATTAAGGCAAATAAAATCGAAATTATTGCTGTTAAGCTCATTTATAACCGCATCCTTAACCTCCCGGGCACTCATTTCAGGCTTAAGGTCATAAGTTGCCACCTTCGGTGACGGAATCATTATCCGGCTCTCATTCTCGAATTCCTTCTCACGTCCGCCTGAAAAGAAAAAAGTTACATGCCCGTATTTTTCGGTTTCAGCAATCCTCAATTGCTTTTTACCGTCCGAAGCGAGCAGCTCTCCCATTGTATTGGTTAAATTATCCTTATCATATATTATTCTAACCCCTTTGAAAGTATCATCATATCTTGTCATTGTCACATAATGCAAAGGCATGGTCTTCATGTCAAACTCCGGAAAATCTTTCTGCGTAAGGGCAATAGTTATCTCCCTGAGCCTGTCGGTCCGGAAATTAAAGCAAATAACCACATCCCCGTTCCTTATTTTACCCAACGGCTCCCCCGAATCATCAACTTTCACAACAGGCTTTATAAATTCATCTGTAACATTTTCATCATAAGACTCTTTAACCGCCTGTAGAAGATCAGATGTTTTTCTTCCCTTTCCGTGAACAAGAAGGTCATAGGCAACTTTTATCCTTTCCCACCTCTTATCCCTGTCCATTGCATAATAACGCCCTACAACAGATGCTATCTTTCCGTTCGATTTTTCCAGATGTTCCTGAAGATTTTTTATAAAACCGTAACCGCTCATTGGATCAGTATCACGGCCATCAGTAAAGGCATGTACAAATACATCCTTCAATCCGTATTCACCGGTTATGTCACATAGTTTGTAGAGATGTTTGTCAGAAGAATGAACGCCCCCGTCACTTACCAGTCCCAGAAAATGAACTGCCTTTTCATTTTTCACCGCATAGTCCATTGCCTCTTTCAGGACAGGATTATCGGATATGCTGTCATCTTCTATAGCAAGGTTTATCTTAACCAGGTCCTGATAAACTTTCCTTCCTGCTCCGATATTGAGATGGCCGACTTCTGAATTGCCCATCTGACCTTCCGGCAATCCGACGTTCTCACCCGATGCCAGCAACTTAGAGTTTGGATATTTAACCGTTAACCTGTCCATCACCGGAGTACTGGCATTATATATTATATCTGATTTTGACTTGTTACCAATTCCCCAGCCATCAAGTATGATAAGTATAGTTTTCCTGTTTTCCATAATAGTTTCTTTGTCTTGTTTTTTAAAATACCCTGCAAAATTATTCTTTTTCAGCCAGAGAAAAAACTAACGCCAAAAAATAAATCCCCGCTACCCTTTCAGCTGTAGCAATGTTTTAATAATTTAGCAGCCTGTTATGCCCCGGTAAAGAGATTAATGAAATCCTTCCGGGGAAAGTTGTCTTAAAATAATGATCTGATGGCCGGACAGAATAATCCAGATATAGAAGATCTGCATAACAACAGCAAGTACCGGCTGGTTAAAGTTCTTAAGCACAAAGAAGTCGTTTTCTTTGTAGTCAGGCAGTTAAAAATTCTTAAATGGCCGATGCTCTTCTTCTACATCTTTATCCTGGCATTATTTATTATGATGGCAGCTGTTACAGCACATAATATTATATACCATCAAATATCCTGGGGATCCTACTGGATATTTATGTTTTATGGAGTATTTTCAGGCATGATCCTGATAATTCCTTTCCATGAGGCTCTTCACGGACTGGCTTACAGGTGTGCGGGAGCAAAAAAAGTAAAATATGGCATGGACCTTAAACAAATGCTATTTTATGCCAGTGCCCCTGGTTTTGTTGCTGACAAAAAGGCCTTTCTGCTGGTAGCCCTTTTTCCTTTTCTGATAATCAATCTTTTTTTTGCTGCCGGCATTGCTTTTGGACAGCCGGAAGTAAAGTGGGCTTCGCTGACAGCTCTTTTCGTGCACAGCACTCTTTGTATCGGCGATTTCGCGATGATAAATTTTCTGGCTTCATTTCCCGGATCAGGACTTTTTACCTATGATGACCAGTCAACAAAAACAAGCTATTTCTTTACCTGCTGTACCAATGGCAAAACTGACCGGAATGCAGAGTTTTAATTTTTCCAACCGGCAAATATTTTCTGCACCTGTCCTTTAAGTAATCCCATTTAATGAAAACAACCTTCACCCGGAAAGTAAATTAATTTATAAAAGACGGCAATTATTTAATGAAACGCCGTTAATATTATATATATTCGCTGGCAGATTCAAAAAATGTGATCCGCAGTAATATCTGCCAAAACATTTAATAACCCTGCCCTGAACTTAATATTTACCTGATAGAAATGGTGATAATTTATCTCCGTTTGTGATATTAATATTTATTGATTATTACCGGAAAGCTTTTAATGAATTATGTTATCTTTTAAAAATAATGTTCTCCTGACGGTACTTTTCTTTACCTGCACTTCCCTGATATCCGTATCGCAGGATCCGGCAGACTCATCGGTGGATGAATATGTTAATACCGGTAATATCATTAAGTTACTGGAAGAAAAACACAAAACCAGGATATACTTTAAAAGTGAGTGGTTTGAAGATAAAAAATACTCCACCGGCATAGTGGATCTGCCTATTGAAGAGGCACTTAAAGATATCACGGATGATCACCATCTTACGCCATTATATTATGAACACATCATTGTTATTGTCCCTTCCGGGGAAATAGAGCGGCATGTTGTAAGCATAAAAGACAACATTGTCAATATAGGCGATCCCGCTGAATACGGAAAGTACTCCACGGCAGTAATTTCAGGAAAAATATATGACGGAAGTACACATGAACCTTTACTGGGCGCTGTAGTTTATGATGATGAAACCAAAACGGGTGTATCAACAGGGATAGATGGCAAATTCTCACTTGAACTACCTGTGGGAGAGCATCTGCTGAGAGTTTCTTATGTCGGTTTCGAGGAACTTGTCAGACGTGTAAACCTTTATGGAAGCGACAGCGTCAGTTTTGAGATCTTCGAAGAGACACATATTATAGATGAAGTTACAATCAGGGCAAGAAGGGCTGAAGAAAATGTAGCACGTGCCCAGATGAGTATGATAACACTTGATGCAAAATCCATAAGAGAGCTGCCCGGCTCATTCGGTGAACAGGATATTCTGAGAAGCATCAGTATGATGCCGGGAATACAGACAGTAGGGGAATTTGGCACAGGATTTCATGTCCGGGGAGGCAGTGCAGACCAGAATCTGATACTGATAGAAGATGTACCTGTTTTTAACTCTTCACATCTTTTTGGTCTGACATCAGTAATAAATCCCGATATGGTAAACAGCGTAAGCCTCATAAAGGCAGGAATACCGGCAAGATACGGTGAAAGGGCATCTGCGGTGATGGATATCAGACTTAAAAATCAAATCCCTGAAAAGCCGGCGCTAAGCGGAGGAATCGGACTAATAAACAGCCGCGTTAATCTTGAAGTACCAGTTGTAAGTGAAAAACTATCTTTTACCCTTGGAGGTCGTGCAAGTTACTCGGACTGGCTTCTGAATGAAATCCCCGATACTGACCTTATGAACAGTTCTGCAAAATTCCATGATTTCGGAGGAACCTTATCATTCAATCCTTCTCAAAACAATAGTTTTTCATTTTTCGCATATCAAAGCTATGATGGGTTCAGACTTGCCGGAACAACCGATTACCGGTACACCAACAACCTCGGATCGGCCAGATGGAATTCGGTTCTGAGTGATAAATTAACTTTCAGCCTGAGTACAGGATTCAGCAGATACGATTACCAGGTATCTGAAAAAGAAGAAATAAATCCTAACGAGGCCTGGGAGCTAAATACCTCCATTGACTACAATAATCTGAAGTGGCTGTTTAACTATTATCCCGGTGAAGATCATAATATTGAATTTGGGTTTAACGGTGTAAGATATGCGATAAATCCAGGAAAGATCAGTCCCCTTGGTGAAAAATCCTTCATAGATCACTTCAGTCTTGATAACGAAAAGGCGGTTGAGCTGGCCCTGTTTTTAAGCAACAGGTTTACACTGAGTCATAAGATAGAGGCAGAGGCCGGACTGCGTTACAACAGGTTTTATAATCTCGGGCCTTCAACACAATTCAATTATCTGCCGGGCGAACAGATATCAAGAGAAAATATAACCGACACGGTCACTTACGGAAAAAATGAGATTGCTGCAGGTTATGGCGGACTGGAGCCAAGGTTGAGTTTGCGTTATGGAGTTGGGGAAACAGGATCCCTGAAGCTGAGCTACAACAGGATCAATCAATATATAAATCTCATATCAAACACATCGGTAATGACCCCTTCTGATATTTGGAAATTAAGTGACAAATATCTCATGCCACTGAGAGCCGACCAGTTTGCAGTCGGCTATTTCAGGAATTTCAGTAACAATACAATTGAAAGCTCGGTAGAAATATACTTCAAAAACCTGGGTAATATAGTTGAATATAAAACCGGTGCACAACTTATGATGAACGAAACACTTGAAGCAGATTTGATAAATGCTTTAGGTTACAGTTACGGAGCAGAGTTCTATATAAATAAAATCTCCGGACGGGTAACAGGATGGGCCAGCTATACCTATTCAGCCACACGGCTCAGGACCGACGAAGAAATGGGAGTTAACAGGATCAACAATAACAAATACTTTCCTTCAAATCATGACAGGCCTCATAACCTTGTAATAAACACCAATTATAATATCTCCCGTCGCTGGCGGGTGAATGCTACATTTACCTGGAACAGCGGCAGGCCGGTAACTCTGCCTGAACTTTCCTATAATTTTGGCGAGGAACAATTGATACATTATTCCGAAAGAAATAAATACAGGATGCCTGATTACCACAGACTTGATATTGCCCTGCATTTTGGTGAAAATCTGAGAAAGGACAGGCGGGGAAAAGGTAGCTGGACTCTTTCGCTGATTAATATTTACGGCCGGAAAAATGCTTATTCCGTTTACTACCAAAAAGATATCCCCAGCGAGGAAAATAATTTCAGCCGTTACAGTCTGTATAAAATGTATATTATCGGAAGACCGTTCCCAACACTTACATATAATTTCTCATTCTGACCATGTATAGAGTGCACATTATGGTAATAATAAATATCTTTCTGTTTATATGAAGCTTAATATAACTATAGTATTTACTTTTATATTGATCCTCTGCCATTGCAGCGAACCATATGATCCCCTGGTAGAGGTTCCTGAAAATATCCTTGTGGTTGAGGGACTGATAACCGACGCAACGGGGCCTCACTACGTAAGTCTGTTCCGGTCCACCCCCTTCAACCAGCAGCACAATCAACAACCTCTTGAAAATGCTGAGGTGTATGTAATGGATAATACCGGACACACAGAGATGTTTAATGAAATTATGCCTGGCTGTTACCAGAGTTCTGCTGATTTCAGGGGAATGCCCAACAGGGAGTATACATTAAAAATTATAACCCCCGAAGGAGAGGAATACCGGTCTTCACCTCAGCTTCTTATCCCTGTTAACCACAAAACAGACAGTCTTACTGGCGTATACCGGCCTGATAAGATAATGGAGACCCCGTCCAATGAGGGAGAGGTTATAATTGAGACAATTGAAGCAATTGATATTTTCGGGGATGTCAGAAACGTAAGGGATGTTTTCCCCAGGATGCGATTCGAGGTTGACATAATGCTTCAATACCGGATGATGAAAGAGCAAAGAAACCCCGACGACCCTTCGCACGATCCTCCTGTTTACTTTTGCAGGATAAGAAACAGAACAGGTGGTTATCCAAATATTACCAAAGCCAGGGAGCAATCTCTCAGCCGTGAAATAGTGAATCATAATTTCGGTTTTATACCTAAAGAAAAAAAATACTACCAGGGCACTCGGTCTTTTGGCGATATTGTAAGAAGAATAGTTATAATAGATCACTACAGTCTTAACGAGGCAGGCTACAACTATTACCGTAATCTTGAAAAGCTTATAAGCGCGGAAGGCAAACTATTTGATCCTGTGGCCGTCAGGCTTGACGGGAATGTCTTCTCTGCTGATGATAATGAAAAAACCGCACTCGGTTTTTTTGAAGTTTCCGGTAAGGCATCGGCATCTTTTGCCATGAATCCTGAGCCATTCCGTGAGATAAATATCGTTTTTGAAAAAACACATGATCTGGATCATTTACCCCGGCATGAATGCTTTCTTGAGACAATTCCTCCCCTTTGGGTTTATTAAAAATGTTAATTATGTCTGTTTTAAGAATATTTTTTTCTATTTCAGTATCACTAATTTTTTATCTCCCCTGCTTATCTGCGTCTCAGATAAACTTCAGGCCGGCCGGCGAAGAGATATATGTGCACACCGACCGTGACATTTACATTTCAGGAGAAGAGATGTTTTTCAGGCTTTACATGTATCCGGGTAAAGAGAATGAAAGCCTTAGCAGGATTGCCTACCTTGTTCTCAGAAATGACAAGAATACAAATATTGTCTCAGTTGCAGCAGAAATTGAAGAGAGCGGGACATGGGGACGAATATATTTGCCGGATACACTTTCTACCGGTATTTATCAGCTTACCTCGTTTACCAGCTGGATGAAGAATTTTGGCGACGATACTTTTTCAAATAAGAGCCTGATGATCATAAACCGTTTTGACAAGAGCATGGAAGCTATTCAGGGGGGTGATAACCAGACTGGTTACCTGAAAACAGTCCGTGCCGAAGAAAGATCCGACAAATCCCGGATCATTGTAAATACCTGCAGCAGTGAATATGATATAAACCAGGTGGCACAGATAGTGATTGATCCGGGGAGAATTGATTCAATGGTATATATGTCAGTCGCCATTGTCCCTGAAAAATCACTGTTAGATCCTTTTGGCTCACAAACTACCCCTTCAGAAGAAACATCAATACCGGCAGAATACCCTCATATAAAAGAGGATCAGGGGTTTATTCTCTCCGGGAGAGTGACCGATGCCAGAACAGATAAGGGTATTGATAATGTAAAAGTGCTGCTTACAACTCCCGGCAAGAAAGTAACCCTGAAAAATACCAGTACACATCCCGACGGCAGGTTTTATCTTCTGCTTAACCGTTTCTATGAAGGCAGGGATCTTTATATCACTCTCGATCAGGATATTGAAGAAAATAACTTAAACATAATCATTGATGAGAAAACCAGTCTCCCGGCAAGGGCAACCGGTCCTGTCTTAGTGGATAACAATACCAGGGAATACATATTGTTCTCACAGGATGTGGTAAGGGTCCGCAAAATTTATGACCCTCCGCCGTCAAATACACAGGAGTCCCTTGAAAAAAATAACCACCATCCTCCGCTTGTATATTCAAAGCCATTGCATACAATATATCCCGAAAATTTTGAACATCTCAATGATTTCCAGGAAATATCAAGAGAGCTTCTACGGTTTATAAGAATAAGGAAACAAAACGATATTTTCCAGGCAAGAATGCTCGATCAGAGATCGGAGTATTCATTCTTCAGTGAAGAACCTGCAATATTCCTTGACGGTCTGATAATTAACAACATTAACAGCATAATGCACCTTGCAAGCAATGATATAGAGCGGATTGAAGTGCATAATTACCAGTGGGTGTTCGGAGATATTATTTTCCCCGGCATTCTTGCCGTTTTCACCAGGAACGAACTTTACAGGCATAGTAATCTTCCTGAACCTCATACAATTTTTGAAAATAATGAACTTCTTCAAAAATCAGGCTGTAATATTCCGAACCCTCTGGAAAACCCGGAACATTACACAGAAAAACCGGACTTCCGTCAATTGCTTTTCTGGGAACCGGGCATTATACTAAAAAATGGAAGTAAATATAAATCCCTGTTTTACACAAGTGAACTGACAGGAGATTTTGTGGTAATTGTTACAGGCATCACCTCTGCAGGTAAAAAGCTGTGGGGAGTAAAAGAAATCACTGTAAAATAAAAGTAACAGACATTTTTATAATAAACAACTATGCAATTAACTGTCAGACAAATTCCATTATTATTACTGTTGTTAACCTGCTTCAGTTTTTTAAAAGCACAGGATATAACCCACTCCACAAAACAAAGTCGTGATATATCATTCGAACCATGTCTGTCCGGAGAACTGTTCACTCCGGCGGAAAGATTTTCAAACAGCCAGTATTATTTCGACAACTGGATGACAGGGAACGTTACGCTCATTTCAGGCGATATTGTAAAAAATCAGAAAATCCAGTACAATGCATATATGGATGAGGTTTTCTGGCTTCATCCTGCAATATACCGGCATGTTATGCTGGATAAACTGCTTCTAAGCGGGTTTACCGTAATCAATGACGATTCGGGCAATATTATTGAGTTTAAACGGATAAAAACAGTAAACGAAACCGGAAGAGAGCAGGATATTTTTGCCAGGTTGCTCTACGAAAACAGTATCTCATTATACTCCAGGAGAGTATTCAGGGAGTCAGGTTCCACTAAAACAACAAGATTGGATAACAGACTGGTTTCAAGGATCTCGCTAATGAGCGACCATAAATATTTCCTGGTACTGGAAGATGCAACGGTTATCCCGGTGAGCAGAAACAGAAGATCCCTTTACAATGCCTTTCCCGGTAAACGCATTGAGATCAGAAGTACGCTCAGACGTAATCGTAACAGGATAAGGAACGAAGCAGATCTTATTGAAGCAATCGGACTTATCAATAATATAATCTATCCTGTGAAAAAGTAAATAATAAGACCGGATACCCGTAAGAACCGTCATGAGATATTGTTGTTCCTTTCCAAAAACAGAAAAAGGCAGTCGGAGGACTGCCTGCTGATGTGGTACCACCCGGAATCGAACCGGGACGAACGTTAAAAATTAGCCCGGTGGGCTAATTTAGTGAGGAGCCGGTCTGCGGAGATGGATTCGATTCCTTTCCAAAAACAGAAAAAGGCAGTCGGAGGACTGCCTGCTGATGTGGTACCACCCGGAATCGAACCAGGGACACACGGATTTTCAGTCCGTTGCTCTACCAACTGAGCTATGGTACCCCGTCGTTTTGACGATGCAAATTTACGCAAACATTTTTAACTGGCAAGTTGTTTTAATTTTTTTGATTAAAAAATTCTTTGTTGAAATAAAACCTATCTGAAAGAAGCAGATTCATTATTTAAACCAAAATCATCCTTTTGTATTTACTCTGCACATAACCAGCAATATACAGTCATTTTTATTTTCAGAAAAATTCCCTTTATCCTAAATCGGCTCAAATTATTGCGTAACTTCGTGCCCCCGGATTTATTTATCAAAAAAGAAGCATGTCCTTAAACCTCGTTATAGACTCAGGAAATACCCAGGCAAAAGCTGCATTGTTTGAACAGGACGAGATAATTA
>JAWODJ010000094.1:0-2858 GCA_046483315.1 Bacteroidales bacterium | reverse complement strand
AATATGGCCGGCTTCAAATTCAAGAGGGGACCTTACATCCAGGACGGAAAGAGTTTTCCGCAGTCCCATAAATTCGCCTGTATCAATATAACTGGTCATTCAATATTTTGTGTTACAAAATACAATGAGGGATGCAAGTGTTCATAATTTGTTTTCAGGAGTATTACGGTGCTGACAATCCTGGTTTTTGCCTGCAAATTAAGAAATTAAATTAAAGGAAAAAACCGGTAAGGTCACCTGTTCCGGTAGGCTATACGGAGTACTTCCTCAAAATAATTTACAAAATGAACGGTTATTCCTTCTTTTAGATAACCGGGAAGTTCATCAAAGTCCTTTTTATTATCGGCAGGGAAAATCAGTTCAAATACTTTTACCCTTCGTGCTGCAATGGTTTTCTCCCTTACTCCGCCTATAGGCAGGATCCTTCCTGTCAGGGTCAGCTCTCCTGTCATGCCTATCCCTTTCCTTATGCCTTTGTTTGTGGCCAGCGAATGAAGGGCAAGGGCCATGGTAATGCCTGCTGATGGTCCGTCCTTGGGTGTTGCACCGGCAGGAACGTGAAGGTGGATAAAATTTCTGTCGAAGAAATCACTTATGGACTTGTTATTATTTCCTGTGGATCGTACATATGAATAGGCTATATCTACCGATTCCTGCATTACCTTGCCCAGTTGTCCGGTCTGTTTGATGCTGCCCGACTTGCTTCTTACTGCCGATGCTTCAATATAGAGTGTAGTACCCCCCATGGCAGTCCATGCCAGTCCCAGTGTAACCCCCGGGATTGATCTTTTATATAATTCTTCAGTTGTGAATACCGGTTGTCCCAGAAAATCTGTTAAATTATTTCTGCTCACATTGATTTTTCTCACTCCTTTTTCAGCCTGGATGAGGGTTGCCTTGCGCATTATTTTCTTTATCTGGTTCTCCATATTACGAACACCTGCTTCCCTGGCATATCCGTCTGCTATCTTTGCAAGAGCCTTATCGGTGATACTTACTTCGGCTGATTTCAGTCCGTGCTCCCTCCTTTGCCTGGGTATCAGATACCGTTTTGCAATTTCGACCTTCTCTTCAAGTATGTATCCTGAAAGCTTAATTATCTCCATCCTGTCCAGTAACGGTCTGGGAATGGTATCGAGCTGGTTTGCCGTTGTGACAAACAATATGTTGGAAAGGTCAAACCGTACATCCAGGTAATGATCGAGAAACTGGCTGTTTTGTTCCGGGTCAAGCACTTCAAGAAGGGCAGCTGCCGGATCTCCATGGAAGCTGGCACCAATCTTGTCTACCTCATCCAGCATGATCACCGGATTGGACACCTGCGTGCGTTTCAAACTCTGTATAAATTTTCCCGGCATGGCCCCGATGTATGTACGCCGGTGACCCTTGATTTCGGCCTCGTCACGCATACCTCCCAGTGAGAACCTGTAAAATTCCCTTCCCAGAGAGTCGGCTATTGACTTGCCTATTGAAGTCTTTCCGACACCGGGAGGACCCACAAGGCATATTATGCTTCCCGATACTTTACCTCTTTTAACAATTGTACTGATAAATTCGAGTATCCGTTGTTTTACATCATCGAGCCCGTAATGCTGTTCATTCAGTATTTTACCAGCTATGACAAGATCGTAGTTTTCATCCGAATGAATGCCCCACGGCAGATCGGTGAGCCAGGTAAGGTAAGACCTGGTGACCTGGTATTCGGCCGAACCGCTTTCCAGGGCTTTCATCTTCTCCAGTTCTTCGTTTATTACTTTTGAGGCTTCTGTGGTGAGGTTTAGTTTCTTTATTTTCCTTTCAAATGTATCTATCTCTGCCGATTTATCATCCTTTTCAAGTCCGAGTTCCTTCTTTATCACTTTCAGCTGTTCCCTCAGGAAAAACTCACGCTGGTGTTTTGACACTTTATCTTCAATCTGCTTCTGGATATCCTGCTGAATTTTATTCAGCTCAATCTCTTCTTTCAGCAGGATAAGGAGTTTCTCACTACGTGCAAACAAATCTGTGGTTTCAAGGATCTCCTGCAGTTTATTACTGTCTGCCGTCAGAAAGGATGCAACCAGGTCCATCAGTAAACCGGGTTTCTCCATGCCTACCTGTGAAAGGGCGAGCTTTATCTGCTCATGGAACATCGGGTTGAGCTTAATAAGTTCTTTAACCGAGTTTATAACTGCAAGTGTATAAGCCTTCAGTTCGTCCGATGGTTCCGTCTTTTTCTCATATTCATATTGCACCTGCCACTGGTACATTTCATGCTTTTTTATTGCCTTTATCTTATGAAAACGGGTTACGGCCTGTGCAAGAAACTGAATTTCATCATCGGATTTGTTGATTATTTTGGATATTTTCAGCAGTGTTCCCGTATTATAAAGCTTCGATTGAAGGATATTCTCTTCGTTTGGCTCCCTGATAAGGGATACACCAATGAAATTGTTATTATGTTCCAGTGAATGCCTGACAATATCTGTCATTTTTTTCCCTGAAAAGGAGAGGGGAAGTGTTAGTCCGGGAAAAACAGGCCGGTTTTCAAGCGGCAGTACAAAAATGTTGTCGGGATATATTTCAGAAACAAGTACAAGTTGATTCTTATCGGAATTACTCATATAATTTGGTTTTTTGGGCAGTTTAAACCAAATTTTATACCATAATATTTTTAACCCGGATACATATTTTAGTTATGGCAAATTGACATCGATATTTGTTAATGCCGGACCTTTTGTCATAACAAAACCGGTGTTACGGCCCTGATATCCTTCCGTCCATATCATTTTTGCCGGATTCAGGGCTGAGTGGCCATTTAACCGGTTTATTATCTCTCTGTGTCCGGTAAATTGCTGTGAATATTTCCACAGTTTTTC
>JAWODJ010000070.1:0-10596 GCA_046483315.1 Bacteroidales bacterium | reverse complement strand
CAGAATGTTGCAGATATAGGTGTCATCATCGATGACTAAAATAGACCTTTTCTCAGGCATAAAAAATATATTTATTTACGGCCTGTTATTAATGAGGCTTGTTAACTGTAAAAGTAATAAAATTCCACAGATAAATATGCCTGTTTTTCTGAAACATCTTTATGGAGGAATTAATAGTAATTATGCCAGGTCCATATCAAAATCAATATCTACAGTTCTATAATTACTGATGATCAAAAAATCATATTTCGGATTACAATAAAACACTGGAAAAGGTTAATATCTAATATTTACAGTTACCTGTGACTATCCGGCATGGCGGTGTGCAGAACCGGTTGATAAGCAAACTGAGGAAAAAGATCACATAACAGATGAAAATTGTATATTAAATTCAACAACTGACTTAAATATCTCCCAATCAGCCGGGAATAATAACACAGGTTTATTAGATGAAAAAAGATCGGTTTTAAAATCATAATTTATTCAATCCCCTTATACTTATACCTGATCATCTTCAGCATCAATATCACTGGCAGATATCTTTATTATTGAATAAGAGTAACCATATCGATTTATGGCATAATATTTTCTCCGTCATTAAAGTATGGATTATGCAAAAACCTGCAAAAATATTGAAATCACATGCCTTTAAATCATTGATAAGGAATTTTTTAAACTAATTTACACTTATGGAACTGGTATATAAATTCAGTGAGCTTGATAATTCAAAAGTTAAGGAAGTAGGCGGAAAAAATGCTTCACTTGGTGAAATGTATAAGGAACTTAATTCCAAAGGGATAGCCATTCCCGATGGATTTGCCACTTCATCGGAAGCCTACCGTATGTTTTTGAAAGAAAACGATCTGCTTGATCCAATCAGGAAATCTATTTCAAACCTGGATGTAAAAAATCTGGAAAACCTGAAAGAGGTTGGCAAAGAATGCAGGGATTTAATAATGGATGCTTCGCCCGGCAAAGAATTAAAGGAATCTATAATTAAAGCCTATAAAGACCTCAAAAAAAGAGAAAAATCATTGAAGAGTGTTGCAGTGCGAAGCAGTGCAACGGCAGAAGACCTGCCGGATGCAAGTTTTGCAGGTCAGCATGATTCCTTTATGAATGTTACTACTCAGAAGGGATTGCTGAATGCCTGGAAAAGATGTGTATCGTCACTTTTTACCGACAGGGCAATTAAATACCGGGAAGAAAATGGTTTTGATCATATGAAGGTTGCTCTTTCTGTAGGGGTGCAGAAAATGGTCAGGTCTGATAAAGCCTCGGCCGGAGTAGCATTTACACTCGACCCTGATACAGGCCACAGAGGTGTTATAATGATAGACGGAACCTGGGGTCTGGGAGAAAATGTAGTACAGGGAAACGTTGTTGCTGACGAGTTCTACCTGTTTAAAAGATCCCTGGAAAACAATAATAAACCGTTGATATCAAAAAGACTTGGTTCCAAATCCAGGATGATGGTATATGCAAATAACAAAAAAAATAACGAAACAATTAAAAACAAAAAAACACCTGAAAACAAACGAAAAGAATTCGTGCTTTCCGGGAAAGAACTCGAAACACTGGGCAAATGGTGCCTTGAGATAGAAAACCACTATGATCGTCCAATGGATATTGAGTGGGCCAAAGACGGAGATTCTGACGAATTGTATATTGTGCAGGCCAGACCCGAAACAGTCCATTCTTCAAAGGAAAAATCTGCCAGTCTCAAAAAATTCAGTATAGAAAAGCAGGATAAAAAGCCGATAATATCAGGGATCGGGATAGGAAATAAGATTGCCGCCGGAAAAGCTAAGTTACTTTCGTCACCTGAAGAATCAGATAAACTTCAGAAAGGCGATGTACTTGTAACAAAAATAACAAATCCCGACTGGGACCCTGTAATGAAAAAAGCATCAGCAATTATAACAAACAGCGGAGGAAGAACCAGTCATGCAGCAATTGTTGCCAGGGAGCTCGGAGCTGTGGCAGTAGTCGGAGCCAAAAAAGCAACTGAAAAAATAAAGGACGGGCAGGAATTAACTGTATCTTGTGCTAAAGGAAATGAAGGGCACATATTTGACGGTATACTGAAATGGCAGGAAAAGGAAATTGATCTTGAAAAGCTTGGAAAACCGGAAACTAAGGTAATGCTGATACTGGCAAATCCCGGCTCGGCATTTAATAACGCCATGTTGCCGGTTGACGGCGTCGGACTGATGCGGCTTGAATTTATCATTAACAACAGCATTAAAGTCCATCCTCTTGCACTGGCAAAATTCAATGAAATAGAGAAGAAAAAAACAAAAAGGGAAATTGAAAAAATCACTGCAGGGTTCAAAAATAAAAAAGAGTATTTTACAGAAAAACTGTCAATGGCTGTAGGTACAATAGCAGCGGCGTTTTTTCCGAAAGATGTCATTGTAAGAATGAGTGATTTCAAAACGAATGAATATGCCGATCTGGTGGGAGGTCAGCAATACGAACCCGAAGAAGAAAATCCGATGTTGGGATTCAGGGGCGCATCAAGGTATTACCATGACAGATATGCTGAAGGATTTGCACTTGAATGTGAAGCTATGCGGATTGTAAGAGAAGATATGGGCCTTTCTAATGTTAAGCTTATGATACCGTTTTGCCGTTCACCGGAAGAGGGTAAGAAGGTGCTGGATGTTATGGCAGGAAAGGGACTTAAACAGGGTGAAAATGACCTGGAAGTTTATGTTATGACCGAAATTCCGGTTAATGTAATTATGGGTGAGGAATTTGGTAAGATCTTCGACGGATTCTCAATTGGTTCGAACGATCTCACCCAGCTAACACTGGGCATTGACAGAGATTCGGAGATAGTTTCAGAACTTTTTAATGAAGAAGATGAGGCAGTAAAACGAATGGTGAACATCGCAATTGAAAAGGCACATAATAATAACCGGGAAATTGGCTTATGCGGTCAGGCACCCAGTGATTTCCCTGAATTTGCAAAATTTCTGGTTGAAAAAGGAATTGACAGTATCTCTTTCAATCCCGATGCAGTTGCACAGGGGATAGAGAACATCGTTAAATCTGAAAAAAAACGCAAAAGATAATCCGGTAAAATCGATGCATCGGTCGATAATGTGCCACGTTCGATTATTAAAGGTTATCAACAGCTTTTTTAAGTTCTTCGCCTGCTTCTGAGGCTAACTCAAGAAGCTTCTCGCTGCCAATTCCCTTCATTGAGGCATACGGATCAATTACAGCAACCTCAGTTACTTCAGGTGCTATTTCCTGTATAATAACACTGCAGGGCAATAAGGTCCCGACCTTATCTTCAATCTGAATTGCTTTATAGGCAAACCCGGGATTACATGCACCAAGAATCCTGTATTTACGGAAATCTTTTCCAAGTTTTTCTTTAAATTTCTCATGCAGATTAATCTCGGTCAGCACACCGAAACCATATTTTTTCAATTCCACAGTTACCTTTTCAACAGCCTCCTCAAAATTGCTGCTGAGTTTTTTTTCAAAATAGAACTTACTTTTTTCCATGATTTAAAATTATTATTATATTAAAAATAGGTTCGGGTTAAAATGAAAATGCGGATTTTATTTTTACCCTGATCGGTTAATGCTTTTAGGCATAGAGTAAAACCAGACCGGCCGGTTAAACTATTACCTAATAATCAGAAAGTCTCCTTTACAATGAACTTCTCATCAATATTCATATCAGCCAAATGATTTTCCAGTGCTTTCATCATAGGGGGCGGCCCGCAGAGATAAAAGTAACCGTTTAATCCCGCAACCTCTTTCTCCAGAAACTCCTTAGTAATAAATCCGTATGCATACCGGTCGTTTTTTTCCTCCGAAAGGATATTCATAAAATTTTCTCCCAGCATCTTTTCAAAATCCTCCTTGAGAATTATATCAGCACTTGTCTTGTTTGCAAATATCAACTTGTTGTTTCCTGTCCCACCCTTTCTATGTAAATCCCTGAGTATCGAAATAAAGGGCGTAACACCAGCTCCACCAGCAATAAAAAGTCCTTCTCCTTTATAAACTATGGTTCCAAATATGCCGAAAAGAATGAGATTCTCGCCTTCATTAACATCCAGAAGCTTATCTGTGGTACCGTCATGTTCAGGATACGTCTTGATAATAAATTCAAGAAAATCATCATCAGGCAGTGAAGAAAAGGTAAAAGGTCTTTTTTCTTCTCTCCATCCATCCCTGTCAATTGCAATACTTGTCGCCTGTCCGGGCTTAAAAATATAATTTTCAGGTTTCTCCGTAACGATACTTAATGTATCATGAGTAACCTTTTTGATTGATTTGATCTTAACATATTTTTTTTCCATTTGACTGTGTGATTGTTTAATCTTTATTTACTGTTTTCTTAACAGATATTTCGTGTTATTGTTCTATAAAATTTTAAAAATGTATTTTTATGAAATAAAATACACTGCAAATTAATAATTATGTATGAGCATTATCCCATGAACAAGTCTGTTTTTCCAAAAAACCTGCTGGTAAAATATTATAACAGATTTAGCATGACTATTGAATTTGCCGCCGGCTGGTTGTCTTTCCTGTTATTCATACCTGAGAAGCTTTACCGGATTCTGTGATGCAGCCCTGTAGGTCTGGATTGATGTAGATATCCAGACTGTCAGTGCAGCAATAATGCCGGCCAGCAGGAATATCCACCAGCTCAGTGAAATACGGTTTGAATAATTCTGAAGCCACTGGTTAAGAAAATAATAGACCACGGGTGTTGAAACAAGCAGTGCAACTATTACAAGGCGAAGGTATTCAAATGACCATAACCTGAAAATATCAGCAGTAGTCGCACCATTAACTTTTCTTATCCCTATCTCCTTGTTGCGTCGCCTGGCCGTGAAGACAGCCATAACCGACAGTCCCGATATTGCAATTACACCTGCAATAATTGTAAGCCTTATAATCAGTCTTCGCATGGTATCCTCCTCCCTGTAAAATTGTTCAACAACCCGGTTGGGATAAACAATAATCAGCTCTTCCGATGCTGAAACTTCCTGCCATACCTCATCAATCCCTGATAAGACATTATCTAGATTTTCCGGGTCATACCTCACTATCATCTCCCTGATATGCTGCTGACCTACAAGGCTAACCGCCAAGGGTAACACAGGCTCATGATGTGACTGAAGGTAAAAATCATCAGAAATACCGATGATAACAGACCCGTTAAGTTCCTTGCCTATGGGATCGTTTATCCGGAGCTGATTCAAGGCAGTACGGTTCAATATTATGGCATTCTCCCTGTCGGAAGGATAATCCTCAGAAAAAGACCTACCCTGCATTATTTCTATACCGAATGTCTCAAAAAAATCATAATCCACCATCACAAAATGAGTAGTCGCCTTATTTTCAGGATCATCCGGACTCACAAGCTCATTTACCATCCGGCTGTACGCCGGAGGAGAAGAGTAAGCTCCTGTTACAGATTCAACCCCGGGAATATGCCTGATCCCTTGCTTCAAAGGCTCGTAGACAGGTACATTCTCCGGTCTTACCACTACTTTGAGTAATTTATTGATATCATACCCGGTATCCATATTGATAAGATATCTAAGCTGTAACATGATAACCCCCGATGCTGAAAACATCCCGATAAGAATAGCAATCTGCAGGGTCAGCAGTATCCTGCCAATTCCAAATCCCTGTTGCCTGCCCCCGGAAAATTTTCCAGATATCAATTCAACCGGTCCGGTTGCCGAAAAACGTGACCCGCCAATTATGCCGGTAATCAGGGCAATTGACACGGTCAAAAAAGCAAAAGCCATGACATATTTGTAATTTCCCAGGGTATGATAATAGAGGTTATTTCTGAAAAATTCATTTATCCGTGGTAAAAACAGCTCGATAAGCATTACAGCCAGCATAAATGAGGCGGCTGATATTAATACTGACTCTATTACAGACATACTGATAATATCCCGTTTGGATGCACCGATCACTTTCCTGATCCCTATCTCGCGGATCCGTGAACTGAACCGGGCTAAAAGAAAAAGAATACTGTTGGTAACAGCTATAAACAAAATCAGCGCTGCAATTCCGGCAAGCAGGAAGATAGCCGAACTGTTGCCTGTTCTGTAACCCAGGTTATGGATATGATCTGATCCCAGGTAAAAATCTTTCATAGCATGTAATTTATAGGTTACCGGAGTAAGGTCATCATCTTCCGGCACAAAACTGTTAAGCATTATCTCAACATCATGCAGATCCGAATCTTCATTTAAAAGAACCAACAGGTTCATGAACCGGGCTTCCCAGTTAGTTTCAAAACCAGTCCGGAAAGCATTGGAAATATTTACGTCAAACCAGTCCTCGTGACATATGATATCAAACCTGAAGGTCGACAGTTCAGGCCAGTCCTCAAACACGCCGGCAACAACAAAAAGTTCCTCGCTATTATTTATCATCACAGATACCTGCCGGCCGACCGGATTATCCGCTTCGGGAAAATAAAAGGAGGCAGCCGACTTGCTTAATATGAGCTCATCTGGGTTCAGAAGCATATTGCTCTTGTCTCCATGCACAAAATCAAAAGTCAGGATATCAAATATCTCCCTGCTGGCATAATGCGCACGAAATCTTGATGAAACCGGTTGCCTGTTTTTATCAAGAATAACAAAATCTCTCATAATTCCTTTAATGGCAGCCTTCTCAATATGGGGAATTTCAGTTTTTGCTTTTGAGTACAATATATATGGCACACCTGCAAAATCCAGGGTAACGGACTCATTATAATGAGTTACCCGGTATATCCTGTCCCTTTTATCATGGTAACGGTCATACGAAAGTTCGTTGAAGATAAAAATCAGGGCCGTGAATGCACATGCAAAAGCAACTGTCAGCCCGAACAATGTTTTGGCAGGAAACCAGGGTGCCCTTGCCAGGTTTCTCAATGAGTTTAATATTAAATGCTTATACATAGCCAGCTTTTAATAAGATTCAAAAGACAACAATTTACTCCATTTTTATAAGACAATGTTTTCCAGTAAAAACCTGACAATAAACCGATAATGCGGCTCCATAATGGCGATATTATAATCCTTTCAGAAAAAGACCAGGGAACAACCGTCAGCCTGATGTTTTGAACGGCTCATATACAAGATGCCCAACAACCTGTAAATCAAAATAACTTCCCCTGCCCGGATAGTCTGCGACTCCCTGACCCGTTGCCTGGATGGCCCCTTGAATGTCACTCCCTGTGAACAGTCAGTGCTGTTGCCTGCGCTGTGGGCATGATCAGCAGGTCATGTATGCTTACATGCGGCGGGCGGTTGATCATAAAAAGAATGGCCTCGGCAACATCCCTGCCGGTAAGTGGTTTCATTCCCTTATATGGTTGCTCTGCTCTTTCCTTATCACCCTTAAAACGGACAAGGGAGAATTCCGTTTCCACAAGTCCGGGAGAAACGGTCGATACCTTTATCCCGTGCTGCAACATGTCAATCCTCATTCCACGCGACAGTGCCTCAACAGCATGTTTGGTGGCCGAATAGACATTGCCCCTCTCATACATCTCCCTGCCCGCAATGCTGCCAACATTCACAATATGCCCCTTACCCCTGTCAATCATACCCGGTGTCACCTTTCTTGTCATGTAAAGCAGCCCCTTCAGATTCGTATCGATCATCTGCTCCCAGTCATCCGTATCACACTCGTGAAAGTGGTCCATTCCTGCGGCCAGACCGGCATTGTTTACAAGCACATCAATATTTTCCCACTCCTCAGGAAGTGAATCGATCGCTGTGTCAACCTCCCCTTTGTTCCGGATATCAAAACAAAGGAGATGAACAGGCACAAGCTTGATGAATCGTTCTTTCAGTTCCTCGAGCCTGTCATTTCTTCTGCCGGTCAGTATAAGTCTGAACCCGTTTTCAGCAAGCAATTCGGCTGTAGCCTCTCCTATTCCAGCCGTTGCACCGGTTATCAATACAACCTCTTTTTCCATATTATATATCTTTACAAAATCAATACTGAATTATATTATAAAAAATTGTATCCTTTATCTTACTAAATTACTATTTTTATAATATATAATCTTTCTGGTCTAAAAAACATTTCTTAATTTCTGCCATAGAAAAATTTAACTGCTAAAATTAAACCGATGAAGAAAATCACATTTTTACTTTTTATCTTTCTGGCACTGGCCTGCCAGAAAGCTTTCTCCCAGAATATAATCTGGGATGAGACTCCCGAACAGAGAAAAGAACGTATGCAATGGTGGACCAACGACAGGTTCGGTATGTTCATCCACTGGGGTATCTATGCCCTGCCGGCAAGACACGAATGGGTAAAACAACGGGAAAGAATGACAAATGAGGAATACCAGAAGTATTTCGACAATTTCAATCCCGATCTTTACGATCCGGCCGAATGGGCAAAAATGGCAAAGGAAGCAGGTATGAAATACGTTGTATTAACGGCCAAGCACCATGACGGATTCTGCCTTTTCGAATCTGAATTCACCGATTACCATGCCGGCAACACACCTTACGGTAAAGACCTGATAAAGGAGTATGTCGATGCATTCAGGGCAGAAGGAATGGGCGTGGGTTTCTACTATTCGCTGATCGACTGGCACCACCCTCATTTTACAATCGACAGGGTACATCCGCAGCGCACCACATCGGCAGAGGAGTATGAAAGAATGAACAGGGGGCGGGATATGGATATTTACAGGGAATATCTGAAAAACCAGGTACGCGAGTTGCTTACCAATTACGGAAAAATAGATATTATCTGGCTCGATTTCTCCTATCCCGGCGAATTCGGAAAAGGGCACGAGGAGTGGGGCTCGGTAGAGCTACTAAAGATGGTACGGGAGATCCAGCCGCATATCCTTGTCAACAACCGTATGGACCTGATGGAATACAGGGACGGATGGGATTTTGTCACTCCTGAGCAGTTCAAGGTGCAAAGCTGGCCTGAAATTGACGGCGAAAAGATCCCATGGGAGACATGCCAGACCTTCTCCGGAAGCTGGGGATACTACCGTGATGAACATACATGGAAAGACAACAAACAATTGCTTGTTCTGCTGATCGAAAGCGTGAGCAAGGGAGGCAACGTGCTACTTAATGTAGGGCCTACTGCGCGCGGAACGATCGATTACCGGGCTCAGTCGGCGCTTGAAAAAATGGGCGAATGGATGAAATACAACAACCGTTCGATATACGGATGTACCCAGGCCCCTGAGGAGTTTGAGGTGCCTGAGCATTCACTGCTTACATACAACCCTGAAACCAACAGGCTTTATGTGCACCTTATCGATTATCCGATCACCAACTTCCTGCTGCCGGGCATGCAAGGGAAGGTCAGATATGCGCAGTTTCTCCATGATGCATCGGAGGTGCTGATCACCGAACCTTACGGCCACCAGAGAGTGGGAGATATTGCTACCGAAGCGGACCTTAACCTGCGGCTGCCGGTCAACAAGCCGAATATTGAGATACCGGTAATTGAACTTATTCTGTATGATTAATTTCCTTTCGGGGAATTAATCATAAGTTTTAACAGACATTTAAAATCCTAAACCAGCAAAAAACCCGTATTCATGGATCTTTTAAAAAACAAATTTATTCAGGTGCTCCCGCTTTCCGTTCTTGCAGCCTCCTGCTCAACCGGATCTTCTGACACTGAAGCCACAGGACCAAACATTGTAGTTATTGTATCTGATGATCACGGACAGAATGATCTGGGAGCATACGGGAACAGTGCCATCCGCACTCCCAACCTGGATGCACTCTCCGGAGAAGGCATCAGATTTACAAATGCATACTGCACCTCGGCATCCTGCAGTGCCAGCCGGTCGGTTATCTTGACGGGATTATATAATCATGCCAACGGGCAGTACGGACATCAGCACAGCTTCCATCATTTCAAAACGTTTGAAACCGTTAGAAGCCTTCCCTTAATCCTTTCAGAGAGCGGCTATAATACAGCCCGGGTAGGGAAATACCATGTAGCCCCGGAAGAGGTTTACCTTTTTGACGAGGTAATACCGGGACATTCAAGAAACCCCTGTGAGATGGCTCTCAACAGCCAGTCTTTCCTGGAGGAGAACAAGGATAATCCATTTTTCCTCTATTTCTGTACGAGCGATCCGCACCGTGGCGGAGGCGTAGTCGATGATGATCCATGGCAGCCGGACAGATTTGGTAACAGGGATGACGGATATGAAGGTATTGCAGAAACTTTTTTTGACCCCGGTGAGGTAATAGTTCCCTGGTATCTGCCCGACACGCCGGCAACAAGGGCTGAGCTTGCCCAGTATTATCAGTCCGTCGCCCGCATGGATCAGGGAATAGGGAAGCTTTTCGAAATACTGAAAGAGGAAGGACTGTGGGATAATACGGTAATAATGTACCTCTCCGACAATGGCATAGCTTTTCACGGGGCAAAAACGAACCTGTATGATCCGGCCATGCGTCTCCCGTTCATTGTCAAAATGCCGGAAAGCTCTAACAGCGGAACGGTAACAGATGCAATGGTGAACTGGGCAGACCTGACGCCCACTATCCTCGATTTGGCTGGCATTCTTGATAATGAACTGAAAACAAGGAGGGAGATAGC
>JAWODJ010000006.1:0-29056 GCA_046483315.1 Bacteroidales bacterium | reverse complement strand
AGGATGAAGGATGCCTGTTTGATTTATGTATCACAATCTGGGAAAAGATCCACTACAGGCCTTCGGTGCGATGGCATGCCTTCAATACGATTGTGGGCATAGCAAAACGACACCCCTATCTGTTCAATGAAATAAACTTCCTAACGGAAGATCACTACCTCGATACCCTTTCTCCGGGTATTAAGAACTCAATTGACAGGATGATCAGGGAATTCAGCGAATGATCAGGGAATCATCCAGGCCACTATCACCTGGCTTTACCAAATGGTGTCATCTGCACATTAACACCTGAATTTCCTTTTATAAAAGACAGTGTGGATTGAACCACTCCGGGTGAATTTCAGTATTACAGAAGTTTTGTTGTACCACCGCCTCTTTCAAGATCCATATCCATTCCTCTCCGGTTTGTTTTCCATGCTCCGCATGTAAAATCCGGCACATCAACAGAATTGGAACGGTTAGCCACAGACCATTCACTCAATGGAGTGATAACACTTGAAGCTGCTGCTTCATAAACATCTGTATCCATTGGCAATCCGTTCCGGAGACAATCAATCAACCTCCAGTCCAGCGGATCTGTTCTGAAATATCCCCCGCGCCCGGTCTCGATCCTGCTGGCCTGACCGGATAATTCATTGAACCGTTTTGACATCTCGGGTATATACATGTCTGTCAGCGAATTCAACTCTTCCTCAGAAATCCATCCATGATGGCTTGTAGCGAACCTGTTCGGAGCTTTGAAGATGCCTTTCGTCCCGCTGATCATCTGAAAGCGTTCACCAGGCCGCGGAGAACTTGTATCGTGCTGCAGAACAATAGTGCGTCCCTTTACAGTTCTGATAATACTTGTATTAATATCACCTCTTAATTTTTCACCCATGTATGGTTCCCAGAATTCATCCTCAGAAAGCTTTTCAATTACCTCTGACATCATAAAATCATTGCTGGAAACAGATGTCATATACTCCATTCTGTCCCCGTAATTAATATCAAGCATCTGAATTACAGGAACAAATCCATGCTGAGGATACAGGTTGCCATTTCTGTTCAGATTCTTCTTCAGCCTCCATTGCTCTGGATACATAGTCTTTGAAAAGAGGTAATCGAACAGCAACTGATGAATGTAGGATCCTTCGGCGTGTATGATATCACCAAAAAATCCTTTTCTTACCATGTTTAAAACCACAGGCTCTAATCTGTTGGTGCCGGCATAACCATGGCCGGTGGTTGACACCTGCACACAATGTTTCCGGGTCCGCTCTGAAGTTATCACTAACTGCCAGGATTCTTCAATGGTCGTGGCAGCGGGAAGTTCCGTATATGCATGTTTATCATGCTCCATGGCATAAACGCACATTGGCGTGTGCAAATCCCATGGAGTTACAATAGCTATCAGATCAATATCCGACCGTTCGCACACCTTCTTCCATTCCTCCTCCCCACCCGAATAAGAATCCGGGCGATGACCAATATCTTTTATCGACTCAATAGCTCTAATTACCTTGTTGGGGTCCAAGTCGCAAAAGGCTTTAATCTCAACGCCTTCTATACAGGCAAGACGCATAGCAGTACCTGATCCGCGATTACCAAGTCCGATAATTCCTATGCGTACAACATCAAGTTTGGGAGCTGCATAACCAGACATATTGAAAATCTGCTTATGTGATTGAGGAAATGATTCCGTGTGTTCAATGCTTCCCGTGTAACCAAATGCTCCGGCGCCAATCAGACCTGCTCCGGTTAATCCGGCCTTTTTCAAAAATTCTCTTCTATTGCTCATTTTATCAAATTTTATTGAATATGGTAATCTTCATTATTCCTTGATGCCCTTTAACATGCCAAAGATCTTAAAGGCATTCTTATTTTATATTTTCAACTTCAAAACCCATCAATGGTCCAAGATCTTCAATTTGATTGGTATAATCCCCATAGACAAATGCAAAGTGATGACCATAATCCTGAGATGCTTTCCAAAAAGCCCTTCCATTGGGAATTTGCATTTCAACATTTTGGGAACAGCCAAACCCGCTTATGCCGCTTCCACCTGTTACCTCACCTGATGAAATCATGATTTTTGTTCCTGAAGGATCAAATCGCCCAACAGTCATTTTCTCACCGGCATGCTCAATGAAAGGATGTCTCAATGTGGCACCATAACCAGCCCTCATAAAACTATGGATATAGTAGGGTGAAGGGTTTTGATCTATGCCAAACATTCTTAATGATGCGACGGAGTGATGTAATGTTAGAATATTGTTATCCTTGTCTACATTGGGATTTCCCATGTAAATGGCCTTATTGGAAAGATACATTTGCACCATCATCGCAAGAAGTGCATTGATATCCCCTTCACATGCAGAAGGAATGCCGTTATCTTTCAATAAAGAATGGGTGAGGCAAGGGGTAAATTTTCTATTCCATGGATTAAGTGAGCTGCATAATTCGAAACACTCTATTGTAAAGGCATTACATCCATATTTTTGCATCATTTTTGCTGTCGCTATATAAAACAAGACGGATTTAGCAATATTATCTCTGGTCATATCACTTGAAAAAGCTTTTTCCAATAAATCCTCAGCTAATTTTTCAGATAACTTCACCATTGCCATATCACTCTCAACTCTATCCATATGGCTAAAAAACTCCCTGTAATCTATGAATTCACAATCCATACCATATTTCGATTTTAAAATATCCATATTGGTTATTCCGCTAACTACGCCATAAGGAACTCTATCACTGAAATTAGTAACATTCAGCAGTTTGGTATTTGCAAAGGCTTTTCTTGCCATCATTAACCTGGTGCCATGAAATAACTCTTCCCAATTATTGGCATGAAAACTGTCAATACCAAGAGATCGGATTCCGGCTGGTCCATCCACCCCCCATCCTGCAGGTTGCATTATACAAACCGGCTTTCCAAACCTTTTGGCAATCCTGTAGCCAATAAATGGAGAGCTTACAACATACAAATCGGTGACTTCATTATCCCGTGCGAGCAGATCTAACTGATCATCATTAAGCATTATATCAGGATTTCCCTTTTCAACCCATGAATGGATGGTTACCGGATCCAGCAACTCGACTTCCTGTGGTATCTGAAGTGCTTTAAGAGTTTCTTTTAAATGTTGCATCCTTTTTAACAGCCTATCTCTTTCAGCTTCAAATGTTAGATCCTCCAATAAACCGGTGCGACAAGATCCTTCCCAGGCATCTTCATGTAGCAGCCCGTCATTCAATATTTTAAGGCGCACTTTAGTATTCATGGGGGAATTAAGAGTTATTCCGGCTTCATTGTCTAATTTATAAGCAAACGAAGGTAAAAAAGAAAGGCCCCCGGCTGCCAATGCTGTTGTGGTGATAAAACCTCTTCTGTTCATTTTTTGGTCTTTTAAAATTATTATATATTGATCAGGACTGGTTTGTTAGCTTAAATTGTTTTTTATACACAGGATCTGTTCCAATGTGTTCTATAGCGATAAACCCTGAAGCTGATGTAACAGCTAATTATCCAAATCAGGCAGGACATATGAATATATCCAGTACCTTGACTCGCTCCATGCAGATGGAGCAGGGAAAGGATTGCCCGGAAAAAGATCCGTGTTATCAGGAACAAATTCTAATTTTATGTCTATTTTGTCAGCACCTTGTGTATTCATAGAGGATATTATAAACTCTTCCTCCCGCCAGCGACGGTTGCTTGTGATAATATTATGCTCTGCTGGAGCAAGTTCGGCTTCTGTGAAACTTTGACCTTCAGGCCAGCTAAATACGCAAGTATTGCTTCCTGCAGTATACCATGTGCCAACATAATTCCAATCGTCATTTTCTGAGTGCCTGACTCTGTCAGTCGGGTGGCATACATTTAATTCGTCAGTAAGTATAAGTGAAGGTTTGTTAACACCATACCAGTATACAACACCACTCATGTGTGCTTCATGTGAGTTCAGGCCACCATGTTCCAGACCTATTACAGCACGTTTCCCAAAAGGAAAATAATCGGCAATCAGAAACCGGTAAGCTGAATTTATTAGTTCTCTTTCATCTTCGGGAATACCTTGTCTAACATTTTTTCCAATTGGATGACCGGCCAAAGGTATGGTCATAGTCTCTCCTCCCCAGTAATCACCGCCTCCGCCCCATTCCTCGGAACCGGTGCCCCAGGCCTGTGGAGTTCTGGAATCGTCAAAGAAAAATCGGGGATCTCCTTCAAGAACGTGCAATACACCATTGCGGGTAAAAAACCAGCTCATCCCAACAAAATGGCCACTCCAGTCTCCTCCGCCTTCAGCGACTTTCGTATCAAGAAATACTACATCTTTTCCAGGTTCGAGCCCGGGATGATCACTGTAAGTAAAATGACCGTATTTATTTTTCGCGTCAACTGGATCATCGGTCGCAGTTTCTTTCACTATGGTATTGATCGCATCGACTTCATAATGCCAGGGACTTCCGTGAAAATGATTGGTTCGTTTAAAATACAATACTCCACTTCCTTTGACATCCAAAGTAACATTGAAGGTATCAGATTCCTGGTATAGGAAATGACTCGCATCTGCACGCCTGTTATTTCCTTCCCTGTCATAGGTACTTCTCATATATGCTCTTATCCCAATTTTATGATAGGGCAGTTTTTCCCACATCATGTATGCATCAAGACCTATTGGGATTACCGGCAGTTTTTGTGGTTCCTTTTCAACAGGGGTTTGGGCTATCAAATCAAAAGAAACAATCAGCAGCAGTAATGTTATCTTTTCCAATATCTTCAGGATTCTCATTTTTTTAATTAAACCTTAATATATCTATTCCAAACATTCCCTTTAGCTGATCAGGTCCGGATGAAACCATTTTTACTTTTATATCATTTAACCCCTCCCTCAGGGTATAGTCTCCCAGTCCGACCTCCTTAACCTTTAAACCTTCAGAATTCCAGGCATTAAATCGGATTGGTGCCGAGTCGTTGATACTTATTTCAACTTCACCATAATCCTGTGCCGTTGTAAGAACTGCAACAATATTCTTTTTCCCTGCTTCCACAGATTTAAACCCCAGATGGAGTATATCTCCGGGGTCAGCTTCCCTCCACCATAACTGTTGATTACCGCTCCACCCCCACTGCTCACTCCACTGATACCTGATATCTCCCGATTGTATTAAAATAAGATTCTCTCCTTCTATGGTTCCATTTTCTATCAATGGGCTAATGATTTCCTGTCTGTTACATACTACCTTTTGCTTTGATCCGGTAATATCAGTTCCCTGAAGGATTTCTCCTCCGGGTTTAAGATAAAAAAAAGTAGCCGGGGCAAAATTTATCCGGGTACTCTCCCAGTGCCACATCTCCATATCAAACCGGAGCTCGCTTGTAAAGGGCATTGCATCAAGACTTCTGTACCTAATATTTACAGAGTATCCGGGACTCATATTTCCACTACCGTCAGGCTGGGCAATAAAAGGTTCACTGAATCTTTCGGGCCTGCACCAGGCATACCCGTAATAATCTTCGGTTCCAGTACCAAAATGTGACGGGAAATCCTCTCCATCAATATATATCTTCTCATCTCCCTCTCCCCACCACCATCCGGTGTTAAAAAGTGTCAAAACATCTCCAATAACTACACCCTCACCCTTCAGATGAGTATAGTTAAGATCAAAAGGATTACCATCTCCCTCCATTGTTTTTCCTTCTCCTGTATACAGATCAGTATACTGAAGCCAGGTGGCACCAAAATGCATACTGCTACGGTCCCATCTCCAATCAGATAGAGACAGCTTACCTTCCAGGTTTACAAGCTGATCGCCCAGATTATGAAACCTTATCACGGCATCTTCCTGAAATGGCATTATCCATAAAGAACGCATCACGCCCTCCTTCGAGACCTGAGTATACCATGTATCGACCTGCCTGATCTGATATCCGGTACCAAAAAAATCACCAACCGGACACCAAACCGTTCTGACACCATCAAATTCAATTTCCATGACCGTTGAACGAAGTGCCTGTTTCAAATCCCCGGCATCCAATTGCATTGCAATTTCCCTTATGGCACGGGTTCCGGAGATATTTTTTTCTATGGTGCTACCAGGTTCAATTGATTCATTGAGCATTACTCCTGAGGTGTTCAAACTACCCAGATACGAATCAAAATCCCGATTATCAAGTTTTTCATTTATGCTTTTAAGGATTGGAGCAGCACGCTCAAGGATTTCTGTTGTAAAGGTTTCTACTGAAACACCATTTTCATATTCACGGTAGTTAATATTATAATAAACAGCCTCTCCCCCGGTTTTTGCACCCTGGTCGGTAATATTATCACTTTCATAAGTAACTTTAACGTGCTTTGCATATGGAAGCGGCAAATAAAGATTATGCCCGCGCCGTTCAAAAACCGTGTGGGGCGATACAGAGCATGCCAAAGGTCCTTCAGTAAGCTGTCCACGACTGAGTACATCGAATGCAGTCCCTTCAATAGCAGGCTCCCTATTATTATCAAAATATATCCTCAGAATACCTTCGCCTGCTCCCTGACCGGCAAAGGTCATCCAAAACCTGACAATAGCTCCCGGGCCCCATGTTTCCATCATAACGTACTCCTTCCTTCCCTGGTTTACTTCTTCCCGAATGAACATTGATCTGTCCCAGTTTGCATACCAACCTGGCTGGTCAGGTGCAACAGAAGCGGTGTCACAGCTACTGAACTGCCGGGTGATGTACAAAGGATCAGGATAACGGGCCAGTTCTTCTCTGTCTGTCATCTCCAGCAGCAAAGATTCTAATGTTATGACATTATCACTGCTACAGGATACACCACCTATTGCAGCCAGAAACAAAAGCGGAATAAGCAATTTGCATGTTGTTTTCATTACATTCCGTATTAGTTATTATTGAGTGGACAATATCTTATGTAACTTCCCGGAAACAAAAAACCTCTTTACCGGTATAGTGCCATACATCGCTTCTGCAAAAGGCTCCCCGTCTTTCAATCCTACCCTGCCCCAACCAGTTTCGCATGAAAAGAAGCTCGAGAAATCGTTGCCGATCTGCGAATCAATATACATTACACTCTCAACGGCATCAAAAAAGATCCCGGTAAGCCCCTGTATCAGCCCATAGCTGGCCATAGCCCTTGCATACCAGTGGCCGCACTCATACTCATTGAAGGGGTTCCTGATCCTGCCGTCATAACGCCGGCGAAGCGCCCTGACAATTTCCAGTCCCCTCTCAACCTCACCCATCAGCATAAGGTGTGAGGCAACCTGGTATTCAATTCCGGTCCACACCTCATTGGAGTAGACAAACGGTAGTGTTGGTTCGTCATCACCGGGCCATGTACACAGCAGCAGTCCACCCTCCTTGCCGAAAGCATAGGAGGCACGTTGTGGATTGGCATGTAACCTCAGGTCATCTCTGAAATTATATCTGTGTACGGATATGAGATGACTTTTCACTTTCTCCATATCAACATCGATCCGCAGTCCACACATCTCCGCGAGCCAGAAACCGAGCACTCCGTCGGACAGGCAGCCGCTACCATACTGGTATTTGGGCCCTTCCTTTTCGAGCAGCTCCATTGCCTCATCAGAATAGGCACCTCCAAAACTCCTGCGTGCTGCTGTTGCAGGGTCGGGAGATACCAGGCCTTCTGTAACTATCTTCTGGATAAAATATTCGCCGTTGAACAACTCCTCCTCCAGGTACCTGGTCCCCTTTTCATACAGCTCCATGAACAGGGTAACATCATCACCAAGAAACTGGCCCATCTCTATTGCCGCTTTAAGGGCGCCAAGGTAAAAACTGGCTATCATCCCGTTCGGTCCCCAGAACTCCACATCATATGTATTATGATGAGGCTCTTCCGGCACACCACTGTGCCGGGGGTCCCACTCTTCTATGCTGTACAGGAGTGACTGACGCACCTGGGGCCAGATGATTTCCAGCAGCTCGTCGTTGCCTGATATCTTCCATTCCCGGTAAACCTTCATTATGCCCCCCAGCTGACCGTCAGCCGCCGCATACCAGCTATGCCCAGTGGGCCTGACCGGCAGGTTGGCCCTGAACTGCTGGTGACCTCTGTCATCCTGGCTGACAAAGAATTCCGTTTCGCGAAGCGTCCTTTCCAGGGAAGGGAACAGACGGCTGACTGCCTGGGCGTAGTTCCATACATGAGTGCAGGAACCGGGACAGCACCCCTCGCTATCAAGGCTCCCTTCAAATCCCCACAGTTTCCCGTCTTTCTGGCGCAATACGGTGGGGGACTTAAGGATGGTGAGGTTGGCAGCCACAGCTTCGAGCACCACCGGCGGAAGATCAGATGAATAAAAGGTATCCGTAAAAAGCTTGCTTTTATGCCGAAGATAGTTGTAATTCTCCCGCCAGTATCCCGCCACCTCCTCTATGTCTCCAAACTGGCCGGAATACCAGGGCTGATGGTAACCTGCCGTTATCTCCGGTGGCAGGGTGATGGCAGCAGGATCCCTGCGAAGTTCCAGGACCTTGCGATTAAATTCTTCATCATCAGGACTCCATCCATGTCTCTTGTCAGAGTAAGGCACATACCAGGCAACCATAACCGGTATGGTTATTGATTCTCCCGGACTCAAACTGAAGGGAACATATATTGAAGCACCCTCTGATTCCTTACGGGGTGGGTTTGAGGGCAGTGCTCCCTCTTTTATGTTTTTCCATAAAATAGTCCGTGCATCAAACCAGGCGCCGCGGAACCAGGAATTGTCGGTGACAGCCCCGGGTGCATCGGTGAATATGGCAAAATCGCCCTGATAGTGAGGTTTTCCAGGTTCAGGATTCTGTGTCAGTATGAAACCGCCGGGCATAGTCCTGATCGTATCATTTCCCAGGTATTCGTTGCCGAACCTTCCGGGTATGGGAATACGCATCAGGTTTGAGCTGTGGAAGGAAAAAACAGCTTCCAGGATCTTTTCTGTGTTGTTTGTAAAAGTGTACTCCAGGCCACCTGCCGGCAGGCTTGAATTATCAGCATCGCCTGGTATGAATGGGCTCCATCCTGTTATAGTTACCTCCAGTGGCACAAGGTCATCAGACAGACTTACTTCCCCGAAAGGGAACCTGGACTTAAACGAGGCCTCCTCAAAACGGGGACAACCATAAATATGGCTTCCTGCACCGGTTAGCGGCTCTCCGAAAACCCTCCAGTCCTGCAGCGGCCCTTCAAGTATCCTGGCACCATGCTCGATATCTGGCACCGATATAGCGGCAAATATAAAGGGCCGGTTGAATATATCGGGTTTGTGACGAAGAGAGAAATGTGAAAATGACCCGTTACCCTCAATGCAAAACATACCTGCCCCGATACCACCGACCGGGAAGGCAACCCTGTTCAGGTATTCTCCCCTGTATACAGAGTTAAACTCTCTTTCTTCAGGCGAATTACCCTCAGTTATAAATGGCATTAATATCAACAGGAGAACTCCGGAAAAACATATTTTTTTCATAGTATTGATTTTTAACCATTTGAACCATGGTCCGACCCGACCATCCGTAATTCATGCCTTCTGGAAACAATCGCCGAGTACCAGGCAACAACAAGAAACGCGATAGCAGGAACCCAGTAGGCATATATAATGCTGCCGGACTGGTCGGAGACCACTCCCTGGAGCTGGGTAAGAAATGCAGCACCGGCAATCGCCATGATCATACCGGCACCACCGATCTTTGTATCCTCGCCCAGTCCCCTTATGCCCAATCCATAAATGGTCGGGAACATCAAAGACATACAGCCCGATATCCCTACCAGTGCATAGACGCCAACAAAGCCGCCACCATAAATGGCGATAATGCACAGCACAAAAGCAAGAAGCGCCAATCCCGTAAGCAGATGTCTGGGTAAGATGAATTTCATAAGGCCGGTGCAGACAAAACGCCCGATCACAAAAAGGCACAGCGACATGATGTAATAGGTGGCACCCGCCTGTTCGGCTGTCCTTGGTAACAGTGGTGTGAGACCTATCCAATCAATAAAATTATAAAAGCCTGCAGCAACGGGCTCAATATCCCTTAACAGTGCAATTATATCGGCGGTAGCAGGATTGGGTCCCAGCTGGCCTATAAGAGCATCAAGCTGGATTTGCTCCATAACGTAACGGATAATGAAAGACCAGACGGCAATTTGTGCTCCCACATAAAAGAACTGGGCTATCACTCCCCAAACATAGTTGCTGTTCTTTTTCAGTCTGCGGAATGTCCCCAAAAAATCAAGCCTCTTATCATCCTCCTTAAGGCCAGGCATCCTGGTGAAGTATATGGCAAGCATCAGGCCAACCATTACAATTCCGATGATAACATATGTAAGAGTCAGAGATTTTAGCTCAATCCCCTGTATCATGACAAGCTCTTCAGCCGGAAGGGCTGCCCGTTGGCCGGCAGTCATGATACTCAGCCTTGACAGTATAAATACCTGTGCAATGATAACTCCGGTTATAGCTCCGAAGGGATTGAAGGACTGGGCAAAATTGAGCCGCTGGGTGGCGGTGGATTCGGGACCAATTGCACAGACATAAGAGTTTGTGCTGGTCTCCAGTATTGATAACCCCGCAAACAATATCAACAGTGCAAAAAGGTACATGATGAACCCGACATTGACGCTTCCGGCAGAGGTGAGCATTGCCGGATAAAACATGAACGTGCCAAAAGCATACATTCCAAGTCCGAGCAAGACGCCCGATTTGTAAGTGTACCTCTTGATAAACAATGCTCCGGGAATGGCAAAACAACCGTAACCAAACAGGTAGGCAGCAATCTGAATTAATGCTGTTTTTGTATCAGAAAGGCTCATTATCCTCTTGAATGCCGCCAGCATGGTATCTGTAAGATTGTTTGGAACTGCCCAGGCAAAAAACAGCGAAGCAAGCAGTATAAATGGCAGGACTATGCCTTTGGGAATAACGCGGGAGTTATGCATCGATTTTAGAAATTCAGTTGAAATTAAAATTTATCTGCAATTGAAATGGGATCAGATAATAGACCTTTTAAGTAATTATGAATCAAATATTAATATTTGTATGCATTTGAAATGGGATAAAATAATATATCCTGCCGGCAATTTATTCCGGATCAGGATCAAAATTTCTTTGTAATTTCTTTCAAATCAAGATCAAACAGAGCTTTTACAAGTGCCGACAGCTTAAACTCTTCTCCCTCAAAATGCATAATTCTTTGTATATGACTTTCAGATTCGGAAGGCAACAGTTCGAGAGCCGGAGAGGAAGTCTCGAGCTCATAGAACGGGCCCATGATTGACCCATCCTCCAAAGGACCATCATTATATGAATTAATGACATCACCTTCATAAGGGTCATCCTGATCACCCCAATTGGAATTGACATATTTACGGGGTTCATCAGGCAGTGAGCACCAGACCAGGGTGAGCACCTGCCTGGCAGGATCATAGCTGCCACTGAACTCTGTTGCCCTGCCGGGAGGGATCCCGATCTTGCTGCGGTATTTGCCATCTGCCCTGAAATATATCACATTGTCTTCTATGGTTAGCCTGTCGGCAGGCACTTTTCCGAAATACTCATCATTAACAATCACTCCCTCCCCATCAGGATTATAAGGGATGAACACAGTGGTTTCAGAAGAGGGATTAAACATGCTCAGTATCCAGATCGAAAGCAGTCCGCCCTCTTTTGTCCACGCCTGATCACCCCGGTTGGTAATGATATTGTCGCTCTCGCAGGCCACTACCTGAAGACCTGAAGGTATATTAACACCCAAAAAGGAAGATAATTCGGTTTTTGAAAGAAGCCTTACAGTTCTTTCAATACCCAGCTCAAATCGGGTTCCCGATGCATTTTCAAGGCGGGCATCCCTGGTAAACCGGACGCTGTTCTCATCGCTGAAGGCAATATCATAACCATCTGTATCAATAAGCGGAGGCACAACCCAGTTTTCAAACACCTGCTCATCTCCCTTCTTAAAATAAATGGAATAGGGACCGCCCTCAGGCCCCAGCCAGAAGCGCTCTTCCCCGCCGTATGCATTAAACTGGGGATCAGTTTTGCCCGATTCAATTAATGAGTAGTTGATCCAACCGTAGCTCCTCCCTTTGTCCCCACCGGAGGTGGAAGTCATAATCCTGCCCTGCCAGGCGGGTACGACCAGTATCCTGGAAAGATTGTCACTGCTTGTTAATTCTAAAAAAGCTACACCGTTTTCACGGAAAAATGCTTTATCATATTCATAGGTGCCCATCTGGTAATTATTATTAGTTTGACGGCAGGAACCGACTGTTAAACAAAAACTTACTACTATCAAAAACAAAATGGTCAATGGAGATCTGATATAGTATCTCATATTTATTCCGGTTTAATTAATAATTGTTCTTCAATCAGCTTTCAAATATAATTTTATATTTTTTCCAATTACTTATTTAGCTGAGGTAGATCAATCTAACTAATAGGTAAAAGCTAATTCCAGGGACCAATCATTCCCTCAACCAGATAAAATCGAAGCCGATTTTTTTGCCCGGTTCCTTATCCCGGCTTTCAAATACAACTTCATTCCGACCCTTTATGAGTTGAATTTGTTCAGTTGTGAAGTTATCCAGGATGGTTTGATAGTCCTCATAAAGAGAAACATCTTCACTGCCACCGATTTTAACCGGCTTCCCGTTGACTGACAGAGATATTGTTCCTCCCGAAGGCATTTTCGCCATTGTAAAGCCCAGCCGTGTTTCATTCATTTCTTCATTACTCTCGATTATAAACCTGATCCTGTCACCAATCTTCTGAGGCTCCCACATAAGGATCCTTCCTCCGGACCATAATTTCCCCCTTTCCATTGTTATTTGATTGATGTCCTCAACAATATCTTCTGCCATTACAAACCGGTTTCCAGCTGAACCTTTGAAGGGCTCAGGTGTCCATGAATAATAAGGCAGATCCCTGGTATCATCAACCGTTATCTGTTGAAAATCGTCAATTGTCGCCGGTAAGGCGTAATAATATACTATCCTTCCATAGGAGGTGCGGGGAACTACCCCGTGATGCAACAGTTCCATATAAAAGGCAATATTCCGGTTAAAGGGGATATCATCCAGGATATGCCAGCGGAAATTAGCAACGTAACCCCGGTTTCCGGGACCGTCATTACGGGGTTGACCGCAGTAGGGATATGAAAAGATGCGTGCAGAGGACCAGGAGTAATTATAATAATCCTCCGAACCGGTTCCGAAGAAGGAAGGGAACAGATCATCGTCAATGAATATCTTCTCATCTCCTTCACCCCACCAGTTGCCCCAGGATGTTGGAACATTGCTCGGATTGTAAATATATGTTGCAGCTCCTACGATACGTCCCTGCCCCAATGCCATCAGATATGGGAAATCACAGATTTCGGTATCCGATGCAGTAACATCATGATTTATTCTCCAGCGGGCCCTGAAATGCATGGTACTGCCCTCCTCCCATTGGTAATCCCTCACCTTAATACCAGTCAGGAGCCTCACATCTTCCTCCGATTGATTAGTCACCTCTATCCTTACATTCTGCCTGTATGGCATTATGAAGAGGGAGACCATTTCACCATTCTCATCTACTGAGAAGGGGTGTGACCTGAAAGGGTTAACGCCCGGAGCGGCACCGAAAAAATCACCGAGTGGCGACTGCACCTGGGGAGTTGATGAATTATCAAAGTAAATACTCAATATGGATTTCCGCAATACCGATTCCTGATCTGAGGCTATGGCTTGTATTGAAAAGTGATCGATTGCGCCCATTCCCCCGGATTCCCATAAAACCTCAGACTCGTATCCCCGAACCACAGTCTCATCATTTTGAATGTCGTTTTCATCAACAGGCTCAATATTTTTCAAGATCCCAATAACCTGATCAATCTTTTGAGAATATCTGTCCAGTGCATCCCTGGTGAACCTCTCAACGTGAATACCTTTATCATAAACCCGTAATCCTACATGGTAAAAATGCACCTCGGTCAGATTACCGATCCACTCAATCCTTAACCTTTCCGAGAAAGGTACAGGAAAGTAAACTGCGTCAAACTGTCTGAATATTCCGTATGGTAAATCTCTTCCCATAAGTAGTTCAGGTATTTTCCAGAAAAAATCCTCAGCGCGCCCATTAAAAAAAGGTGACTCCATATCATCGAGAAATACTTTGACCTCCCCATTTATTCCGGCCGTCCACAGCCGCAGTATAACACCTGGCTGCCGGACATCACAAATAAGGTACTCGCCGATACCTGATTCATCAGGCTCCTTAAGTACCTTCTCAAAATTAGGTACAGGTTCCCTCCCAAATCCGTCGGAATTGGCAAACCACCATTCCTCATACGGGGAGGTGCTTCTTCGATCGTAAGATGAGAACTGGATCGATCGGTATTGATGTGCCGGAATATTAACAAGCCTTTCCAGATTGACCATCTCGTCGAACAGGTTACCCAGGGTAACTCTGTCCTTACCTGAAATGGTAGCAGAATGTAGCATAATCAAGGAGAGGATGATAAAGAAACGAAGTAATGATATCATAGTTTAATTGTATTGAGGATCATAAACAAAGTATTCCGGATATTTTAATTAATCGCAGTCAATATCATCGCTGTTAAGTGCTACAGGACGTCTGACGCTGACAACAGAGGGCTCGATATTCCTGGTGAATCCGGGCATAATGTAATAGAAACTTGCAAGAGCATAGTTCGTGCAGGTCTCCTTATCCCAGTGCCACAATTCCACATCTGCTTTGATGGAGGCATTGAAAGGAATGGCATCGAGCGACCTGTGCCGGGAGTTCACAGTAACGCCACGGCTAAAATTACCATACCCTGCAGGCTGTGCTACAAAAGGATGAGAAAAAACCTCCGGTCTGCCGAACGAGTATCCATAGTAATCTTCTGTTCCCGTACCTAAGACCGAGGGGAAAGCCTCTCCGTCAACATAGATCTTCTCATCACCTTCGCCCCACCAGTGGTGAGTATTGTTGAAAAGCGTAACCTGGTCGCCAGCGTAAACGCCTTTGCCCTTGAGTTCAATAAAATTCAGGTCATATGGAGAACCCTCCTCATCCCTGGTCGGTACCTGATGGTATTCATGCCAGGAGGCACCGAAGTACATGCTTTTGGGCTTCCACCGGTAATCTGTAAACCCGGCCAGCCCGTTTATCCCTATCGTTTCATTGCCATAGTTTAAGATTGTAAGTACACATTCCTCCCGAAAAGGCATTACATAAAAAGATTCCATCCTGCCATTTTCATCCCTCTGGTTCATCCATGTTTTGTGGGCATTAGTCATATATCCCGATCCGAAAAATTCACCCACCGGGATCCATACGGTCTGATGCCCGTCGAAAGATGCCTGCAGTACTGTCGACCGGAGTGCCTGGTTCATATTGGAAGCCTCCAGCTCAAGCATTAAAAAGTTAAGGGCATGACGGTTTTTATTAAATTCAACAACCAGTGAATCTCCGGGCATAATCTGCTTTTCGAAATCCTCTTCCAGCCTGGAGTGTACATTATTGGTCAATAATGCCCTGCCTGCTTTTTCAATTGCAGGGCCTGCCTTTTCAAGTGATGCAAGGGAAAATGATTCAACCCTTGTGTTATCCTGGTAGGCACGGTAACCTATATTATAGAAAACATCGGGGAAATAATAAATATGGTCGTCTCCTTCACGCAATACTTCAAGCAGGTCACATTCATAAGTAATCTTAATGTGCCTGGAAAAAGGTAAGGGCAGATAAAAATTATGATCATAACCCCACCCTTCCTGACGTCGTTGAGCACCTTCCTGTACTGATGCGGTAAATGGATAACCGGCCAGAAGAGAACCGATCAGAACGTCAGCGGGCGACCCTTCGATAACGGGCTCCGGATCATTATCAATATATATCCTGATCACACCATCCCATGCCCTGTAGAATGTCATCCACCACCTTACTATTGCACCGGGTCCCTCTGCGTCAACCATTACAAATTCCCGCCTGCCGTTGTTGTCTTCAACCCTTAAAAAATTTGACCTGTCAATATTTGCAAACCATCCCTTCTCGTTTGGTGACACCGAAGCACGGTCATAGCTGCTGAAATGCATGTGCGAATACTCAATATCCGGGAAATAGGTAAGGATCTCCCGGTCGGTCATCTCTTCAAGGAGCGACTCAAAAGTAATTGTCCCTGAACAACCCGCAAACACAGCAAATATTAACCCAAACAATAATAATCGAAAAATATTTTTCTTCATCAGAATAGAATATTATGGTTGCTTAACCGGCCGGAGGCACATCAGTAAAAAATTTGTTATAAGAAAATATGCAATCCGGTCATTCAAATTTCAATCCAGTGACATGAAAGGCCATTACCAGCCAGGGTTCTGGATTATGTTACTGTTCAGGGTTATTTCATCAGATGGAATGGGGGACAGGTAATCACGTCCGGGATTAAACCCATATCCGTTGGGTAGGACATTCTGATAAGGATCAACGAAACCGTTTTCATCAACAAACAGGTTCTGACCTATAAATATCGTGGGATTTCCATCATAATCCTTATATGCACCTTCCAGGTTGGATCCAATATATTTGACTCCCCTGGGTCGTTGTCCGGTAATCAGGTGGTGCGCCTTCCACCTGGCCAGATCATCCCACCTGAACCCTTCACAGGCAAGTTCAACGCGTCTTTCACGCCTGATCTCGTTGATAACGGGTGATAGAGCCGGGAACTCCCAGCTGGGGTCATGTGAAATATTGTTTATGTTCAGATGAGCCATCCCGACCCTGTTGCGAAGGACATTTACAGTTCTGTCCACATCTTCCTGTGTAAGCGTTCCAAGTTCAGCTTTGGCCTCGGCATGAATGAGCAACGCTTCCGCATAACGGAAAATAATTGATGCCGTTGTTCCTATATTATCGGCAGTTTGCTGAGACCAATCCGGGTTTGATCCCTTATAGATTGCATAACCGGTAGTATTCCTGAAATCAGCAATACCGTCAAGCGTGGGTAATTCATATTGTCTGTCATTAGCTCCTCCGGGTGAGTTGATTACCATATAATACCCCGGAAGCAAAAGGGATTGTAAAAGCCGTGGATCACGGTTTGTAACTTCCAGCCACAATGAATCATAGCCCTGGAAAAGAGGACTCACCGAAATAGGATCACCGTCTTCACACAAATAACTGTCTATCAAGCTCTTTGACATTCCAATCCTTCCTGTGCCATGTGGAATGTATCTCGACATATTGTGAGTTATCCCAAGACCAACATCATATTTCTTCCACAACATCACTTCCGGGTTACCGGTATAATCATATTGATTAAAAAGCGACCAGTATTCTTCTCCTTCGGGACCCTGGTAAATACTGAATGTATTCATTTCCATCAGTTGATTCGAAGCCCCGGCTGCCAATTCAAGAAACCTTGATCCGTCAGAACCCTGAACCCCGAAAGGAGTACCGTAATGGTATTTTTGCCATGTGCCCTCGTAAAGGCAAATGCGGGCTTTCAATAATAAGGCTGACTCTCTGTTTATCCTGAAGGGTTCTGCCCGTGATGCAGTTTTCAGATTAGAAATAGCATAATCAAGATCAGCGATGATTGAATCGACAACATCTATACGGCTGTTGCGTGGAGCAAATAATTCCTCAGAATTTGTATTCATCGGTTCACTGATCCATGGCACATCACCAAAATTCTTAACCTTGTCAAAATAGAGATAAGCTCTGAAGAACCTTACTTCGCCGATGTAATGATTGATATCCGTTTCAACTCCTTCAGCATTACCGCAATGTTTAAGGAAGTAGTTTGCCTGACGAATATCGCCCCAATCCCAGCCTGCACCGGACGAAGGCACAGTACGCGTTCCTGCAAGGCGCGTGTCATAGTTACCATGTACAAGGTTATCACTGTTCCGGTCAATCCAGAATGTATAGAAATACTCCGAATGTGCCGGAAGGAGTGTGTAAAACCTGTTTGCATAAAGTTTGAGCTCTTCCGGTGAATTGAAAAAATCCTGGGGAATCAGCTCATCCAGAGGATACCTTTCAAGAAAATCCTTGTCACAGGACAGGGTGAACAGTAACATGGAAATAATTAGTAAATCAATATATCGTCTCATAGTTTTTGATTATATGGTCACATTAATTCCAAAAGACAGGTTCATCTGAAGAGGGTATAATTTCCCTGAACCATAGACACCCCCGGTAGCTTCCGGATCGAAAACCCTTGTGAGGTTTGAGAATGTCAGGAGATTTTCGCCTACAACGAAAATCCTGAGTCTGTCAATATATGCCTTTTGAGTAAAAGAAACAGGCAGGGTGTACCCAAGCTGGATTGATTTAAGCCGCAAATAGGCCCCATTCTGCAAATACCTGGTCTGCGGATGCTGGTTCTTCCCTCCCTTATCCAGATAGGGCCGCGGGAAATATGCATCCGTATTATCCTCGGTCCAGTAATCCAGATGTTCTTCGAATGCCACCGCATTCCATTGCCCACCTGCGGCTCCCCAAAAATGGGGTCCCCGGAGCCAAAGGTCTCTTTTACCAACCCCCTGCCAAAACATATTAAAATCCAATCCCTTCCATGAGCCGTTAAACATAAAACTATAGGAATAGCGGGGTGTGGAGTTTCCAATAACAGAAAGGTCTCCAGGTTCGTCAACCGTATTTGCCCCAATATCGATCTTCCCGTCGCCATTAAGATCTGTATATTGAACATCTCCCGCCCGCCAGATTTCCCCGGATAAATAGGACTGGTCCCAGCTTTGTGCCTCCTGGTCAGTTTGAAATAAACCAATGGTGGTAAATCCCCATATCTCTCCCAGTTGCATACCTTCATAGAAAGCAGAACTCAATAAGTTCTTGGGATTGTAGTATTCAACAATTTCAGTAGTTGCATCGGCAAGCACAAATGATGCGCCATAGTGGAAATCTCCTATCCTGTCTCTCCACCTGGTCTGCAATTCGAAACCCTTTGTCTTCAATGTTGCATTGTTTTCACTGGGAACAGCGGTTCCCAATACCGCAGGCAATGATTGCGAGGGCCCCAGCATATCATAAGTATTCCTGATAAAAACATCAAATGATGCGGTCAGTTTGTTTTCAAAAACTCCGAAATCAATTCCCGCATTGGATGTAATTACTTTTTCCCATGTTAATCCCGGACTCATAAGGCCGGCCATTCCGACATAGTTAGGCCTGTTATCACCAAAAATATAAGCCAGGTTTGTATATATGGGGAGCCTTTCAACAAAAAGGTAATTTGCCACGTCCTGGTTGCCCAGGGAACCATAGGAGGCTCTTAACTTGAACATGCTGATATAACTGTCAAGCGGTTCCCAGAAAGACTCCCTGGAGACAATATATGCCAGCGATGCTGAAGGGAAGGTACCCCACCGGTAATCTTCCTCAAATTTTGATGAGCCATCCCGCCGGGCAGAAAATTCCAGCAGGTATTTCTCCTGATAGTTATAATTAAACCGGCCAAAAAAACTTCGTGTTGCCCAGTGTCCCAGGCTACCGGAAGAGTATTCTCTTCCGGTAGCTGTGCCAAGTGAGGGCAGCGCATCGCTTATTAAATCATCTTTCCTGGAATAGGAGGATTTATAATTAACCTCCTCCTGCTCATAACCGGCAAGAAATGTAAATTCGTGTGACCCCAGAATTTTATTATAAGTGGCATATATATTAGGTGAGTTGTAGTGGCTCTCATACTGATCTCTCGCAAAAAAATTATTTGACCTGAGGTAAAAAGGAGATCCATCGACAAAAGTACCTGCTACTTTTGCTTCATGGTTCGAGTAGTCACGGTTGTTCATCTTCCATCGGTAATTTGCATGGATAACCAGATCTTTAACCGGTTCAACCTCGAGTCCGGGAATTACAAAAAATTCATTTCCAGTTTCGATATATCTGCCGCCTTCCTGAAGCCATATCTGCTCTCCGGAATGATTGAGATTGCCATCGGGAAAATAAACTCCATTTGTCGGCCAGCGACGTGCAATATTGTGATAAAAAAGATCTTTGTTATAACTGGGACGGTTCAGGTCGGTTATGTTTAACCTGCTTAGAAAGCTAAACCTTAACCAGTCGTATACCCTTGTATTAATCTGTGCATTCAGGTTATTCCGGGTGTAAATATCATTTCCATACCTCATTAACCCCTCCTGATCAAAAGTGGAGCCTGAAATATAGAATTGAGTTCTGTCATCTCCGCCACTCAGGCTGAGATTGTGTGTGGACTTTGGCACCCAGTCCTTATAATCCACCTCAAACCAGTCCGTGTTTGCCCATCCTCCCGCATACGTAAGCCAAAACTGAGGCTCCCAGGGAACCGGGATTGTCCAGTCTTCTATTTCACCAGCCTGATATAAATGCATCTGTTCAATTATTATGGGCTGAAAAACCGGGGCACTCCCATCATTGGCAGCAGCCTGGTTGAAATATTCAGCAAAATCAATTGAATTTACCATTTTTGGCAAATGCAATGGAGCTGAAAAGGATATATTGTTCGAATAATTCAAAATCATATCATCACTCTGCCCCCTTTTGGTAGTGATCAATATAACGCCGAAAGCCGCCCTCGCACCATAAATAGCGGAAGATGCAGCATCTTTAAGGATCGAGATGCTTTCAATATCATCAGGATTAATGTTGTAGATACTTTGTTCTATGCCATCAACCAGAACATATGGTTCTCCACCTCCACCGCTTATTGAGCCGATCCCCCGGATATTCATATGCATTCTTCCTCCCGGCTCTCCGCCTTCATTGCCTACCGAAATATTAAGGTTGGGGGCAAGGCCCTGCAATGCCTGTACCACATTATTTACCGGACGGTTATCTAATTCCCTTGCTGTCACGACATCAACGGCACCCGACAAGTTGATCTTCTTCTGGATCCCGTAACCAATGGTCACCACCTCCTGCAGATTGAGGATATCAGGCATTAGGGAAACATTGATCTCGGAGCGATAATTTATTTCAACCCTTTCGCCTGAATAGCCAACAAACGAGAATAAGAGGACTGCGTCACCAGATGAGGCATCAAAACTGTAATTACCATCAGTATTTGTTACAGTTCCAGTTGTGGCACCCTCAATTATTATGCTTACACCAGGCAGGGGATCGCCGGTCTCACCATCCACTACCCTTCCGGATACAACAAAATCCTGCCGGACAGGGGTAAGCAACCTTTCAATTGCATTATCCTCCTTTTCAACACTTTTCTTCGATTTTCCAATTATCACCTGCCGGTCCTTTACCCGGTAAGTGTTACCCGAGCCCTCGAAAAGTTCTTTCAGGATATCGTCGACTGATTTGTTGTCAAAATGGATTGAAACTTTCCTGTTAAGATCCAGCTCCTGATCCTGGTAAAAGAAGATCAACTCCGTTTGTTCTTCAATGACTCTGAAAACTTCTTTTATCGGAACATTTTGCAGTGAAAGGGAAATCTTAGCACCCTGCGAATAGCTGTTCGCACTGAATGCTGCTGCTGAGCTGAGAAAAATCAGGAAAAGGGTGATCTTCATAACCAGCAGAAATTTGCAGAATTTAAAATAAAAATTACTGCAAGTAGGCTTTTTTTTCATATTTTTACATGTTTTTCAATTTTCAGATTAACCTGAAAAGGTTAGTTCATTTTATGAAACCGGGGTCTGTTTGGTCGCACATCCCGGTTTTTTTTACAAAAATGGTCAGTTATCCTCATAGGCATTGTGTTTTATGTAAAAGCCCTGATCCTCACGAATTATAACAAGTGATGATGCAAAGGCGATATTTTCAAGGACTTCTTCAAGGTCATCCTTAAGGTCAAGTTTACCAGAAAAGGTTATCTCATCCAGCCCTTCTCCTGACGTTATTGTCCGGTTATAGTACCTGCCCAGAGTTCTGAAAATACCCGTAGTCGGCTCATTTTTGAAAACAAGATAGCCATGTACCCACGAATTGGCATATTGCAGGTCAACCTCTTCCTTCTCAAAATCATCGGTTTCTTTGTTATAAACAACCTTTTGACCAGGAGTGACCTCTATTGTTCTGGCAATCAGAGCATTTTTACCAATACTAACTTTACCGCTTTCCAGAATGGTAGCGGTTGACTGGTCTTCAGAATAAGCGGTCACATTGAACCTGGTTCCGGTTACCCTTATCCTTACATCACTGGTAATAACATAAAAAGGTCTGTCACTGTCCGTCACAACATCAAAAAAAGCTTCCCCCGAGAGGTAAACCTCTCTTCGGCCATCGGTAAAGTTGCTCCTGTAGGATATCTGGCTGCCGGAGTTTAGCCAGATATGAGTTCCATCAGCAAGGGTAATTTCAGATCTTTTACCGTATGGAATGATCACATGATTCATAGCTGCTGCATCCCTTTTTGGGGTTACGTCAGCCTTTTCAAGGGTGTCTTTGTTTACGAGATGTGCTCCTGATCCCATTTGCCGGATCATGGTCTCTCTGGTATCAAATTCAGAGGATGTACCATCCGACAAAATCACCCTTCCGTATTCTGCATCGGAGTGGTCAATATTGGTAATCGGGAAGGGAACGGAGGGTTTCATCTGAAGGTAAAGCACACCCGCAACTCCTGCCAGCAACAAAAAGAGAGCGGCATATTTATAAATCCCGGTGAATATTCTTCTTCTACGGGCAATCCGCTCAGAACTTATCTTTTCAAATATCAACTCAAGCCTTCCTGCAGGTATCTCCTCTTCAACAGGCTGTAATGCTTTAATAATATATGAAGCTTCATTGATCCCGGCTCTTTTTTCAGGGAATTTTTTCAGAAATTCATCCCATAAAACATCTGACTCCTTATCCGGATGCAAAACCCATGAAATGAACTGGCTGTCATGAATAAAATCTTCAGCTGTAAACTTTTTATACTTTTCGGTGTTCATCAAATATCTTCTTATTTATATTAACAAAGGCTCCTAAATAAAAAATATCATCAGTCCAGCTTAATAATCTGCAAAATATTCGATAAAAAACAACAAAATCCAACATACCGCATAATTGATCATTCGGATCTGTCATGATCCTGAATTGCTTCCTTTAATGATTTTACTGCCCTGTAGATAAGGTTTCGGCAGGATTCCAGGTTCATATCCATTATATCAGCAACATTCTCATATGCCAGTCCGCTGGTAAATCTAAGATATATAGCCTCTCTTTGTCTGGAGGAAATATTTTGCAATGCTTTACGAAGAACAGCGGTTTTCTGGTCCTTATCCTCAATAAGGATAAGTTCATGCTCTATAGAATAATTTACTTCAAATGAATAATCCTTGCTTTCCTTCTGAAAAGAATATCGCTTTTCACGGTTCAAATGCCTGAATAGCTTACGCCGGAAGGATTTTAGGAGGTATCTCAGAATATTATCAGTATGTCCAATAGTTCTTCGGTTTTTATACAAATCAAAAAACAGATCATGGATAGAATCTTCAATCAGTGAAGTGTTACGGGTAAATTTGAGTCCGTATTGATACATTTGCCGTGAATACAGGGAGTAGATGTCGGCAAACATACTGTCATCACCGTTTTTAAATTTGTTCCAGGCCTCAACCTCATTCTGTAACCTTGATACCATAGAAATAATGCGAATTCTAATTTTCGGCAGATAAACATGGGTAATTTACAAAGATTTATCTGATAAGCGCAAACCACCTTTATTGTATTTGTTCTAAATTTGGTATCTGGTTATTTTTATCCATAATAATTACTTCTCTTTTTTCGAGGTTCTCAATAATATCGTTCCGTTCCAGCAGTGCCTGTCTGAGTTCTTTTGCAGACAACATACCTAGCTGGTCTTCGGTATGTATACTTCCGGGTTGAGTGGCATTTCCATAAACCAGCAAAACCATTGCCCTCACAGGGTCACTGAATTCTGTCACGGCAATATAAGTTTCACCAAACACGCCACGCTTTGTCGTATCACTATCATTCATATAATCAACGGTATGAAGAATACCATACCTGCCCGGTCCGCCATTCGCCGGGTAATCCTTATCCCCGATACGAAGTCGGTGGACTTCCCCCCAGGGTACATCAAGCTCCCCGTATTGTCTCCTGGTTTCTTCTGCTGCCCGTTTAAGTAAAAGAACCGCTCTTTCAGTATCCTTTAGTCCCCGGGGCGTATTAAGCGGATCATCCAGGTTCCATGAAACGGCGAAATCACTGCCGCGAAGCTTATCAAACCAGGTACCAAATAAAATTGCACCCCTGCTTTCCTTATCAGTTTTACCATCCCAGCGCTGCAGCACTGAAGCCGCTTCATTTGCAATTGAATCAGGATATTTTTCAACAGCAGCAAGAAGATCATCCATAAACCGGTCCGCTGCCTCCATTCCAGAATCCATCTTAATACTGATCAGCTGTTCGAACGATATAGAAGAGTTGCTCCTGATAAGGTTCGCAGCCCGCTGGGGTCTCAATAGCATACTTTCAGGTGCTATATAGGCCGGATAATCGGCTGGATCAAGAACCGGAGGGTAAGTGGAAACCCAGGGAGCATCATTACAGTTCTGAATAAAGCCTGCCGGTGGATTCAAAACCCTTGGCAGATCATCATAATCATGAATCGTATTCCAGATGTAATTCGATTTTGTGCCGTCAACTATTCCTTTCCAGTAGGCAAAATCCCCTCCAGGTCTAACGGGCACGTTCCCATTGAAAAGGTACATTATATTACCCTCCTTATCAGCATATATAATATTGAACATCGGATTCTGGAGTAACCTGAGCGCATCTTCAAATTCCACAAGGTTTGCAGCTGCCGCCATTTTATGGTATTGTTCAAGAATCCTGAAGTTGTTAAGCCCTGCAATTCTCAATGCATAGGCATTACCGTCCTTTTCCCCGGTAACGGGACCATGTTCCGAATATCTGAATTCAGGGGACAAGTGCATGAAGCTTCCATCATCCTGCAAGACCAGCAAATCGGCACTCTTGGTTTTAAACGGCATTATACTGCCATCAAGAAGATATCCCTGCTCATGCAGAGTCAACTCGTATGTATCTGCCCCGTCAATGGGATTAACAGTGAATGCCCAGCCCAGGTTATCATTGGATGCCATTGAAAGCACAGGAGTTCCAACGAGTGCTATGCCATATGCATTGAATCCGGGAGCAATAAGGTGAGCCTCAAAATAGAGATACATATCATGCCAGGGAAGGTGAGAATTGCTTACCAGCATCGCGTTTCCTGAAGCTGACCTGGAAGGTGCCACGGCAAAGGCATTGGACCCGTTACTGAGCTTATTATCAAGTGCATTCAGGTCATCGTATGCAACAAATTCCAGACAAACCATCCTTAATACATGTGCCATCACATCAGTTCCGTCAACCGGCAGCACCTGTTTGTATTTTTCACTAATTGACAACGGATTTGCAGCTGCATAATCATTAACACCTTTGACAAAGGCATCCAGATAGGACCGGTAAGGGTCATGCAGTTGCAGGTAGTTATTTTGAGCGTATAAAGGAATCTCAAAAAGCAGTATTCTTTTGTCGGATTGCAGATACTGCCCTCCCCAATATTCCGACCCGCGTCCACGGGCCTGTCCGTAAAGCTTAAGAATCAGGTCGGCATGGTTGTGCATCTGTGCCCAGCCAAACGCATAGTACATCTCTTCATGACTGTTTCCGAAAATGTGGGGAACCCCGTAGTGATCCCAGAGTATTTCAGTAGGTTCATCCACATCAAGGCTGCAAAACGAGAAAGAGTAAAAAAACAATAGTATCAAAATGGTCCTCATAGCGTTATTATTGACTTTGACAATAACCCGGTTATTTAGCAAGTCCAAGGTAAACCGGGAGATTAATACTTGATGGTGTGCCTTCTCCATAATAAATTTTCTGAGTTGCAGGTGCAGCCTTTTCGGCAGCGATAACAGGTTCACAACTGTTGAGGTTTCGGTTAAACCTCGGGAACCATGACGATGTGATCACCACCCTCATCCTGTGCCCGGTATTAAGCTGATACCCTGTGGCCCAGACCGATATTTGATGCTTTTCAGGTTCCTGACCATATAACTGCACGTTGGCCGCTCCTTCCTGGATATTGACTATCCTTCCATCCGGCAGAACATCCTGCAGGCTGATCACGAAACCGGTGCAGTGCCTGTCACTCGAGAGCCAGAGAGTTGCCGATATCTCACCCAGCAATACCAACGGTTTTTCCAGGGTGCCGGTCTCAAACACTATCTGATCATCACGGCCGAGGTTATCATTCTGCCAGGCTGGGCCCACTATGTCGCCCAGGGCCGTACCCCCGAGGCCCGGATAAGGATCGGACGGATCATACACGTATGACAGCATACCATCTTCACTGTATAACGATGGACCAAGGTAGTTTTCAGGGCCGATATAGTATGATACGGTAACCGTCTCCTCAGGGGGCCATGTCTCAGACCCGACATACTCGTTCCTCTCCATGATGAAAAGATTATACCTTGCATCCTTGAAAGGACGTCCCAGCCGGTACCTTTTCCTTTTCAGGGCGCGAACAGTATAGGCCAGAACCTTTCCTGGCTTGCCGGTCCTCTTTTCACCGCCATACTGATTTCCTGTGGCAGGATTTCCATGGCACCACGGACCAATAATCATCCTGTTTTCAGGAAATCTCTCTGCCTCAAGAGCCTGGAAGTCCCTTATCTGCCCCAAAAGGAAAATATCATACCATCCGGCAATACTGAGTACCGGGGCTTGTGCAATACCTCGCCAGTTTAGACGCTCCCAGTAATCATTTTCAGTCTCATGTGTCATCCAGTCAGTAAGAAACCCGATATCTTTAATAGTGGAGTCATCGGCTTCCGATAACGGCAGGATGAACATTCCATCGCTAACCTTATCCGGCGGGATACTGTTCTCTTTCGGACTTGCGTTCACCACGCCCCATGCAAATGACGATTTTAATGAGAAAACCCCCTCAGGGTATACAAAATCATAGATGCTTGCCCCTGAAAGCATAGGAACAAGAAAATCGAGTGAATCAGAAATCGCCCACTGCGTGATGCCCAGATAGCTTGCACCAAATCCGCCGACTGTACCGTCGGACCACGGCTGATCCCTTATCCATTCAAGCGTTTTGAGGCCATCATCCCTCTCATTTATAAAGGGATAGAACTCGCCATCCGATCCATACTTTCCCCTGACATCCTGAATGACCACCGCTATCTTAAAGAAATTAAGCGTTTTGGCCAGCCACCTTTCAGAGTGCTTATTATAAGGGGTACGAACCAGAATTGCAGGCACCCTCTTTCTTGTTCTGGGTATAAAAACATCTGTGCTAAGCATGACTCCGTCATGCATCTCAAGTTGAAGCTCAGTATGCCCGGGAGAATATTCTCTCCCTTCACCTGATTGCAGCCCTGTCGTGCATGCAATCATAAAAACAGAGACGGCAGCAATGAATATAATCCTGATCATACAATTTCAGTATTGGTATAGTAAGGTACAATAATAAGTGAGACTGATAAAAAAACAAGGTTGCAGAACCTTGATAATAATGGACTGCAACCTTTGTTTTATTCATTACAGGTTTATTCTGGGTATCAATGATCTTTATCGTTCCCTGACATCAAACCAGGGAGTAATAACTGACCGTTGTTACATCACCAGACCATTCTTTTTGTTGAGCGTCATGGTTTTGGAACATAAGTCAGATGAAACAAAAATGTTGGAACTTCTCTTAATTCCCAATCATCCCAATATAGACAAACTAATAGCGCAACCTCTATTTTATCAGGAGTTATCTCCTTAACAATAAACTTGCGAGTTGACGGAAAGTCCAGGATTCCAAAGAAAGCATCTTCTGATAATGACACCCATTTCTTCCCGGTTATTGTTCTTTCAGCAACTCCGGAACCGGGTTCTAGCGGATTGGCAATAGCATTAACAACCAGATCGTCTTCATTAAGAGTCCATGTAGCGCTTTCCGGATTTTCATAAAGTGTAGCAACCAGTCCCAGATCATTGTGTTCATTACCCTGGTTGGTTATATTTCCATGTGCCACGCCATACATGCCTGCAGTCAGGGCCTCACCGTTTTTAACATCAACAACATATTGGCCATCATGATAAAATGTAAATTCATTATCATACTCATCACCCAGGCCTATTAAAGTCAGCACATTCTCTGCTGTAGGCAGCATAACCCACATATTGTTATCAATAATACCTCCTCCGTTGACACCCTCTGTATAGCTTTTGCTGAGGATCCAGGTCTTTCCGCTGGTCGCATCGGGTCCACCTGTTAACATCTCAACAAAGGAGGGCAGTATTTCTACATCGATAGTTGATGTCGTTTCGCCCCCATCACCGGTTACGGTAAGGGTAACCGTATAGGTTCCTGACATTTCATAAGTATGCACAGGGGCATCCTGAGTACTTGTATTGTTGTCGCCAAAATCCCATAGATATGAACTGGCATCGGTTACAACAGCAGAAAAGTTCACCGTGTACTCATTGACCTCTGCATCAATCTCAGAAATCGATGGCGGCTCTTTCTCGCATGAGGACAGACTAAAAGCCAGCAAAATATATACCGGCATCAAATAAATAAAATTTGTTTTCATTTCAGCAGATTTAGGTTAGTAACATTTTAAGTAATTTGTTGGCTATTATTATTAAAAAGGCAGCCAAATGAATAATATCATCATATTATTTAAAAAATTGTTCTTAAAAATAATCAGAGATCCGTTAAATTTGATTAAAGTATTGTTATTAATTAATTTAACTGCTAGTTAAAAAATCATGAATTGATTATTATAATTTTCACTTAACACACTTATGGAAACCCGCCTCGAGCATATCCTGACACATGCCTGTAAAGCCGAAATGATAGCCCATCTGACCGGACATCAGGACGACTTTGAAGAGGCGATCCGGCTGGCTGTTGCAGACAAACAGCCATATTCATGGCGGGCAGCCTGGCTGTTGTGGAGCTGCATGGAGGAAAACGACCCGCGCATCCGCAGCCACATCAGGACCATAATAAATGTCATCCCATCAAAGAGAGACGGCCATCAACGCGAACTGCTGAAAATCCTGCAGCAGATGGAGATCAGTGAAGAGGATGAAGGAT
>JAWODJ010000001.1:0-2837 GCA_046483315.1 Bacteroidales bacterium | reverse complement strand
GCCGACCACGACGCCCAGGACCGCTACGAACTCGAACAACACGGCATCAGGACCATGCCGGCCCGCAAGGATATCCGCTTGGGTATCGAGGCGGTTCAGAGCATCCTGAAGGTCCAGGGCGATGGCAAACCCAGACTGCAAATCTTCAATACGTGCAGGCACGCCATTGCCGAGATGATCGGCTACCGCTGGGCCGAAGGGACCGAGACCCGCGATGCCAAGGACGAACCGCTGAAGGTCAACGATCATACCGTCGATGCGCTGCGCTACGCCGTTTTCGGTGTCGAGGGCGCCGGGGTATTCCAACAATGTGATCTGTCTTGAGAGGACTTCCCGATGGACCGGCAACAAATGTATCTTTGGGTGAGTCGGCATTTGTCCTTACATCCATCCTGGAGAATTTCTCAGCCAGCTCCATTATTTCACCGAAAGCTCCGCCAATCTGAGGCTCTATTGTATCTATTTCTGATTCATATACTTCTCCTGTGGTTCCGTTCAATGATATCCAGTCGCCCTCCTTAAAGGTCTTGCCGGAGGCTTTCATTGTACGTTCTTTATAGTTTATAGTTATATTTCCTGCACCTGATACACAGCATTTACCCATTCCGCGTGCCACAACAGCAGCATGTGAGGTCATTCCGCCGCGTGCTGTAAGTATTCCTTTGGCAATATTCATGCCTTCAAGATCTTCCGGTGATGTTTCTATACGTACCAGTATTGAGGCAGGATATTTATCTGCTTCGTCTGCAAAAAATACTATCTGTCCGGTAGCGGCACCCGGAGAGGCAGGCAGTCCTTTTCCTATAACTTCAGCCTTAGCAAGTGCTTTCTTATCAAAAACCGGGTGTAGCAGCTCGTCCAGTTTGTTGGCTTCCAGGCGGAAAAGGGCTGTTTTTTCATCAATCTTACCTTCTTTGAGCAGGTCAATAGCTATCTTCACCATAGCAGCACCTGTGCGTTTTCCGTTCCTTGTCTGCAGTAACCATAGCTTTCCGTCCTCTATGGTAAATTCCAGGTCCTGCATATCGCCATAATGATCTTCCAGCTCTTTCTGTATGGTAAAGAGTTCCTTATATACTTCAGGCATTATTTCTTCAAGAGAGGGGAATTTTGAAGCTCTTTCCTCTTCACTCACACCTGCAAGCTTAGCCCATCGCAGTGATCCTTCATGTGTTATCTGTTGCGGTGTCCTTGTTCCGGCTACTACATCCTCACCCTGTGCGTCAATTAGGTATTCCCCGTTAAAGACGTTTTCTCCTGTTGCTGCATCACGTGTAAAAGCAACTCCTGTTCCTGAGTTTTTACCTTTATTACCGAACACCATGGCCTGTACATTTACCGCTGTACCCCATTCTTCAGGTATATTATTTATCTGGCGGTAATATATGGCACGTTTATTCATCCAGCTTCCAAAAACAGCACCTATGGCACCCCATAATTGTTTCCAGGGATCGGTTGGGAAATCCTGGCCGGTTTTTGCTTTAACAGCGCTCTTAAACCTTGTGACCAGTGTTTTCAGGTCGTCAACAGAAAGTTCATTATCATTTTCTATTCCTTTTTCTTCTTTCAGAGCTTCAATAATCTCTTCAAAAGGATCAACATCTTCTTTTGATTCTGGCTTAAGTCCCATTACAACGTCACCATACATCTGAACAAACCTGCGGTATGAATCCCATGCAAACCTCTCATTGCCCGTTTTTTTCGCAAGTCCGACAACTGCATCATCATTCATTCCCAGGTTCAGTACAGTATCCATCATACCCGGCATAGATACCCTTGAGCCTGATCTTACAGAAAGCAGACAGGGATTTTCCCTGGATCCGAATTCCGAACCCATGATCTTTTCAACATTATCAATTGCCGATTCAACCTCTTCTTTAAGTAATTCAACAACTTTCTCACTGCCCAGCTCAATCCATTCTGTGCAGGCATCAGTTGTTATTGTGAAACCCGGGGGTACCGGCACTCCTGTGAGATTCATTTCAGCCAGATTGGCCCCCTTGCCACCAAGCAAATTTTTCATACCAGCATTACCTTCGGCTTTCTTGTCGCCGAAAGTGTAAACTCTTTTAACCTTAGCCATAAATTCTATTTTTTGTCATTAACGATTTGTTATAAGAAAAATCAAGTCGCAAATATACAAAATATTTGTTAAGAATTATAATTTATTATCCTTTGTTAATGCGTTGGTAATCAATAGTTATATAGGGATATTGTGTTCTCTAAACTGCTTTATGTTTTTTATACTGTCTTTTCATTTATTTCATTTAAAAAATAGTATTTTGTCAAAAAAATCACAACAGAAGTTCCGCCATGAAAACAGCCGTTCTATGTATAATATTTGCAATATCACAGATTGTTATGCAGGCCCAGGATATGACTTTTGACCCTTCACTAACCTTATGGTATACACAGCCAGCTTCTGAATGGGAAGAAGCACTGCCGGCAGGTAACGGCAGGCTGGGTGCAATGGTTTTCGGTGCATACGGCGAGGAGCGGATACAGATAAATGAGGATACCCACTGGTCCGGCGGACCCTATTCAACTACGGTTGAAGGCGGTTACCTTGTTTTACCTGAGATACAGAAAAATATTTTTGAAGGTAAGCCCCTGGCTGCCCATAAAATGTTCGGAAGGCATCTTATGGGATATCCCGTTGAGCAACAGAAATACCAGTCTACAGCCAACCTTCATATATTTTTCCAGGAAGAAAAAGAAATCTCAGGCTACAGGAGGTGGCTTGACCTGGCCACAGGTATTGTTCATGTTGAATATGAATCAGGAGGTGTGACATACCACAGGGAAGTGTTTGTGTCTGAGCCGGACCAGGTAATTAT
>JAWODJ010000109.1:0-5319 GCA_046483315.1 Bacteroidales bacterium | reverse complement strand
TGGTCGGAGCGCAGCCACAGGATATTCTCGGTGGCGGTGCGGATGCCGGCGGGGGACTGCGACAGGGCTGACGGTGATGCTGCAGCCAGTAACAGCAATGCCGCCAGGAGCATCCGGGGGATGCTCCTTAACCGTTCACGGTAGTCCGCCGCGGATAATATACCTGGTATTTTGGCGCTGATTGTTTTGTATATGTGTGACATCGACTATCTTATCTCGTTCGCTTGTACGGGTTTTATGCCCGAAAGATACAATATTAATATGTTTTTTTAAATTGACCGTTTACAGCATACGACCGTTGTTGCCTTTTTGTTCCCTTTGGATACACTGTTTTGGTGAATGACCGGATTTACCTGATAAAGGTTGCATTAACTACGGGTAAAATGATGTTCGGATGGATCCGTTTTGTTGACCTTCGGTTGGGACTTCAACGCCTGATCCGGGACCAGGGACAGTACCGGGGTCGCAGCCTGCGTTGTCTTCCACGAAAGTTGTGGTATGGGTACCTGGATTGGCCAGGGTGGCCTGCATGTTGTGGACTGCCGGGATCTTCCTCCGAAATGGATATTTTATATAAAACGATGATTGTAATCAATAAATAACATTAAATATGTAGAATATAATCAATAAATATTATGAAAATAATAGAACGGCAATTGAAGAAGTCTCTTCTTCATCAGTGGGATTCCGGGAAAGTATTGATCGTCCTGGGGCCCAGGCAGGATGGTAAAACGCCGGGTATGTTAATGCAAGGTCACAATTGCACACGAGGCTTGTATATGGGATGTACCCTGAAGTAATTATGCAGGAAGATAATTCTCAGAATGTTCTGAAGAGTTTAACCGGTAGTTACCTGTATAAAGATCTGCTGCAGCATGAAGGTATTCGTAAACCTGAATTACTGGAAAAACTGCTTATTGCACTGGCACTGCAGATTGGTTCGGAGGTTATGGTTCTGGCGTACTTATCAGCAACAGGAAATTGATCTTATAGAAGAGATTGACGGAAGCTTTTCTGCTTTTGAAACCAAATGGACACAATACCGGAAGGTGAAATTCCCCAGGACTTTCACGGGTAATTATAAGCCGGTAACAACCCTGTCCATCACACCGGAAAACTTTGATGATTTTCTTGACTGATACATCTTAGCTACCGATGCAATACTCCAGATATTCTGGCAGCTTATGAACCAGATAGAAAGGCAGATTTATCAGTTTGTATTTTTTCCCTGCAATTGTTACGGCATTTTTAACTGAAAATTTACCGGAATAGATTCTTACCGCGAAATTATGCGGGGACCTGTCAACAAACTGGTGAAGCGACCTTAACTTGCCGGCTTTTCCCGATTTTACCTCAACCGGGATCATTTTGTTCTGGTGTTGCCACACAAAATCAACTTCAGCGCTTGCATCTTTGTTTTCTCTTGTCCAGTAGTTCAATTTATATAATACGGAATCTGACAGAGTAAGTAATTCCTGTCCTGTTATATGCTCAGCTATAAGCCCCTTATAAGAATCGTTTAAGTCATTTACAGTAATCAGTTCGCCCTGGATGCCGGAAAAATAATTTACCATTCCGGTGTCAACCAATTGTAATTTCGGGGATCTGCGATAATTTACCGACATCGGTAGTTGTGTATTCGTTACCGGATAAACCAGGTTAATTAAAAAGCTGCGCTCCATCATTTTAAATGCTTCACCCATTTCCCTGTTTCTATAGGTGGAGTTGCCAAATCCCTGAAATTTTATTCTTGTAGATGCTTCAATAAAAGAGTGTTTTATGATATGCCGCATAACATTTGCCATTGTTAAATTCGGGGCATATTTTTCAACATCGTCTGTATAAAAAACAAGGAGGCTGTCATAAATCCTGTTGAGTCCTAAAAGGGAATTTGTCAGGAGATATGTGCTGATAATTTCCGGCATTCCCCCGATAATGGTGTAATTATTGAATTGCCGGATCAGATGGTCGTGCCCGTATTCAGGGAAAGGTATCGTGTCAAGTAATTCAAGACTTCTTTCATTACCCGTTACCCTGATGTATTCACTGAATGAACATGGCCTGACCGGAAGATATTCAACTCTGCCGACTGGAAAACTGATGTTGCGGGAAAAAATTGTTTCCAGGAGTGACCCGGCTGCAATGACATGAATTATGAAATTTATTAATGGGCTGTATAAAAGAGGGGGATAATAATTGTTGTATCTGTATAAAAGAGGCGCATAAAAACATCCTGAAATGTATAAAAGAGGGGGATATTGGTTCTGCCAGCCGGGAACAATGCTGCAGCCTGCAACGCTCTCTGTTGGTTGTTACTTTATTCTGACTGCCAGATGTGCCTGAGCCCGGCGGCTGCCTGCGTTGTCTTCCATGAAAGTGGTGGTATGGGTTGATAAGTTTTGAAATTATGATGATAATGCATACTTATACTTTAAAATATCATGATAAATTAAAGTATAACTTGCGATCGGGAGCCAACCTGCTGGGTGGCCGGGCGCTCAGATACGAGCTGTATCCTTTCGTGTCATCTGAAATTCCTGGTTTTGACCTTGTACGGGCACTGAATCACGGAATGTTGCCAAGGCATTACCTTGCTTCACAGGCATGGAAGCTATTGTCTGCATATATCGGCAGCTATCTCAGGGATGAAATAATGGCTGAAGCAGAGGTCAGGAATATTGCCTCTTTTTCACGATTCCTCGAAATGGCTGCCTTCTCAAATGGTGAAATTGTAAATTATTCCAATATAGCTGCTGATTGCGGAGTCAGCTCACCAACAGTGAAGGGTTATTTTCAGATCCTTTCAGATACCATGATAGGGTATTTTGTACCCTCATTCCGGAAGAGGCCGAAGAGACGGGTCATAAGGGCTCCTAAATTCTACTATTTTGATGTAGGTGTGGCAAACTTATTCGGGCATAAACTATCCAATTGCTTATTGGCGCACTGCCTCGGGACTGGAGGTTGATTTCGTGCTTGGTGACCATGAAATTGCTATTGAAGTAAAAGCAACCTCGCAGGCTAACAACCGTCATTTGAAAGGACTCAATAGCTTTGCTGAGGAATACGCGGTAAGGGATCTTATCCTGGTAACCAATGATCCGGCACAGCGGCGGATGCGGTTCTGAGCTAAGACGGAAAAACATTTTGCGCAGAAATTCGTATATTTGAGTAAAAAAGAATTATGATTATCGAGAGAACACCAAATGAAATAATATTCAGGTTTCCAAGAGATATGAATTTGGACGACCTGCAAGATCTAACTGATTTATTTGAATATAAAGAACTAACAAAGAAATCTAAAACATCACAAAAAGATGTTGATGATTTAGTGAAAACTATTAAAAAAGGTCGTTGGGAAAAATCTAAACAACAACTTGACTAATGAGAATAGTTGTTGACACAAATATTGTTTTTAGTGCAATTCTCAATACAAACAGCAAGATTGCAATAATTTTATTACAACCTAAAAGTAGACTTAATTTCTACTCGACCGAGCGGTTATCATATGAGATTGAAGAACATAAGGAAAAAATTAAGAAAATTTCAAATTATTCTGATTACGAATTAGATAGAATTATAACCTTGATAACTAATAAAATAAGATTTATCAATTTAAGACTCATCCCGAAAGAATCATATGAATTTTCAGAATCATTAACTCAAGACATTGATATTGATGATACAGAATTCGTTGCATTAACTGAACATATTAAGGGTAAATTATGGAGTGGAGATAAAGAATTGCAAAGGGGGTTAAGAAAAAAAGGGTGGAACAAATTTATCTCATCCGAAGAACTTTTCAAAAGAATAATTAGACGAACAAGATAAAAACTTGCGGATGATCGGTCTGGTTGAGGCAGGAACTAAAGTATCAGGAATGGAAGCCCGGTGGCTGTCTGCGTTGTCTTCCACGAAAGTGATGGTACGGGTATGCTCAGGGGTTAATCAAACAAATCAATCGCTTTTTCTATCAGGTAATTTTTGATTTCATCGTCAGAAACCGGCTTTACAATAAACGTGACCGGTTCGGTATAGTCAATGTCTTTGTGAAAAGCCAATTGCGAACGAAATAATTTTTCAGAGAATAACTGTCCGAATATATTTTGGGTCTGGTTTGCGATTTCTTTAATGCTGTAATGATCGCGCAGTATAAAAAACATGTCAACGTAGTCTTTCCATTTAGCCCTGCGGCCTAAAGCAAATGCTTTCATTGCTGCTAGTGTCAGTAGAGTTGGCATGGTAATAAAGGAACTGACTTTCACCGGATGTTCAATAGAATAGGGATAATTAAAAAAAGTAACCTTAACATCGTTGATCAGCAAGTGGAGTTGATCGTAATCTTCGAAAATAGGCTTTTTTTCAAATGGGATTTCTTTAAGTTTAGCTTTTATCCTTGATTTGTCAAGTCTGGAAGGTGTAAACATGTCAAAGTCGATCGATTGTCTGTGGCCTATATGCAATGCAATTGCAGTGCCCCCAACCAAATAAAATGAGCGTTTAAAATCTTTCAGATAAGGAATTAAATCGGATTGTTGAGGATTAATTATTTCTGTGTGCATATTTTTTAAAAAGAAGGGTGAAATAATTTACCGTAATTTCGTGATAGTTACCCTTCTTGCGGTCACTCATGTTTATGGAATTGAAAAATACCTGAGCAACTTTGTCTATTCCCATCAAATCAAATAATTGGATAACTGCATCTTTGTCGCCATAGTTTAGAATGGTTTCTACAAGAAATTCGGTGCTGATATCTTCCTTTTTATCCTCGGGTGTGTACCAGAAGAGATTACTGTGTTCGTGGATATATTTTTTGATTTCAGGGCTGTTCATACGCAGCTGGTTTAATCTTGAATGTAGATTTATTTATCAAATATACAAAAAATTGGGATGCTGGCCATGCCGGCAAATCTTCTACTTCCCGAATTGGCAAGCTTTTACTTCCGGTTTTGGCCCGCGGCAAAGAGATTTATTTCGTGGATGAAAGGAAAGGTCCGCGATCCACTTCCAGCCAGATGTGCCTGAACCTGGCGGCTGTATGCGTTGTCTTCTGCGAAAGTGATGGTACGGGGTCTCTTATTAGCCTGGTAATGTGTTACGACTGAGTTATTTCATTGAATGCATATAGTGGCAAATTTATCATCCACTCCTCTTCTCTGTAATCAGACATCGATGTTCGGATAGCCAGGGAGGGGGAGTATTTTTGACAGAATGATTTAAGGCTTTTGGCCTGCAGGTTCTCTTCTGCTTTTACTTCGACGGGAATTACTTTGTCTGAATACTGGACCAGGATATCAACAGCTTCATTGCTGTTCTTTC
>JAWODJ010000047.1:0-29292 GCA_046483315.1 Bacteroidales bacterium | reverse complement strand
ATTATCAGCGGATTACTAATGATATTCTGTCCCTGGAATGCAAATAACAGCACCAGTGTTACAAGAAGTGCAACAATGCTTACGGGCTTTAGTTTTGGGAGGAATACCTTTTTAAACCACTCTTCACCATGTGCTTTTAGTAACATTTTTTGCGTGATAACACCGGCAACCAGCGGCACAACAACAAAGATTACAACACTGTAAACCAGTGTGTCATAAGGGATTGTGACATCGGTAATACCCAGAAGCAGGCCGACAATAGGTATGAATGCCACAAGAATGATAAGGTCGTTCACCGACACCTGCACCAGGGTATAATTGGGGTCTCCATCGGAAAGGTAGGACCAGACAAATACCATAGCGGTACAGGGAGCAGCACCCAGTATGATCGCCCCTGCAATGTACTCCCCCGCCAGTGCAGGGTCAATCCAGGCCGAATAAATCTTTTCAAAGAAAATCCAGGCAAAGAATGCCATAGTAAAGGGCTTTATCAGCCAGTTGATAATTACTGTCCAAACAACCCCGCGAGGTTTCTTCCCAATCTGTTTGATGCTGGTAAAATCAATCTGGAGCATCATGGGATAAATCATCAGCCAGATCAGTATGGCAACGGGTATATTTACCCTTGCTATTTCAAGGCTGCTTATGACTTTTATGCTGTCGCCGACTATATGGCCTATGCCAATACCTGCCAGGATTCCAAGTGCAACCCAGAGGGTAAGATATTTTTCAAACAACCCTATAGTTTTTTTGGGTTTATCAGGAATGGTAACTTCTTTTATCGGATCAGCCATTTCGTTTTAAGTTAATATGGTTACAATTAAATCATCTGATTGCATACTGCAACAGTCGCGGCCGGGTCAGCCGGTTTTAATTATGCATTTATTCGAATATTATTTGTGCGATATAACAAAAACTTGATTTCTTAAAGTTTAACCGCTGATAAAGTGATTGAATACAGCCCGGTAATACCGGTTTTGAATGGTTCAGTTTCTGCCGCATCAATATTTTCACCGGGTATATGATCCGGAATTGCAAGCTCCCTTTTCTTGTGCACCTGCACTTGTTTAAACCCTGTTTGAGAAATCACATCCAGGTAATCATTGTATTTCATTGCTCCTGACACACACCCGGCATACATTTCGGCATTGACACGAAGTTTCTCTGACATTTCCCCTTCCACTACAACATCGGAAATGCAGAAATGCCCTCCGGGTTTAAGTACCCGAAACATCTCGGTAAACGCTTTAACTTTACCGGGAACAAGGTTCAGTACACAATTTGAGACGATTACATCAAATTGACCGTCGGGAAAAGGCATCTGTTCGATGTCCCCTTTTACAAAGCCGACGTTGATATACCCCAGCTTTTTGACATTTTCATTTGATTTTTTCAGCATATCATCTGAAAAATCAAGACCCGTGACCCTTCCGGTTACTCCAACCAGCGATCGCACAACGAAGCAGTCATTTCCGGCACCGCTGCCAAGGTCAAGCACATGGTTTCCGGCTTTTATAACAGCGTAATCAGTTGGAATACCGCAACCCAACCCAAGATCTGCATCAGGATTGTAACCTTCAAGGTTTTTGTAACTCTCACTGAAAACCGTGTAGTCACTGCCTGAACAACAATCAGTGCTGCCACAGCAATTTTCACGGATCAAAGGATCGTCAGATTTCTGTGCTATCCTGCTGTATTTTTCCCTGACAATGTTCTTTATATCTTTAGCTTCCATTTTCTTATGAATTATTTTAAGTGAGGTTTGATTTTTTCTTTATAGAGCTTATAAAATCCCTTCTTTATATCATCCCTTACACGTATGTACTCGCTGTGAATATATTCATCAGTACCGGTAACATGCGACGGGTCATCAAACCCGATATGCAGCCTGTTTTTGACATTTCCCATAAACACGGGGCAATTTTCGTTTGCTCCCCCGCATACGGTTATCACATAGTCCCACTCCTCGCCCAGGTATTTATCAACAGAATCGGAGGTATGTTGGCTTATATCTATACCTTTATCTTTCATTACTTCGACCGCTTTCCGGTTAAGCTGCCCGGAAGCTTCCGTTCCTGCAGACCTGACGGTCAACCTTTTATCAAAAGATTCCATAAAACCGTGCGCCATCTGGCTGCGGCATGAATTACCCGTACAAATGATCAGTATTTTCATAATTTTCTATTATTTAACAACAATTGTTATCTGTTTGTACAATTGAAGGATCAGTCTTAATCTCATCCACAAAGGAAGAGAGTGTTTTTTCAAGCAAGTCCACTTTCGTGGGATTAAGGCAATACCTGGTTTTAACCCCGGAAACTGTTCCTGTGATCAATCCCACCTTTTTGAGCTCCTTCAGATGCTGATTGACCGTTGTCCGGCTCAGGGGCAATTCCTCTGAAATATCACCGCAAATGCAGGTTTTTATCTCTGCAAGATACCTGAGAATAGCCAGCCTTGCAGGATGGCCCAGCGCCTTGAACAGCGATGCTCTGACCTGCAAATCTTTTTCGAACAATGAAACTTTGGTTGCTGCCATATCAAATAAGTTTTAATTTACGTTTAGACTTATACTCATTATCAGCAACAACTACCGTTGCGTTTTAATCCTTTCAGCTTAAAGCCGTTGGCTCCAAAATCCATTGTAACTCCTTCAAGCATATTTTCTGCTTCCTTGTCAACAAAGAAATTGACGTTGTCGATTACAATCTCCCTGTCGCCTGCTAAAGCCCTGTCGGCAATCATCATCTGAATGCCAGGTCCGCAAACCCCGGTGGGACAGCACAATGTCGGTTCAAATACTTCTATTTTCATTTTCATTTTCTTTTTTTAGTATTTGCAATTACCAGATTATCTCAGGGAATTTTGTGCTAATTTGTCTGGTAATAATCATTCAGGTAAATAGTTAAAACTGATTCCTGAAATGATCCGGTTTATTCTGACGCAAAAATACGTCATTATTTTAAATAACGCAATATTACGTCAAATATTTTTGCAAAAAAATACATTACAATTACATGTTGTTGAGCGGTTTTTATTTGCAGGATAAGTATCCGGGAGAACTGAAAATCCATCAAACTGCGGGAAGGGCAAACCTCGCTGATTGTCTGCCTGTGCAATGAGTATTTGTATGTGTAATTGTACCCTAACCAGCTAGACCAGGAAACAAGGTAATCTTGATGGAAAACATCATTTCTAATCCATGTCTTTGGTATTCTCAGCCGGGATGGTTCAATGAGTTAAGAATTTATTAATATATTATCAGTTTTATATCATATACACTATGCGTTGTTTTTCTGTAGTTTTGCATAGCGCTAATTTATGCATTTCAAACTAAAGTCTCCACCTAAAGGTGGGGGATTTTCTCCCATTCCCCTTAGGGGACAATAAAAACAACTGTTTATGAACCCAAAGGCATTTTAGAATATTCGCTTTAATCAGAAACTCCTGGCTGCTAATCAGAGCAATATGGTTTGAATTTTATTTTTATAGTCCTGAATAAATGTTATTTTAGCAAAAAAAGGCCTTTATCCCGTAATGCGGGATTAGAGAAACTTATAGTTTTATCAACTTTATCAAATAGGAGGTTATCAGTTATGGTTAAGAAAAAGAGTATATTAAATGTTATTTTAGTTTTTATATTTTCAGTTTCGATTTGGGCTCAAAAACCTGTTGGCGATGACTGGTTAAATATTGATAATGTTCCGGCTGAAGATGCAATCTGTTTTGCACTTTATACGGTTAGTGACAACACCATGAAAATGACGGCCCAGTTGTATCCCCTAGGAGAGGATGTGGACAGGGTGGTTAAGTTACAGATACAAAAGGATGGCGATTGGGAAACTATTGCTGCAACTGTAGTGAGTGAGGAATCCTATGGCTGGCCTCAGGAAGACAAAAAGCGGTGGACAGCACATTTTCGGGTTGAACAGTGGGACAGTTCCAAAGATTACCAGTACAGGGTTCTTGCCGCTGGAGATAAGGCTGAATATGAAGGACTGATAAGAAAAGATCCGGTGGAGAAAGAGGAAATTGTTGTTGCTGCATTTACCGGGAACGGCAATTATGATCGTCGCTTAAAACCAGATATTATCAGGAATATTAAGGCACAGGATCCGGATTTATTGTTTTTTTCAGGTGACCAGTCCTATGATCACGAACGGCATCTGCAGGCCTGGCTGTTATTTGGCCGGCAATTTGGCGAGATTATAAAGGATCGTCCTACCATTTGCATCCCTGATGATCATGATATCGGACAGGGAAACGTTTGGGGCGAATCGGGAATTAAAGCAAACAGTCCGGCCGGAAATGATGGTGGTTATTATTATTCCCCTCAATATGTCAACTCGGTACAAAATGCACAAACCTGGCACCTGCCTGATGGCTATGATCCAACACCTGTAGAGCGGGGAATCGGTGTTTATTTTACGTCATTAAAAATTGGTAAGATCGATTTTGCCATTATTGAGGACAGAAAATTCAAAACCGGCCCGAAAGGATTAATCCCCCCCATGGGGCCCCGGCCAGATCATATTACCGATCCTGATTATGATTATAATACCGTCGATCTTCCCGAAGGAATAATTTTGGGAGACAGACAACTCCGGTTTCTCAATGCATGGGGACAGCATTGGCAGGGAGTCAATATGAAAGTGGTGCTTTCTCAAACGATCTTTGCCAACGCAGCGCACCGTCATGGGAAATATGATTATACTCTGTTTGCCGACATGGATTCAAATGGATGGCCGCAATCCGCACGCAACAGGGCATTAGATGCCATCAGGAAATTTTACGGGTTTCACATCGCAGGTGATCAACACCTGGCATCAGTGATTCATCATGGAGTAAATCAGTTCAGGGATGCCGGGTTTTCTTTTTGTGTTCCCTCTATTGTTAATTATTACAACAGGTGGTGGACACCCCGGAATGAACCTGACGGGGAAGCCGTTCAGGGTTCCCTCAACGGCCTTGGAGATTATTATGATGGTTTTCACAATAAAATAACAATGTATGCCTATGCCAATCCAAGTGAAGAGAGAAAAAATAAATGGGGCGGCGAATGGGGTGAACGGGCATCCGGATATGGTCTGGTGCGTTTGAATACAAAAAACCGTAAAATTGAAATGGAGGTCTGGCCGCGTGGTATTGATGTAACATCAGAGAACGCTGAACAATACGAAGGTTGGCCGGTTACAATTAATCAGATGGATAATTACGGACGTGAGCCTATTGCTTATTTGCCTCCAATAATGGTAACCGGAATGGAAAACCCGGTGGTACAGGTAATTTATGAACCTAATAAAGAAATTGTATATACACTGAGAATTCAGGGCAACCAGTTCCAACCGAAAGTTTTTAAGGACGGAAAATACACCATAAAAATCGGTGAACAACCTCATAACATGAAAACATTTTCAGGTATCGATGCCCAGGAAGACGAAACAAACGAAAAAGTGATAAATGTTGAATTCTGATACATCAATAAATAATGAAAGCCGGATCTTTCGCCTGTAATGGTGCACCTGGTTCGAGGAGAAAAGCAAAAAGCTGTTCGCTCAGTTGACTTGTTAATCCCGGATTTCTTGCAGCCAGCCTGGAGGGCTCTTCAGGATGAGCAGTTCAAAACAGCACAATTTCTATAGCCCGCTGTTAAAAATAACAGTTCGCGACTCCCCTTTTTTCAGATCCAGATGAATGTCCTTTTCCTTATATCTAAGCATTCCTTTTTCACCAGCATGCGATTTAACAATGGCATGAACCAGATATCCCTTTTCCCATTCCATATCGACTTCGAATCCGCCTCTTGCGCGAAGTCCCTTTACGGTACCCTTACTCCATTCCTTTGGCAAAGCAGGTAGTAATTCAATATAACCCTCATGACTTTGAATCAGTATTTCTGCAATACCCGCAGTATATCCGAAATTACCGTCAATCTGAAATGGAGGATGAAGGTCGAACAGATTATTGGCCAGAGATGTCATAAAAAACTTATCGATATGTTCCCTCAACATTTCAGGATCCTTTAATCTTGCCGAAAAATTTATTAGCCAGGCTCTACTCCAGCCGGTACCCGCTCCTCCATGTTCTAGCCGGTGATCTATTGATTTTCTTACTGCCTGCAGTAATTCAGGTGTATGTTCAGCAGTGATCTGATTGGAGGGATGAAACGCGTACAGGTGTGACATATGCCTGTGTCCCTGTTCCGGTTCATCATAAGGCCTGTCCCATTCAAGCAACCTGCCATCCGGACCTATGATGGTTCCCGACCTGAGCCTGCCACGTTTTTCTTTTACCTGATCAATAAAGGGGTCATTTACATTTGTTATTTCAGAGGCCTTTATTAAATTATCAAATACCTCTGCAATTATCTGCTGGTCCATGGCTGCACCCATACATGAAGCGGCACTTTCTCCGTCAGGAGTGAGAAAGGAGTTTTCCGGAGAGGTTGAGGGATAGGAAATTAATTTGCCATCCCGGGGATCTTCGGCCAGCCAGTCTGAATAAAACAGTGCGAATTCCCGGATAGCAGGGTATGCCCTGTTTTTCAGAAATTCTTCATCCCGGGTGAATTCATAATGAGTCCATAGATGCTGGGCGAGCCAGCCACCTCCATGAATCCATGAACCCCAGTAGGCCCGGGCAGCTCTCATCCACGCGGGAGTCCACAGATCGGTTGCATGATGCGCCACAGACCCTTCGTATCCATATTGCTCCCTGGCTGTTTTTTTCCCGTTCTCAACCAACCTGTCAAGGAAAGTAAACAAAGGTTCATGGCATTCGCTCAGATTGGTAACCTCTGCCGGCCAGTAGTTCATTTGCAGGTTAATATTAAGATGGTAATCTGCATTCCATGGAGCAAGGATATGTTCATTCCATAAACCCTGTAAATTGGCCGGGTTAGTACCCGGTCTGGAAGATGAAATAAGAAGATACCTGCCATACTGAAACAGCAAAGCCTCAAGCGCGGGATCATTTTTACCTTCCCTCATTCTCTGCAGCCGTTCATCTACCGGCAAATATGCAGTTTCTGGCTCTCCGCCAAGATCCAACTCAACCCTGTCATATAACTTCTTGTAATCTTTTAAATGATCTTCCAGAATCTGGTCAAATGATCTGGTGGCGAGCTTTTGCCATTGTTCTGCATTAATATTTTTATAATCATCATGGTAAAAAGAGGTGCTGACAATGAAAAACAGCGTAGCTTCTTTAACATTTTCCAGTCTCAACCTGTCATTTTTACTGATTATTCTCCCGCCTTTTGCTTCTGCTTTCAACTGTCCCTGAAATTTCACTCCATGATTGACAGGATAGGGTTTTGAATTAATTTCACCACCAAACTGGGTAACCATTCCATCCATGGATAATCCGTTTTCAATAGAGGTTACCCTTACAGTTGGATGGCCTTCATCATCCGGACGGGAAAGTTCCACCCCGAATGTCAACCTTTCTGCAGAGTCAGATTTAAGGTTGACTACCAAAACGTTGTCGGGATTCGAAGTGAAAACCCTTTGGGTCACCTTTCCCGATTCAGTAGAAAATTCTGTTGTAACCATTGCAGAATCAAGGCTAAGCCATCTTTTGTAATCCCGGTGACTTTTATGATTTTCGAAAGAAAGGGACAAATCTCCCAGAGTCTGATGAGAAAATTTAACCGATTTGTTTGAGAATTTCTCAACCAGCATTTTATCTGCCTCAACATGTTTGCCTTCACGCAGCAATTTCCGGATTGTTTTCAGATATTCAGGAGAACCACTGTTTTTATCTGTCCAGTAAGGACTACCCGGCCACAGGGAATCTTCATTCAACTGGATGCGTTCATTTACCGGATCACCGAAAATCATTGCTCCCATTCTCCCATTGCCAACAGGCAGTGCTTCGATCCACTGATCAGCCGGATTATTGTACCATAGCTGCTGGGAAAACAGGTTGCTGGAAATAAGATTAACGAAGATTAATAAAAATATTAAATTGGATTTATGTGATTTAAAAACTCTCATAACTTTTTTTCATTAAAGTTAACATATTTTACATCAATGTTTCTGGTATTCTCAGCCGGGATGGTTCAATGAGTTAAGAATTTATTAATTTAGCCGGACAAATGGTATTTTAATCTGTTAATATGCTGGTAAAAAGAGACCTTATAACCGATCGACAAAAAAAAATTGCATTATATGCAAAGGTATTCAGCCACCCGGTCAGAATATATATTGTAGAACTTCTTAAGAATCAAACATGTTGCTATAGCGGCGACCTCTCCCAAAAACTGCCTGTTGCCAAATCTACCCTTTCACAACATCTTAAGGAACTAAAAAAAGCCGGACTTATTCAGGGAGAGATCAGTGCTCCCAGGATAAAATACTGTCTGAACAAAGAATCCTGGGAAGATGCCAGGACATTGCTCAAGTCATTAATAGATCCCTGATGGATTCATGAAGTTTAACAGGAGCCAAAAGTCTTTAATTGGATAAGGTTATTGACAAATAATGTAAGATTTTTTTGGTTAGTAGTGAAACTTTTTCAATATTTGTTCGTTATTTTACGAACATCGAACAATGTAATAATTTTAAAGCAATTTATTAACTGGTTATAATTTAAAGTTATGGAGATTAAAATATTAGGGAGCGGATGCGCTAAATGTAAGAAACTGGAAGAGGCAGCCAGGGTGGCCGTATCTGAGCTTAAAATAAACGCTAAAGTCATTAAAGTTGAAGATATGATGGAGATAATGAGCTACGGGATTGCAACTACACCTGCGATGGTTGTGGACGACAAAGTTTTGCTCAAAGGTCGCACGGCTTCAGTAGAAGAGATAAAAACACTGCTGACAAATATATAAAAACCGGATTTTTTTCACTGAGAATTATACCGGGTTTTTATTATCACAGACGGAATATTAACTTTTTTAAAATAATTACAATGAAGACTTTTTTTATTTTTTTAATTTCTGTAATGTTTTTTCCGGGCATTTCTGCCTGCGGTCAGGGTACAACCGGTGAGCAAAATGTGAAGGATATTGCAATTACTGAAGAAAGGGTTGAGGTTTACTATTTTCATTTTACTCGCCGCTGTGTTTCATGTGTAAATGTCCAGAAAGCTACAGAGAGAGTTCTTAACGAACATTATAAGGAAGAGATTGAGAATGGCGCTATCGTTTACCAGGAAGTGAATCTTTCAGAACCTGAGTCAAAAGAGATTGCCCAGAGGTTGGGAATTGGCAGACAGGCACTTCTGGTGGTTTGCGGAGAAAAAGAGGTTGATCTTACCATGCAGGGATTCATGCTTGCCAGCAGGGATTTTGATCAATTCAAGGCAACCCTTGATGAGGCCATTAAAGAGGTAAAAAGCTGATTTCTTTATGGATATTCTCTCCCAGTGGCTTCAGGATTCTCAGCTACCCCTATTATCGGCTTTACTGCTTGGATTGATGACGGCAATCAGTCCGTGTCCCCTTGCTACCAATATTACAGCAGTAGGTTTTATAAGCAAAGATATTAAGAGCAGGCGAAAGGTCTTTTATAACGGAGTTGTTTATACTCTTGGACGTTCTTTAACTTACGTTGGAATAGGACTGCTTCTGATAGTCGGGGTGGGGCAGATGCAACTGTCCACGGTTTTGGCGGTATATGGTGAGAGGATAATTGGTCCGTTGCTGCTGGTGATCGGAATTTTCATGCTTGGAGTTATTAATATTCCCTTTCCGGGGATAGGTTTTATATCAGAGAAGGTAGAAGACAATCATAAGAACTCTTTTTTGGGTGTATTGTTGATGGGCATTGTCTTTGCGTTGGCTTTCTGCCCTTATAGCGGGGTTCTTTACTTTGGGGCCTTAATTCCTATGTCAATTGGCAGCGGACAGGGCATTCCAATGCTGTTATTATTTGCACTGGCAACCGGGCTACCTGTAATTATCCTCTCCTGGATGCTGGCTTTTACCGTAAATAAGGTCGGTACTTTCTATAACAGGGTGAAAAGCTTTGAAAAATGGTTCAGGAAATTCATTGCCATATTATTTATACTTGTCGGAACATATTACATCATTACTGTATATTTTTGACTTTCCGGCAACATTTTCGGAATCTTATACTATGATTTTGTAAATCAATCAGATGAATTGGTTTTATTAAGAAAAGTTCAGCAGTATTGTAGTTCTCTTTTTGGTTTCCGTTAACATGTAGTTTACCAGGGCTATTGAAGTTGTGAATCTATTTGTTAAAAAATATCAATATGGATTGGAAAGTTGAGATTAGAAAACTGTGGTGGATAGGCTTCTTTTTTCTGCTGGCATATTATATGCCACTGGAGAGTGCACGCTTCCAGGAAGCAGTTGCTGCTACCCTTGATCTGGTTCGCTGGTACGCCCGGGAGCATGTTATTTTATGTCTTATCCCTGCGTTTTTTATTGCCGGTGTAATAGCGGTTTTTGTAAGCCAGGGTTCTGTTCTGAAATATTTCGGTGCCCGGGCAAATAAATACCTTGCCTATACTGTTGCTTCTGTTTCGGGAACTATTCTCGCCGTTTGTTCATGCACAATATTGCCCCTGTTTTCCAGTATACATAAAAGAGGAGCCGGGCTCGGTCCCGCTGTTGCTTTTCTCTATTCCGGCCCCGCGATTAATATACTTGCCATTATTCTTACAGCCCGGATACTTGGTTGGGAGCTGGGAGTTGCCAGGGTGGTAGGCGCTGTTGTATTTGCTATTGTTATCGGGTTATTGATGGCGTTTTTTTTCAGGAAAGAAGAAAAGGAAAAGCAAGAAGCTCAGATGAATATTGTTGCTCCCCCGGAAAAGCGCCCTCTATGGCAGACTTCGCTCCATTTTTTCACCCTTGTGCTGATCCTTGTGTTTGCAAACTGGGGAAAACCGGAAGCCGGCGTTGAGAGTGGAGGGTGGTATTTTATCTGGTCAAATAAATGGTATATAACAGGGTTTCTCGGACTGGTTCTGGGATATTCACTTATAAGGGTTCTGAAAATAGCATGGTGGAAAGTTGCTTTATCTGCTTTAGCCGTTGTAGTTTCCTCACTTGTTTTTCCGGGTCCGATGGTACCGTTTATTGTAGCCATCGCTGCCCTGGCTGTAATTACATTAACCAGTAATGAAGAAAACCGTGAATGGACCATTTCGTCATGGGACTTTGCCAAACAGATCATGCCCCTTCTTGCGCTTGGTGTTATTATTGCCGGCTTCCTGCTTGGTTCAACGCATGATGACACTGCACTTGCCGGAATTATACCTGACCACTGGATAAGTTCACTCGTTGGAGGGAATTCTCTGTGGAGTAATCTTTTTGCTTCAGTAGTCGGTGCTTTTATGTATTTTGCAACTCTTACAGAGGTGCCCATACTTCAGGGACTCATTGGCTCAGGAATGGGACAGGGACCGGCACTGGCGCTGCTGCTGGCCGGACCATCACTGTCACTACCCAACATGCTGGTAATACATAGTGTAATGGGTACCAGAAAGACTTCAGTTTTTGTGGGATTGGTGATAGTAATGGCTACAATAAGCGGATTGATATATGGTTCCATTGTATGAAACCCCCATCAGACTAAGTCAGACAAAATAATATGTATAAAGCATGGGGGTTCCATACGTTTGAAACACTGAATATGCATTAGATGCAAAATATAATTTACTGATTATATTAACCTAATTTGTACGGATGAAATGTAAAACTTTCCTGTCCCGTCAGTACTTATTAGGCAAATTCAGTTTGCTGCAGATAAAATCAATGTTTGTTCCGTTTTAATAAAATATTACCGGGAATATATTCAAAGTATAAAAGTTTATCCTGGGTCAGTGAACCGGAAGTTTACTGTTCTTATAGAGTATGCCGGTTGCATACCCCCGCCCGGAACAAACTAAAAATAACTTGAGTTATCCCAGCAATACCAATTCGTGTAAAAGGCTTTGTTGTTGTAAATAATGGAACAAACTAAAAATAACTTGAGTTATCCCAGCAATGGGTGCAAAGCTTTTCCGCCGGAAGTCCGATAGCCTTAATCAAATCATTCATGTCCTGGTAAACAAGGGAGTCCACTCCAATATTTTTAGTGATCTGTTCTATCATGGTTCTGTAGTGGCTGCTGCCGGGACGGGAATACTTTTCCATATTTTTCACCTCTCCTTCAATCTGTTTGACCGCCTTGCGTGTGGCCAGTTCATAGGAGGAGCGGGACCGGGAAAAATTAAGAAACTCACAGGCAAAGCACAGAGGAGGGCAGGCAATACGTATATGCAGTTCCCGGGCTCCGGCAATAAGCAGATCAGTTGCCGTATCTTTAAGCTGGGTTCCTCTTACAATTGAATCGTCACAGAAAACAATGCTTTTGCCTTTAATGATTGATTTGTTGGGAATTAACTTCATTTTGGCAACCAGTTCACGGGTTTCCTGTTCCTGTGGCATGAAACTTCTCGGCCAGGTTGGTGTATATTTGGTGTAGGCTCTTTTATAAGGGATGTCTTTTTCATTTCCGTAACCTATGGCATGGGCCACACCCGAATCGGGGATTCCGGAAATAAAATCGGGGTTCAAATTATCTCTCCTTGCAAGGGATGCACCACAACGGTAACGGCACTCTTCAACATTTATGTCTTCATAGTAGGAGGTGGGATATCCGAAATACACCCACAGAAATGCACACACCTGCATTTTTTCTTCAGCTTTCTTCAATGTAGTGTATCCGTCTGCTGTGACCTCCATGATCTCGCCGGGCCCGATGAAATATTCAGTTTCATATCCGGTATTTGGGAAGGCAGTGGTTTCCGAGGCAATGGCATATGATCCTTCTTTTTTGCCTATTACGACCGGGGTTCGGCCCAGCTTATCACGTGCAGCAATGATCCTGTCAGTTGTGAGAACAAGCAGTGAACAGGAACCTTTAATCTTCTGAAAGACATTCCTGATTCCGGAAACGAAATCATTTTCCTCGCAGATCAGGTTTGCAATAATTTCGGTAGGGTTAATACTCTCTTCAAAATTTTCAGTAAAATGTTTTTTCTTTTTTAGAAATTCCGCTTCAATATCGGTACGGTTGATGATACGGCTTACCGTTACAATGGCAAATTGTCCGAGATGTGAATTAAACAGTATAGGTTGTGCATCGGTATCGCTTATTATACCTAATCCGGCATTTCCGCCAAAATCCTTGAGATCAGCCTCAAATCGGGTTCTGAAGTATGAATTCTCGATGCTGTGGATTGACCTTTGAAATCCGTCCCGGGGATTGTAAAAAACCAGGCCTCCGCGTTTTGTTCCAAGATGGGAGTGATAATCAGTGCCATAAAAAACTTCGGTAACACACTGCTTTTTTGAAATTGCTCCGAAAAATCCGCTCATAAGAATGTATGTGTTTTACAGGAGAACCTGGTGTATTAATGTCCGGTAAAAAATAATTTTAATCTAGCCTGCATTCTCTTTGCTGATTACCTCCAAAACTATTTTTCCCCGTACCCTTTCTGTTTCTATCATCTGGTGGGCTTTAACTCCTTCTGCAAGAGAGAAGGTCATCTCTACCTGCGGACGTACCAGCCCTTTTGTTATATAACCGGAAATGACCTGAAGGTCATGTCCGGAAGGTTTAGCCATGATGAAATATGCCTTTTTTCTTCTGAGAAAATTAAATGCTTTATACAGCAGCAGCCCGTTATTGGGAATAGTGGTGACATATGTCCCCTCATTTTTCAGAATTTTTCTGCATTTTCTGAAAGAACTTTTAGCTACAACATCAAATACTCTGTGATACTGGTCTTTCATTTTTGTAAAATCCTCTGCGTTATAGTCTATCGCCTCGTCGGCTCCAAGGTTTTTTACAAACTCAATATTCCTGGCGCTACAGACAGCAGTTACATGAGCTCCCATTGCTTTGGCGGTCTGAACCGCAAAAGAACCCACTCCACCCGAAGCACCGTTAATAAGTATCCTGTCGCCGGGCCTGATTCCTCCTCTTTTTTGAAAAGACTGCAGGGCAGTGAGCGCTGCAAGGGGTGTAGCGGCGGCCTCTTTCATGCTGATTCCATCAGGTATATGGCACAGATGGCTCTCCTTAACGGTAACAAATTCTGCATAACCTCCTCCCTTTAACGAAAGCATGGCATAAACCCTGTCTCCCGGGCGGTATTCTGATTTATCCCCTGCCTGTTCCACCACGCCGGCAATGTCACCCCCTAATATGCGCGGGAATTTGCTGCCGGTTATAAACTTCATGGAACCATTACGTATTTTGAAATCTACCGGGTTAACACCGGCAGCATGAACCCTTACAAGTACCTCGCCTGATTTTGGCATAGGTATGCCGATTTCCTGAAGCCTTAATTGCTCCGGGCCTCCAAACTGGTTTATGGTTAATGCTTGCATGGATATAAATTAAATTTAACGGGTTTGATATTGTACTAATAATTAATTCAGCAATATAATGAAAATAATTTTTCAAATCTATTTAATCCTGATGGCCCGTCTCCTGTTATTTTCATAAGAGCTGGCAGGAGTCAGAAATATATTATATACTTTGAAATTTTTTCGGAGAAAGCTGTTACACATTTATAAAATGTGGTTGTGGATTTTTGATTTTTCCCCCTGGTCAATTTGTATTTAATGAATAGATATTTTATATTTGACTGAACGTTCAGTCAAAAAACATTAAATTTTATGCCGCCCAGGACATTGGAACAAAATATTGAGAAACGGAAAACCACGAGACAGAAAATAATGGATGCAGCTATTGAGCTTTTTGCGAACAGAGGTTATCACACTACTTCGGTCAGCATGGTCTCGGAAAAGGCGGGAATATCCAAAGGACTGATGTATAATTACTTCGATAACAAAGAGGGGCTTTTAAGGGAAATTGTCTTTTATGGGATTGACCGGGTGATGGAATCTTTTGATCCAAACCGTGATGGGGTGCTTACAAGAGATGAGTTTATACATTTTATTAAACAATCATTCAGGTTGATGCAATTGCACAGGAATTTCTGGAAATTTTACTATTCGATTATCTATCAGCCATCTGTTATGGAGTTATTGGGGGGGGAGGTATTTGAAACGTATAATTTATACGCCAGGATCACTACGGAATACTTCAAGAGCCAGGGGAAGGATGATCCTGAAACCGAGATGAAGTTTTTCACCGCTTTGATGGATGGGATAGCATTAAATTATCTGATGGATCCGGTCAATTTTCCGGTTGTTGCTATTGAAAAAAAAGTTCTGAACATGTATTCATAAAAATCACCGATAATGGAATTGAACAGGAGATTTACAGACAATGCTTTGATTACAGCGACAGCGTGGTACCAGGTCCCCGGCAGGAACGGGAAGTTGTTTTTATGCATTTATTTTGCGGTAACCGCATTGTGCTTATCATTTACTATGGTTGCACAGGATGCCACAGAGATAATAAAAAGGGCCGATGATAAATGGAGCGGGGAAGAATCGAGCGAAAGTCATATGACAATGACTATTATCCGTCCCACCTGGGATCGAACACTGGAATTCAGGAACTGGATCAAAGGCAGGGATATGGCTTTAACGCTTATAACTGCGCCTGCAAAGGAGAGGGGCCAGGCATTTCTGAAGCGTGGAAATGAGATGTGGAACTGGATGCCAGGCATAGAAAGGATGATAAAACTTCCTCCGGCAATGATGTCGGACGGCTGGATGGGATCGGATTATACCAATGAAGAGATACTGAAGGAGTCATCCATTGTGACAGATTATTCGCATAATATTACTGGTTCTGAAAATATTGACGGAAGGGAGTGCTGGATAATAGAGCTTATTCCCGAAGAAGATGCCGCTGTTGTGTGGGGTAAAATTGTTAAATGGATCAGTAAGGATGATTACATCCAGTTGAGATCGAAGTATTATGATGAAGATGGTTATGTAATTAAAACAGAACATGCTTCCGGTATCCAGACAATGGATGGACGTGAGATCCCTACGAGAATAGAAATTGTTCCGGAAGACAAAAATGACCAGAAAACAGTGATTGAATTAAACAGCATAAAATTCAATATTGAAATTGCCGATGCATTCTTTTCCCAGCAGAATATGAGAAGGGTTGCTGAGCAGTATTAAAACCGGAAGCCATGAACTATTTTATTATTGCATGGAGAAACCTGTGGAGGAACAGACGGCGAACATTAATAACCGTTGCCAGCATCTTTTTCGGTGTTTTGTTTGCCACGGTCATGAATTCTCTTCAGGACGGGACATATGCCAATATGATCGATATGATGGTGAAGCTTTCCACCGGGTACCTGCAGGTTCAGGATCCCGAATACCGGGAAAACAGGTCCATAAACCGTATTTTCTATCCGGACGAGGATCTAATGAAGGGTATAGAGAATATTGATAAGGTAACCACTGTTGCAAAAAGGATTGAGACCTTCGCACTTATTTCATCGGGGCCGAATACCAGGGGGGGGGCTGTTGTGGGTTTTGAACCGGACAAAGACAGTGAGACTTCCAATCTGGCCAACTGGATTTCACACGGTAATTTTATCAGAAAAGGTGATGAAGGAGTCCTTGTAACAATAAATATTGCAAAACACCTTGATCTTGATGTGAACGACACCATAATCCTGATTAGTCAGGGATACCGGGGGGTTACTGCTGCCGGTAAATATCCCATACTTGGAATACTAACTTTCAGTACACCACAGATGAACAACCTCGGTATATTCATGGATATTGACCTGGCCAGCGAACTGTTCTCTACCGATGGCATGATCACATCGCTGATGGTTATAGTAGATGATTATAAAAACGTCGGCCAGGTTCGGGCAGAGATGGAAGAGATGACCGGTGAGCTTGTTATAGCGGACTGGAAAGAGCTTAATCCTGAGTTGGTTAATTTTATTGAAAGTGATAAGGCAGGAGGTGTTTTGATGCTTGGTATCCTTTATATTGTAATTGGTTTCGGCATTTTCGGCACTATCATAATGATGGTTGCGGAGAGGAGAAGAGAACTGGCAGTAATGGTTGCTGTCGGTATGCAAAAGTACAGACTTGGTGTTATGCTTTTTTTGGAAACATTTTTTATCGGCCTTACCGGAGTAATTTTGGGATTTGCCGGAAGCGTCCCTGTTATCTTTGCCCTTTTGGAAAATCCCATCAAGTTACCTGCCGATCTGGCAGAGGCCTATCTGCAATATGGTTTCGAGCCATATCTGTTTTTTGGGACATCTTTGCATGTATTTACCAACCAGGTTATTACTGTTTTCATTATCACCATGGTAATTTCGATTTATCCCATGGCCAAAGTAAAAAATCTGGTGGTATCAAAATCGTTGAGAGAATGACATATTAAAACATTGTATAATGATATTTTCTGTTTCGTGGCGTAATGTTTGGAGGAATAAAACCCGCAGCCTGGTTATTATAACAGCGATCAGCCTTGGTATTTTCGCAGGAGTGTATACACTGGCTTTTATGTTCGGATGGATTGACCAGCGGGTTGATGCGGTTATTAACACCGAGGTTTCACATATACAGATTCATCATCCACGCTACCTGGAAAGCAATGAGGTTAGTTATTTTATTCCGGGAATTGACACAATACGGCAGAATATACTGGAAAAAGATGATGTAAAGGCCGTTACAGCAAGGGTTATCGTGAACTGTATGATCGCTTCGGCAGAAACAGGTTCAGGAATCAAGCTTACAGGCGTTGATCCTTCCAACGAGATGCAGGTAACCAATATTCACGAACACATTGTCGATGGGGCATACTTTGAGGGAGTAAGCAACAACCCTATCGTTATTGGTGAAAAACTGGCCGGAAAGCTTAATGTGAAGGTCCGTTCACGGGTAGTAATTACACTGGCGGAAATGGACGGGACATTGACAGGAGGAGCATTCCGTGTTGCCGGTATTTATCATACATCAAATACCGGTTATGATGAGATGAATGCTTTTGTCATCGACCGCGATCTGAAAGACCTTCTTGAAATTAACGACAATGCCGGTCATCAGCTGGCTGTTTTACTTGACGAAAACATTATGACCGATCCTGTGACAGAGGATCTCAGGAGTGAATACCCGGAATTACAGGTGATGACCTGGACGCAGTTGCTCCCTGAGATGCAGTTGCTGAACGAGAATATGAATCTTATGATGTACATATTTGTTGGCATTATTCTTCTCGCTCTTGGATTTGGTATTGTCAATACCATGCTGATGGTTATTCTTGAAAGAGTGAAGGAACTGGGAATGCTAATGGCTGTTGGTATGAACAGGGTGAGGATTTTTGGAATGATTATTCTTGAATCGGTATTTCTTTCCCTTACCGGGGGAGCTGTTGGTATTGTTCTTGCCCTTATTCTTACTGCTGTCACCGCCAGAACCGGTGTCGATCTGAGCCTTTGGGCAGAGGGACTCCATTCTGTGGGTTATGCTTCGGTTGTTTATCCCCGGATAGGGCTTGATTCGGTTATTGCTGTTACAATCCTGGTTATAATCACAGGGATATTATCGGCTGTTTATCCTGCAAGGAAGGCAGTACGTCTCAACCCGGCGGAAGCCCTGAGAATTGATATGTAATGTATTAATTAAATTTTGATCCCATGCAAATATTAGAACTCAAAGACCTGGTAAAAGTATATAACGATTCTGAGGTGCAGGTCCGTGCAGTGGACCGTGTAAACCTGGGTTTTGAACAAGGAGAATTTGCTGCCATTGTCGGTCCCTCCGGAAGCGGAAAGACCACATTGCTGAATCTTATCGGCGGACTTGATTCGATAACAGAGGGAGAGATTGTGGTTGACGGAACCAGCATAAAAAAACTGTCTTCTTCTAAGCTGATCAATTTCAGGCTTAGGAAGATTGGTTTTGTCTTCCAGGCCTATAATCTGATTCCCGTGATGACAGCCAGGGAGAATGTGGAGTTTATAATGCAGCTGCAGGGTGTGAAACACAAACAGCGGAAGAAAAGAGCAATGGAACTGCTCAATGCTGTCGGACTGGCTGACAGGGAAGGCAGCCGTCCGTCGAAACTATCGGGCGGACAGCAGCAGAGGGTTGCAGTGGCACGAGCTTTGGCTTCTGTTCCGAAATTTATCCTTGCTGACGAACCGACTGCCAACCTTGATACAAAATCGGCCTCAAACCTGCTTGACATAATGGAAAAGCTCAACAGGGAAGAAAATGTGACATTTATTTTTTCAACCCACGACCAGAGAGTGGTTGATAAAGCACACAGGGTAGTGACACTGGAGGACGGGCATGTTGTTTCCGACGAAAAAAGAAAGTAGTACATATGTAATTTATGGCTGGTACCTGATGCAAGTTTGATGCAATAAAGCAAACAACCAATATGGTACGAAGAATATTATTATTTGTAGGCTTGATATTTTTTTTCTGTTCCGGTTCACTGGCTGATGATCTGCGCCTGACAGGATATATTAAGTACATGAATACTGTAAGCTTCAATAAATTTGATTCGCCGTGGATGGTTGACAACCTGTATCACAACAGGTTGAACTTCAGATGGAAACTGAGTGGTAACCTGTCATTTGCTGCAGGAATGCGAAACCGCTTTATTTACGGCGATTATGTCAGTAACATACCCGGTTATAAAGATATTGTCAGCCAGGATAACGGCTGTCTTGATTTTCTTACCGGCAACATCCTGTCAAACCAATCATCGGTACTGACCACAACATTTGACCGGTTTTACATGGAATACAACACCAGTAAGCTGTCCGTTACCCTCGGCCGGCAGCGTATCAACTGGGGACAGTCGTTCGTGTGGAATCCCAACGATATATTCAACGCCTACTCATTCTTCGATTTTGATTATGAGGAGAGGCCTGGCAGCGATGCCCTGCGCATAAGGTATTTCCCCGGATTTACTTCAGTAGCTGATATTGCCGTAAAAATAGACAGCGAAAACAATGTTACCGCAGCCGCTCTTTACCGTTTTAACAGCTGGGGTTATGATATCCAGTTTCTTGGTGGTATTATAGGTGCAACCGATTATGTGGCCGGTGCAGGCTGGTCGGGAAGTATCAGTAGTCTCGGGTTTAACGGCGAACTAAGCTATTTTCATCCCCAAAACAAGGCAACTGACAGTCTGGGTGTAGCGCTTGTTAATACCGGAATAAATTACATGTTCGGCAACTCTCTTCATCTGAGCTTCGAGGCCATTTACAACGGTTATTTCAGCAAGCTTGACATGAACAGTTTTACCGATCTCTATTTTATGCCTTTATCTGTGAAAACCATTGCCTTCAGCAAGTTTTCGTGGTTCGGGCAGGTTTCTTACCCGGTCCATCCATTGTTAAATGCCAGCCTTTCAGCTATGTACCTTCCTTCACTGGAAGATGGCTATTTTGCAATGCCTTCACTTGCATATTCTGCCGGCAACAACCTGGAGATTTCTCTTTTGGGACAAAGGTTCAGTGGGAAGTTCGGAAATAAAAGTGAAAATCTTAACATGTTCTTTATGAGATTAAAACTGAGCTTCTGAACAATATATACCGGTTTTTCCTGTCCGCGCCACTATTACTACCCGAAGGTTTCCTTTATAAACCCGGTGCAGGTTAGTGTACTTTTTATAAAACAGTGTCGTTTAGAACATATTGACGATTTGCAACATGAGAAAAGCCGGAATAATATTATTAATATCTTCCCTGGCAGCTGTGTTGATATTCAGTATCCTGGTTCTGTCAGTATGGTTTGGAGCGTTTGGCCGGTTACATAGTAAAGAAGATCTTCTGAACTATAAAGGAGCAACTGCTTCCCTTGTGATGTCTGATCAGGGAGAGATAATCGGCAGGTTCTTTTCTGAAAACCGCACCAATGTTAATTACCGTCAGATACCGCATCATCTTATCGATGCCCTCATTGCAACTGAGGATGCCCGTTTCTATGATCACAGGGGCATTGACGTATTAAGCCTGATAAGAGTTGCCTTTAAAACTGTTTTACTGAATAATCGCGGTTCAGGTGGTGGAAGTACCATATCACAACAACTTGCGAAAAATATTTTTGGCAGGGAAGATTACGGTTTTCTGTCGGTTCCTGTAAGTAAAATAAAAGAATCTATCGTGGCATACCGCATCGGCAGTACATTCACCAAAGCGGAGATTCTGACCCTTTATCTTAACACCGTCTCTTTCGGCGAGAATGTCTATGGAATAGAAGCTGCATCAAGGCGTTATTACAACAAAAAGGTAGAGCATCTCAGTATTGACGAATCTGCAGTTCTGGTAGGGATTCTTAAGGCAAACACCCTTTATAACCCGCGCCTTTATCCTGAGAATGCGATATCAAGAAGAAATGTGGTTTTGAGGCAGATGGAAAAATATAATTTTATTCAAACCACGGAAGCAGATTCTCTCTGCGGTCTTCCCCTGGCTTTGAATTACATCAATCTGGAATCCGTAAATCCGGCCGGGTATTTTCTGGTCCGGGTCAGGAAGGAGGCAGGTGATATCGTGGAGAAGATCCATGAGGAGACAGGCAGAGAATGGAATGTCGAAGAGGATGGGCTGATAATAAATACCACCCTGAATCTTAAACTCCAGGATTATGCCATTCAGTCTTTTCATGACCATTTGCCCTCAATGCAAAAAACACTCATAAATCAGTACATTGGGGGGGCAGGTGAGAAGTGGCTCGATAATATAGTACAAAAAGAGGTGCAACGGCTGAATCTTTCTGAACGTTTTGATGACACTCTTTTTATGAGAATCTTTGACTGGGAGGGGTCATACAACAAGTCCGTTACAGTCCTTGACAGCCTCAGGCAGGCATTGACGCTGCTGCATGCCGGAATGCTTGCCATGGATCCTTCCAGCGGAGCTATTAAATCATGGATTGGCGGCATTGATTATAAAAGCCAGCCTTATGACCAGGTTCCGGCCCGCAGGCAAATGGCATCAGCATTTAAGCCTATCCTTTATGCTGCTGCACTTGAAGAGGGAATTATGCCCTGCAGGTATTATGACAACGATTCCGTTGTTGTGAAGGGTTACGAGGACTGGGTTCTGACAAATTATGATCACATTTACGGAGGACAGTATTCGGTTGCTGCTGCACTCTCCGGATCAATGAACATACCCACTTTCCATCTTTTTATGGACGTTGGTTTCGGTCCTCTTAATGAACTCTGGAAAGATATGGGATTTACCTTTACCCTGAATAATACACCATCACTTGCCATGGGTACGGCAGAGGCAAGCATAATTGAAACCGCCGCCGCCTATTCGGTATTTGCAAACGGGGGCAACAGGACCGATCCTTACAGCATAGAATCAATCATTGCACCCGGTGGAGAGGTGTTGTACCGGAGGGAGCCGAACCCTCATAAAACCAGGGTGCTGTCAGAGAGATCGGCTATGTTGATAAGCGCTATGCTGCAAAAGGCAGTTAATGAAGGTACGGGAACCTCTATGAGAAGTGTTTATGGAGTTTCTCTTCCGATGGCTGGTAAAACGGGAACTTCGCAGGATTATGCCGATGCCTGGTTTGCCGCCTTTAATCCGGCACTGGTTATTGTAAGCCGGGCAGGTGCATCTACTCCTGCAATTCATTTTACCAGTGGTGCACATGGCTCAGGTACAGCCCTTGCGTTACCGCTTGTTGCAATGACAATGCGATCCGTCGAGCAGGACAGCGAACTTAGCAGGCAGCTATCGGCCCCGTTTCCCGGGTTGCCTGAGGGACTGGAAAGGGCACTCGATTGCGCGGATTACAGGGAAAAGAATATTTTTGACAGATTCATTGACCTTTTTAAAAATGATGTTATCACTTTCGTAGAAGAAGACGCTGATACCATACCGGAAAAACGATCTTTTCTCCGGAGGCTGTTCAACCGGTAAGATTCTGACTGCGGATTGTTCTTAAACTGTTCCCCGGGGAACGGGATAGTGCTAAGAATATGATAATTCCAAACCCTTTGCGATTCTTCGAAGCATGGAATGTTGTTTTTTTTTCGTATCTTGGTTGATATTAGCAAATTTATGAAAGTATTACTTATTGGCCGATGGGGGAAAACCCATGCTTTAGCAAAGGAACTTGCCGGAAGCAAAAATGTTGAGCTATATTCTTTGATGGATAAGAAAAATACCGGTATAGACGAACTTTCGGTACATTCTGAAATCGGAGATATTAAAGATATTCATACAATAGAAAAATTTGTGGAAAGGCACAGGATCGGGATGATTGTAGTTGTTCCAGAAATGGTTCTGGCAGAAGATATCACCACTTTTTTCAGAAAAAAGGGGATACCGGCGATAGGTCCTTCTAAATTATGCACAAAATTAGAGGGAGATAAGGGATTTTTAAGAGATCTGATGAAAGAAAATAATATAGATGCCTCCCCTGATTACAATATCTTTTTCAATAAGAATAAAGCAATTGTTTTTATTCGGAATTATGACAGACCCGTTGCAGTTAAACCTGCAGGAATAACCGAAGGCGACGGAGTGAAGGTTATGGGTATTCAATTGCAGGATAAAAACGAGGCAGTTGATTATGTTAAGGAGATATTTAATAAATCCATAGGGGGGCTTCCGCATGTTATCATCGAAGAAAAAATTGAAGGGGAGGAATATACAATACAGATGATCTGTGACGGTAAGAGCATCATTCCATTGCCGGCAGTGAAAGATTATAAGCTTCTGGAAGAGGGTGATAGCGGACTTAATACTCCCGGAATGGGGTCATGTTCTTATCCCGATCATCTGCTTCCGTTTCTTTCCAGGGAAACCTTTGAAGAAAGTGTGAAAATAGTTGAGAGAATACTGGATGCTTTGAAGGAACGTTATAATGAGAAATTTAAAGGCATTCTCTCCGGGCAGTATATGCTGACCAAAGACAGTATCAAACTGGTTGAAATAAATGTCAGACCCGGTGATTCGGAAATTCTTAATATCACTCCCATTCTTAAGACAGATTTTTTGGAGATATGTAAGGCTATTGATGAGGAAAAGCTTGATGAGATAGAGATAGTTTGTGAGAATAAAGCTACGGTATGTAAATATATTGTACCTGAGGGTTTTCCAACTCCGGAGGGTAATTGTAAATTAATGATCGATAAGGAAAAGATAGATAGGATCGGTACACATCTTTTTCAGTCATGTTTTGAAATAGATGAATTTGTCTTTGAACCCAGTCCCCGGCTCTTTGCTGTTACGGGAGTGGGAGACACGTTAAACGAAGCATACGAAAAATGTGAGGAAGGGCTGTCATGTATTACCGGGGATAATTTATTTTACAGGAAAGATATCGGGTCACCGGAATTATCTGAAAGTTATAGGGAATCTGATCTGCTCCCGGATTAACAGGAGGGATATCTTTGCAGATTGTCCCTGGAGTGACCAGCCGGCAGTGCGAGCACATATTTTGAACTTTAAAAAAACAGAACAGTGACTATAACAAATCCGGTTAATGATGATATTCCTGAAATCCACAGATTGATTGGCCGGCTGGAAGGCCTGGTTCAGCATCCCGTTCATTTTTATAAAATAATGTTCAATTATTTCGGGAACTCATTTTTTATAGTAAAGGAGGCCGGCAGGGTTATCGGTTTTACCTGGGGTTTTATTTCGCAGACAGACAAGGATATTTTCTTTTTGTGGCAGATAGGCGTTTCAGAAGAATTCAGGGGAAAAAATCTGGCTCAGAAGCTTATCGGGAAATTAATTGAATTTGCAAAAAAAAATAATTGCAAAAAAATTCATGCAACCGTCGAAACAGGGAATGTCGGATCATGGAAAATGTTTGAAAAAATGGGATTCGAAAATGCCAGCGAAGGCAATACTGTTGTTGAAAATGGGAGGAAGGCCATCATTAATTACTACGGTAGCGGGACTAATCAGATTCTTTACGAATACCAGTTATAGATTATAATATATTTCTTACCCTCACAATTCATCCTTCTCTTCAGGGTCAGGCCTGCTCTTTTAAACAGCTCCTTATCAAAAGGAGCTGAACCGATCCCATTTTGTCCTGAAATCTGCCTTTCCAAACAACCTTTTTCAAAACCACTGAGAATATTTTGTAAGGTTCCGGTTTTTCTGCGACAATTTAGTCGGACTTGAAAAGGTAAATAAACCATGAAAATGGTTCGGGCATTAACTAAAAAATCATAAACAAATGAAACGAAAAAAGTCACTTCGCATTTTGGCAATGCTATTTATAGCAGGGATTCTTGTGGGAGGAGGAATTGGATTATATATGTTCTTCATGCCCCAGAGGGATATCCAGAAATTAACGGCTGATTACAACATTACGGCTACTGACCTGGTTGCAGAATTTCTTGACGATATCAGCAATGCCAACAACAAGTACCTGGCGGCCGACGGCGAATCAAAGATCCTTGAGGTTACCGGCAGGGTGGCAAAAATATCAGAGAATTTTAACGGCGAAAAGGTTGTATTGCTGAAAGATGAAGATGACAATGCAGGTGTAAGCTGCACTTTTATGCATGAGACTAATGAACGGGTCAACGGGATTGAGACCGGCGACATTGTATCGATAAAGGGAGTGATTCGTTCGGGAGCCTATTATGATGAAGACCTGGACATGTATGTGAATGTGACAGTTGAAAAAAGCGATTTTGTCAAATAACCGGCTATAACGCTAAAAAGCATTAATTCTATAAACAATAAATCAATTTGGACAATTTAAAATTTAAACACAATGAAAACAATTAAAACAATTAATCTTTTTCTTGCATCGGCATTTATGTTAGTAAGCCTGCATGCCGCTGCACAGGATAATGGCAGGCTGGTAAGTGAAAACATTCATATCAAATTCTTTTCAACTACACCGGCCGAAGATATTGAAGCAAATAACTACTCGGCAACAGGCACAATTAATACGTCTGATGGCAGTGTTGCTTTTTCAGTGCCGATGCAGGGTTTTGAGTTTGATAAAAGATTAATGCAAAGGCACTTTAACCAGGAGAAGTTTCTTCACACAAGTGAATACCCTACAGCCCGCCTGGTTGGGAAGATAACCAACATCGATGAGATAGATTTCTCGTCCAATAGCACCTACGATGCCGATATTGAAGGAGAACTCACCATCAGGGGGGTTACAAATAAGATCAATGAGAAGGGTACTGTTACCGTCAACGGCAATCAGGTTAACGCAAAAAGCGTGTTTGAAGTAACGCTTGCCGGTTACGGGATCGAATTTGTAAAAGGAAAGCCCGCCTCCAACATTGCCGGAACTGTCGAAGTAACGGTAAATGCTAAATACAACCAACAGTAATTGCAGCATTGCCCGGACAAATACCGGGGACAAGCAGGTAGCCTGTCTTACCGGAGATCTGATCCATATGATGGGAAATACAGGCAATAAAAACATAATGTCCCTTCACATATACGGCTCCGATTCCGGAAACGAATACCTTGCCAAAAAATCTATCCAGTGCGGCAGAAAGGTGGATGCGGTTAAGTTGTGGTTTGCATGGAAATATTTCGGTCTGAACGGGTACCGTTTGTGGATCGACAACTCTATTGATATGGCCTCTTATGCCGAAAAAAGGGTTATCGAACATCCATCGTTGGAGCTGCTGACGCCAAGACAGTCATTTGCCGTTTGCTTTCGCTATGTCCCTAAAAGCAAAACCGGTCTGAACGCTTTTAACCTCGAACTGCGCGAATCGCTGCGCAAGTCAGGGAAATCGATCGTCAATTACGGTTACCTGGGGGACACCCTTGCCATAAGGCTCATAACTGCAAATGGTGAACTGGAGAGATCTGATATTGATCTTTTCTTTGACCACCTGCTTACGGAGGCAGAAAAGCTGGATAAGGCTTATGAGTATTCTGAAAGCCGGGTTTTGCAAAAAAGTGATATTTCCGGTATTTGATAGCCGGATAGTTGTCACCGTAAAGCGATCTGCGACAATTGAACCTCCTAACTGCAAATCATTAAACCAACAAGATCATCGGCCGGTTTAAAGAATTTTTTGTACTTTGGCCAGGCAAACAAGTTCAAAAGCAATGTTTTAGTTGATGGAAAATACCGGAACGATCAATCTTGCCGAATGGGTCGAATCTTTTTCAGGAGAGCTATATTCATGGGCTCTTTACAAGATCTCTGATCCTGAAGCGGCAAAGGACCTGGTACAGGATACCTTCCTGGCCGCAGCCGAAAAAATTGAAGGATTCAAGGGTGACAGCTCCCCGAAAACATGGCTTTTTGCAATATTAAATAACAAAATCATCGACATTTACCGGAAAAAAGTAAAACAACCGGTAAATCAGGATGAAAGTTTTTTCTCCGGTTTTTTTGATGAAGGCGAGAAATGGAAGGCGGGCAGGAGTCCCCTGGAGTGGCAGGACGAAGGGAGTCACCTGCTGGACAGTGATGATTTCAGGGCTGTTCTTAAAAGATGTCTTGATGAACTGCCTGAAAAATGGAACGCATGCGTGCAGCTTAAGTTCATGGAAAACAAAAAAGGGGAAGAAATCTGTCAGGAAATTGGCATTACCCCTACTAATTTCTGGCAGATCATTCACAGAGCCAAACTTCAGTTGAGGGATTGTATAGAGATTAACTGGTTCAGTAATTAATTCAAAAGGTTGATGCCGGTCACGATACCGGTTTTGAAAGTAAATTTCAGAAAATAATAAATATGGGTAATAAAATAATGCATATGCTTTTTCTTTCCTGCCTTAAGGCAACGGAGATCATTGAAAAAGGACTGCATTTCAGGCTTTCATGGAAGGAGAAACTCCAGTTAAGGATGCACAAGATGATGTGTGACGCCTGCCGGAGATATGAAAAGCAGAGCCTTTTTCTGGACAGTGCGCTGAAGGCAGGACGCGATTTTAGCATGAGTGACGGCATTCAACCGGCTAAGGAGGAGATCAGGGAACTGAAAAAAAGAATCACCGAAAAGATTGAAGGACTTAAATGACCCGGTGAGGCAAATGGAAAGCAGATGGCAAGAATTAGAGTTATAGAGTCTGGCGATGCAACAGGCAGGCTAAGAGAGATTTATGATGATATTTTTTTGAAAAGAGGCAAGCTGGCTGAGGTACATAAGATACAGAGCCTCAGGCCTGAAAGTATTGTTAATCATATGGATCTCTATATGGAGATCATGTTCACAAAATCAGATCTTTCAAGGGCCGAAAGAGAGATGATGGCAGTTGTCGTTTCCGTAAGTAACGGCTGTGAATATTGCCGGCTGCATCATGCCGAGGCACTAAACCATTACTGGAAAGATGACCTCAGGATATCATCTTTATCGACCGGTTTTAAAAATGCCGGCCTAAGTGAGAAGGAGACGCTGCTATGCAGGTTTGCGCGGGAGCTTACCCTCAGGCCCGAAAGTTTTCATAAAGACTCAATGATTGAAGATATGAAAAATACAGGCCTTACCGACAACGCTATCCTTGATGCAACCCTTGTTGTTGCATACTTCAACTTCGTAAACAGGATCGTGCTCGCCCTGGGAGTAGAGAGTGATCCGGAAGAACTCAGAGGGTACAACTTTTAGTTGGATTACCGGCCAGGAATATCCTTAACTGGCTGCTTCACCAATAGTCTCATGGAGGTTTAATTCTCCGCCAAAAATGCTGATTGCCACATTTAGCCTGTTTTTCCTGGCCGATAAAATAAAGCCCATATATCTGTCAGGATATCTTTTTTTGACGACTAACACTGTAAGCCAGCTGACAACTACGAAGATGCAAAAGGCTTCTACGCAGGTAAAAGATATCCTTGAGAATCTGCCGGTTTAATAATGTTTAGTTATCTTTATATATGATTTTCTTTAATTGTTAGAAAAAATTTTCAAAAGTGATTGATACCGTAAAAGAGATTTCAACAGAAGAATTTAAAAAAGCCATTGATAACCCGGCAAAAAAGATAATCGATGTACGACCCATAGATGCCTATAACGGCTGGCAGCTGAACAATGAACCACGCGGAGGCCATATCAGCGGGGCCAGAAGTCTTCCTTTCAAATGGACAGATTATATTGACTGGATCGAAATGGTAAGGCTCAAGCAGATCTTACCCGAACATGATATTATTGTTTACGGTTACAACAAGGATGAAACTGATATCGTAGCCGAACGTTTTATTGCATCAGGTTATGGCAAAGTGAGTGTTTATTATCACTTTATTGATGAATGGACTGCTGATTCTTCATTGCCGATGCAGAAGCTGGAAAGGTACAAACAGCTTGTTTATGCCGGATGGCTCACCAGCCTTATTTCAGGTGGCAGACCGCCGTATTACGTTAATGATAAATTCCGTATAGTCCATGCCCATTAAAGGAATCGTGACGCATACCTGAGCGGACATATACCCGGGAC
>JAWODJ010000045.1:0-16948 GCA_046483315.1 Bacteroidales bacterium | reverse complement strand
AGAAAGGCAGCGAAAGATCTGGCAGATACAGGAGCGGCAGCTATTCTCCTTAAATCAGGGCATTTTGAAGGGGGAGAGCTGTTGGATACGCTTTATATCCCTGGACAGGATGAATTAATAGAAATTCCCATGAAGAAAGTGGATACAGAAAACACACATGGCACGGGTTGTACGTTATCCTCTGCCATTGCTGCTCACCTTGCCTTGGGCAAATCACTCAAAGAAGCGATCAAATACGGTGTGGAATATATTCACAACACCATTGTTGAAGGGGCGCAGTATAAACTTGGGCATGGACACGGCCCTGTCCATCATTTTTATAAATTCTGGAATTAATTTGTATTTATGGAGATGATCAATAATTTTTGGAAAGCTGCTGAACCAACGTATCAGGAAATCATTGAGCACCCCTTTAACCAGGAGCTGGCAAAAGGCACGCTGGATGAGGAAAAATTCAGGTTTTACCTGAGTCAGGATGCCATTTATATAGGGGAATACTCCAGGGCTCTTGCCGCTCTGGCAGCAAAAGCCCCCTCGTACAGCCTGATGATGGAGTTTGTTTCTTTTGCAAAAGAAGGCCTCGAAATAGAACGTGAGTTGCACGATTACTTCATGCGCATCTTTCAGATTAAGAAAGCTGACAGAGTGGCTCTTTCTACCGAAGCATATGCCAATTTTCTGTTGAGCGCGGCTGAAAATACTCTTCGAGGCTCTCTTTTAGCAAGATCATAGCTGTATGTTTTGTCATAATATTTAAGAACGACACTCACGGCAAGCCTGAAATCTTCATTCTCTATTGCCTCAATTGCTTTATTTGCATTCTGACCCCCCAGTTTTCTTCTTATCTTTTCGACCGATTGCTTCAGGAGAGGTTTCGGGAAAGCGGCATAATCATGTACCAGTCTGTCGATACGCAAATTCTCCGGCATATCCAGGCAAACTGTTGTACAGCTGTGTATCGTTTCGTTGAGTTTTTCGGGGATGCTTACACGGCCTATACTGCGGCTTTCATCTTCAGCCCAGGTAATCTGTGAATGGTCCAGTTTAAGCCACTTGTCCGCCAGATCATTCTCAAACTGTTCATTTGTCGGTTGTGGCAATTCTCCAAGTGATCCGAAAGCCGAGCCTTTATGATGAGCATAACCTTCAAGATCAATCACCTGTTGCCCCGTCTTCTCCAGGTAATTCAATATATCTGTTTTCCCTGTACCCGTTTTGCCCGACAGCACAATAAAGGGACCGGGTGTTTCCCAGAGCTTACGGATGTATTTCCTGTAGGCTTTATATCCACCCTTTAACAAAAAAACATCAAAACCGGCAAGAGAGAGCAGCCATGCCATGCTTTCAGAACGCATGCCTCCGCGCCAGCAGTGCATGAGGACCTTACGGTTTGCTGCGGCTCTTCTTGCTCCTGAAACATAGGAGGTCAGTTTTTTGCCGGCATATTCCAGTCCCACAAGCATCGCTTTCTCCCTGCCGCTTTTTTTATAAGCTGTTCCAACCATGGTTCTCTCCTGGTTATCAAAAAGAGGCAGATTTATTGCCCCGGGAATATGGCCGGCTTCAAATTCAAGAGGGGACCTTACATCCAGGACGGAAAGAGTTTTCCGCAGTCCCATGAATTCGCCTGTATCAATATAACTGGTCATTCAATATTTTGTGTTACAAAATACAATGAGGGATGCACGTGTTCATAATTTGTTTTCAGGAGTATTATGGTGCTGACAATCCTGGTTTTTGCCTGCAAATTAAGAAATTAAATTAAAGGGAAAAAACCGGTATCTTGCACGGTCGATCAATGATGTGTCATGGGCCAGTTTTAACAGTATACTGGAGTACAAAGCCCTGTGGCAGGGTAAAAACATATTGCGGCTTGATCGGTTTGAGCCAAGTTCAAAGATATGTTCCTGTGGTTCGATAAACGAGAAGCTCACCCTAAAAGACCGGGTTTGGACTTGCCACAAGTGCAAATCAGAACATGACAGGGATGTATTAGCTGCCAGAAACATTTTAAAATACTGTTTTCAAAAGCAGTATAAAATAGGGCAGGGACTGCCCGAATCTACGCTTAGTGAGAAGGCTACGCCTTCGTTGATCTAAGAAGCCTCCTTCTAGGAGGTGGTTCACTTATGGCAAATTGACATCGATATTTGTTAATGCCGGACCTTTTGTCATAACAAAACCGGTGTTACGGCCCTGATATCCTTCCGTCCATATCATTTTTGCCGGATTCAGGGCTGAGTGGCCATTTAACCGGTTTATTATCTCTCTGTGACCGGTAAATTGCTGTGAATATTTCCACAGTTTTTCGTCCTTCAGATGCGGTTACCAGCGGTGTACTGCCCTCAATTACCGATTGGATAAAATCTTCATTCTGAAGCCTTATGTAATATTCCGTCGGATCTACACTTTTAAATATTTCTGAATCTTCCTTAACCCATTTGTCAAGCATTTGTTCCTCACCGGGAATGGTCCACAGGTCATTTACAGGAGGTTCCGTAATGCCCGACATTCCGGCAATGAACATGGCTCCACCGTCTGTCTGCACACCGACAGATGCACCACCTGAACCGTGAATATGTACTTTCCCGTAAATGCCGGGTTTCTGCGAATTGCTGACGAGAATATTTCCCACTGCACCGTTCTTAAACTTCAGTACGGCAACTGCCGTATCTTCAACCTCAATATAAGGATGATTAACATTGCTCCACATCCCGTATAATTCGTCGATTTCTTCACCCATGAACCATTGCAGCAGGTCCAGCTGGTGGGGGGCCTGGTTGACCAGCACGCCGCCTCCTTCATCTTGCCATGATCCTCGCCAGGGGTCGCTTTCATAGTATGCCCTGTCTCTCCATCCAAGCATTAATACGGTTCCGACAGCAGGAGTTCCTGTTTTACCGGCGGTTATGGCTTTATGCATTCTCATGCACGGAGAGTAAAACCTCCTTTGGCTTACCACACCCAGGGTTTTCCCGGCCTTACGGGATGCATGTATCATCTCATCACAATCTTCCAGGGTTGATGCCAGCGGTTTTTCAACAATAACGTGAGCTCCCGCCTGAAGGGCTTTCACAGCCGGGTTTTTATGGAAAGGATGAGGTGTGCAGACAACTGCGACATCAAGCTTTTCCTTTTGAATCATTTCGTCGATTTCTGTATAGGAGTTCACACTGTATTGTGCAGCGAACTTTTCCCCCTTTTTATCTGAACGGCTGTAAACAGCCCTGAAATCAGAATTAAAGGCATTTGCAAGAGCCCTGGCATGCAGGTGGGCAACCTTTCCGCAACCTATTATTCCGGTTCGTAGAGAATTGTTCATATTGAATTATTTAGTTTTACATCAGATTATTTTCCTGCAGGTTTGGCCGGCCGGGGAGATTAAGGTATCAGGACAACTTTATTCAGTCCTTTCTCTTTGTTGTATAACCTTTGAAACCATTCTGCACCCTCTGACAAAGGAGCTTCAGCACTTAGCATTGCATCGGTATTTATCATATCCCGGTCAATCAGGCTGAGTACCTGACTGTATTCGCCATTGATTGCACATGATCCCTGGAGCCTTAGCTGCCTGGTAACGACGGACTGTAGAGGTAATTCCACAGTGGGCGCCAGATTGCCCAGTAGTGTCAGTGTTCCCCCTTTTCTTAGGGCGTTTATGGCGGTGTTGACAGAAGCACTGATGCCGACAGCTTCAAAAGCAATATCGGCTCCGCGTCCTTCCGTTATATCTTTAACTTCTGCAGTTACATCCGTTCGCTCCGGATTCAGCATGAGAGTGGCGCCAAGTTTTTCTGCCAGCTCCAGTTTATCATCATCAATATCAACTGCTGCTATCTCGGTGGCTCCTGCCAGCCTTAACATCTGAATAACAAAAAGGCCTATCATGCCTGCTCCCACAACTACCGCGGTATCATTTACCGAGACAGGTGTGAGGTTCAGGGCATGAAGTGCAACTGCTGCCGGCTCCACCATGGCTGCCCTGGTGAAACTTACATTTTCCGGGATACTGTAGAGAATATGTTGGGGAACAGAAATATATTCTGCGTAAGCGCCGTCACGACGGAACTCTTTTGCCGACACTCCCAGCACCATTCTTCCGTCACTCAGGTTGTACATGCCCTTCCTGCTGTACCAGTCATCCAGCAAATAAATTGTAGAGTCAAAGGTGACCCTGTCGCCCACTTTCCAGTTTTTGATATCACTGCCTGTATCCCTTATAATACCGCTGGCTTCATGTCCCATTATCACGGGAGGGATCCTTCTTCCTGTGCTGCCGTCCATGCCATGGACATCGCTGCCGCATATTCCTGCTGCCTTTACCCGGACCAGCACTTCATCCGGTGCAATTACCGGATCGGGCACATTTTTGTAAACCAGCTTCATGTAGTCTTCAAGTACAAGTGCTTGCATAAGTAAATATTTTTAATGGTTTCACATATTATCAATTCGTTTGCATTTATTATATTTGTTTACTAACGGTAAAGATACCTTAAAAGAAATTTTTAAAAAAGGATTTAAACAGGAGGAAAAAGTATGGAAAAGACGGTATCGGGAGTTAAAATTGAACTGATCAGGGGTAATATTGCTTCACAACCTGATATGGAAGCAGTTGTAAATGCTGCAAATGCGCAACTGCAGATCGGAGGGGGAGTAGCTGGTGCAATACACCGTGCGGCAGGTCCCGGATTAAGTGAGGAGTGCCGGCCCCTGGCACCGATAAAACCGGGAGAGGCTGTTATTACCGGTGCACACAATCTTCCCAATGATTATGTTATTCATTGCCTGGGGCCTGTTTACGGGCATGATAAGCCGGAAGCACACTTATTGTCAAATTGTTACTCAAATGCCCTTAAACTTGCGGAGGAGAACAAAATAAGATCGGTTGCCTTTCCTGCAATTTCTGCCGGTGCTTTTGGCTATCCTGTTGAAGATGCTGCTGAGGTTGCGCTGACAACTATTATGGAGGTAATACCTGGAATCAGTTTTATTGAAACTATCCGTTTTGTCCTTTTCAGCCAGGGTGATCTTGAGATATTCAACAATACCTTAGAATCCATGGTATCATGATGGAGACAATTGCCTGGGTAGGTTTATCTCAGGGTCTGTTTGCAGCAATTCTTGTAATGGCAAAAAAGGAGAGGAGCGACTCGGACAGGATCCTGGCTGCCTGGCTCTCACTGCTTGCTATTGAGTTTTTGTTGCATGCAACTGATTACAGGTTTTTTGGCAAACCCATTCTCTCCAGCTCTTTTCTGCTGTTCAATCCGGCTTGCTACCTGTACATAAGGTCACTCACAAGAGAGGATTTCAGACTTCGATGGATACAGCTTCTGCATCTGCTGCCATATATATCTGTTAAGCTGATTGCTTATTTTCTTCGTGAGCCCTATGACCTTGATGCATATTTTGAACCGGATGAGAGTTTGTGGTTCAGGATCCTGTTTTCTGTTACATCGGCTATATCGTGGCTGGTTTATAATTCGATGAGCATCAATCTTGTTGTGAGGCATCGCCGGGGACTGGAGCATGAATTTTCTACCATCGAAAGCAGGGAAAAGGTGAGCTGGTTGCTGTTTGTTGTCATTTTCTACAATCTCTATTGTGCTGCAGCAGTAATAATAGGTACTGTAAATGTGCTTGCAGACTCGGGATCACCTGTAATGCATGTTTACAATTATTCAACTCTCCTTTTACTAATTTATATACTTGGCTTTTATGGATTGTGGCAGACTTCCATATATCCAAAAACCGGTTCAGAGACAAAAGACATAGTCCGATACAGCAGATACCCGATATCAGATGACAGGAAGAAACAGATAAAAGACGCAATTCTGTCTTATTTTGATAAAGATGAGCCTTTTCTCAATCCGGGTCTTAATATGAGCATGCTTTCAGATTATCTGGGTATTCCCAAGCATCACCTTACAGAAGTCCTGAACAGTGAGATCGGAAAGAACTTTTTCAGTTTTGTCAATGAATACAGGATAGAGGCGGTTAAAAAACTGCTGGTTGATAAAGGTGATATATATTCTATTGAATCTATAGGTTTTGAATGCGGATTTAACAGTAAATCATCCTTTTTCACTGTTTTTAAGAAGATTACGGGACAAACGCCAATGCAATACAGGAACACCATAAAGTCCGGATTTTAAAAGTCGGACAACCTTTAGTTGTCCCTGTTTTAAAACTAAAACCTTTTTCAATAACTGTATCGGTAATTTTACCCCAGGCAAAAATAAACTAATGATGCAATGCTGAGGGTAAGTATTATTTTGACATTTTTGTGCTTTTCTTTTCCTGTCGTAAAAGCACAGGGTATTTTTACAGATGCTTTGTCGGCTGCAGATTCAGCGGATCAATCCGCCAGGACTGCCTCTCTTAACGGATACGCTCGCGGGGCAGCATATTTTGGTGGTGATGACTATGATTATGCTTCCCTTTTCGGGGAATTTGCCCTTCAGGGACGGATATCCGGTCAGACAGCTTTTTTGTATGGTGATGTAAGAATCAGGGACGGCCTTTTTTTCGGAGACCGTGAAAGCCATTTTGAGCTTAAGGAGGCATATGCCGGGATCAGGTGGAATCGGGCTGATCTCTTTTTGGGGACACAGATTGTCAGATGGGCACGCACCGACGGTTTTAACCCTGTTGATAATATTAACCCTGTTGATTATTTTTTTCTTAGTCCTGATCCCGATGACCAGCTTACCGGAAACTTTATGCTGCGCACCAGTGTACGGCCTTTCAGGAATACCGAAGTTGAAATAATTGCCATACCTTTTTATAAACCCTCTGTATATAAATATGATCTTTTTGATATGGGAGAGGGAGTGAGTTTCTCAGAGGGCGTTTTACCTGAGACCGGCTTTATAAACGGAACAGTAGCTGCCCGTGTCAATGTTGAATTGTCATCCGCAGGGTTTGCTTTTTCGTATTTCAGGGGTTACGACCCGTTTTATGGCTTTAAACTCAATGATGTTGCCTTCCTGCCTGATATTGATATTGAATACAGGCCGGAAATGTACAGAAAAGATGCACTTGGCTTTGATATGTCTTTGGTGGCCGACCCCTGGATAATGCGTATAGAGTCATCCTATAATGTTACGGATGATTATCATGCCCAAATGCATATTCCCAATCCGGAGCTATACTATGTAGGCGCCCTGGAAAGGAGTATCGGAAGGGTAAATACGATTTTTCAGTATATCGGAAAATATATAATTGATTTTGAACAGTTAAAGGAGCCTGTACTGTACGATCCGGACGACCCTTTGGATCTTTACAGGTATGCCTTTGAAACTGTAACTTATGAATCAACGCTCTATAACCGCCGTATCTTCCGGCAGCAGGAGAAGATGAATCATGCGGTGTTTGTTTCCCTGTCCGCTTCTTTTTTATATGAAGAATTAAGAACCGGATTTTCTGCCTCCTACAACATTACATCGGATGAGTATTTTATCAGGCCTGAAGTTAAATGGAATGCAAGGGACGGTATGCAGATCTCGGCAGGAGCTCATATTATGAAAGGCCCTGATGATTCTATATACGATATGGCAGGAAAGGTGCTTGGCGGTTTTTTTACCGGCATCAGGATGGCATTTTAGACAATATAAGAGCCTGCCTCAGATAATATATTGATAAATATTAACCCAAATACGGCCAGCCGGAACAGAGCCGGGTATCCGGAGAAACAATGAAAGGAGATTATTATTTCATACGTTACAGAAAGCAGATAATTGCCGTGGCTTTTATCTTTACTTTACTGATGCTGCTTCCTCTCAGGCAGGCAAAGATCAATCCTGATCTGATGGAATACCTGCCCGATAATATAGAGTCGAAGATGAAACTTGACAGCCTTGAAGCTGTTTTCGGTCATTATGATCCGGTCATCATCATTTTCGAAACCTCCGATGTCCTTAATAAGTCAACCCTCACAAGGTTACGGGAGGTAAACAACAAATTCAAGACATACAGTGAATTTGAAGATGTCGTTTCACTTTTTGAGTCAAAGTATATAAGGGGTGAGAACGGTTCAATGCTGGCAGATCCTGTAATAGGGCAGATCCCTTCGACAAAAGGCATGCGGGAGAGCCTGCGGGAAGAGATAAAGGATAATCCTTTTGCATGGAAACTTCTTGTTTCGGAAGATTTCAGGTATACTATGATAATGCTCAATCCTGAAGAAGATGTGTCGGATGCTGAGGTGTTTGGAATAATTGACCATGTCATGGACGATATTCCGGGGGAAGAAGATATTTATATGAGCGGACTGCCTTACCTGAGGTATGAGATACAGAAAAAGGCCACACGAGACCTGGCATTCTTATTCCCCCTGGGAATGGTCATTATGATACTTTTTTTGTATTTCTCTTTCAGGGAGATAAGAAGTGTGCTGCTGCCATTTTCGGTTGTTTGCATGTCAATTGTAATGGCTATGGGCCTTATGCCTCTTATGGGATGGGATTTCAGCCTTATTGCCGTGCTGACACCCATCATGATGATTGCCATTGCGAATAATTACGGGGTGCATATTGTTACAAGGTACCAGGAAATGAATGCCACTCACCCCGGCCTGAGCATGAAAGAGATTGTCAGAAAGATTATGGCCGCTTTGAACAAACCGGTTATTCTGACTGCACTGACCACTATTTTCGGGATTCTCGGACTTGCTGTGCATGTTATGATGCCTGCAAGACATATGGGGATAGTCAGTGCCGCAGGCATTGCTTTCGCACTGATTCTCAGTCTTTTTTTTATACCCGCGGTTATGACTATGCTGAAAAAAGGCAAGGTGCATAAAAGCTTTACACAAAAAGGGAATTCTTTGGTGGACCGGTTCCTGGAATGGTCAGGTCATATAACCACCGGCAAACCTTTCAGGGTGGTTGCAGTATTCCTGATATTCATGGTATTGGCCGGATTAGGTATAACAAGGCTGAGGGTAAGCATAAATATGGAGGAGATGATGCCTTCATCACATCCTGTCAGGATTTCCACCAGTATTGTAAATAATCATTTTGGCGGTACCAAATATGTTTCTGTTCTGTTTGAAGGTGATATAAGGGATCCCTCCCTGATGCAATCAATGGACCGTTTTGAAAAAGATCTTGAGCAGGTGCCCGGGGTAGCCTCTGTAACCTCTGTTGCCACGGTAATAAGAGAAATAAGCCGTGCCCTGAATGATCCGGGTGATGTGTATTACGATACTATACCCGATAGTCGTGCAGCTATAGCACAATATATTGAGTTATACAGTATGAGTGGTGATCCCGAAGACCTTGAAAGGATGGTCGATTTCAATTTCACCAGGGCTGTTCTTAATGTTCAGTTCAGGGCCAAAGACCTCAGGGAGTTCAAAAGGATCACATCTGTTATTGACTCCATGGTAAATGAATCTCCGTATGCAGTTCTTAAGGCAGGGCAATCGCTTATAGAAGAGGAGATGTCGCATATGATTGTTACAGGCCAGATATGGTCGCTTATCTTCGCCCTGCTGGCAATAACCGTTTTGTTGTGGCTAATTTTCCGTTCGGCTTTCGCCGGAATAATGGGCATAATACCTCTCTTCTTTACCCTGGTTTGCAACTTCGGACTTATGGGATGGGCCGGACTGGACCTGGATATAGCCACTTCATTGCTTTCATCAATAGCAATAGGGATAGGGGTTGACTATACAATTCATGTTTTCTGGAGGATCAAATCGCAGCTTGCACAGGGAAAAGATTACATATATGCTATTAAATACAGTCTTGCAACAACCGGCAGGGGTATAGCAATAAATGCCTTCTCCGTCATTACAGGTTTCTCTGTGCTGTTTTTTTCAGGACTTGCAATCCTCAAGACTTTTGCCTTCCTGATAATTTTCTCTCTTTTCCTCTGCCTTCTGTGTGCCCTGGTATTGATTCCTGCAATCAGCCTGATCGTCAAACCGTCATTTCTTGAAAACAGCAGAAATGCTGCAAAAAACAATAAAAATTTATAATAATGCGAACAACAATTTTTATCCTGACATTGCTTGTGTCCTGCTTCTGTGCGATAAATGCGCAGGATGCATCTGAAATAGCTGAAAAAGCTGCCGGTGCTATCGATTTTGATGCCCTGGAAATGGCAATTACCCTTGATATACATGATAATCGCGGAAATGTCAGGACCAGGAAGATTGCTGTTGCCACCCGCACCTTCGGGGAGACCACCAAAACACTGATTCGATTTCTTTCTCCTGCCGATGTAAGGGGAACCTCTATGCTCATCCATGACCATGAAAACGGGGGGGATGATATGTGGATATATATGCCGGCTATTCGCCGGACACGACGTATAGCCGGCAGTGAGAGATCAGCAAGCTTCATGGGTTCTGAATTTACCAATGCCGATATGGGAAGCCGGGATACGGATGATCTAAGCCATAAATTAATGGGATCGGAAACCGTTAAGGGAAAGGAGTGCTGGATAGTCGAATCTGTTCCGGAAACTTCTGAACATGCAGAGGAGAATGGTTTTAGCCGTATGGAGGCATTTATTGATAAGGCTAGTTATCATACTTATAAGGTTAATTATTATGATCTTGACAATGAACTGCACAGGATAATGACGATTGACGATTACAGAAGGCAGTCCGGCGCCAGCTACTTTGCATTCAGTACAGAAGTCCAAAATGTACAGAATAAACGTAAATCGGTAATGGTGGTGGATAACTTCCAGGACGGCTCACAACTTGACGAGTCAAACTTTGAGGTGCAGGCCCTGGAAAATTTTTAATCTAAAGAATTCCTCGGGGCTCTGCCTCGGGGATAGTCGAAAAATAGTAAATTCTTTATTATTGTTACCAGGTCGCTTAAAACAATTTGGTGCCTGTGGTTGTTTATGGTGTTAAAATCGCCAATTTTAAGTCCTTATGCATTTAACCATATTGTTAATCACTACAGCTCTCTTTATGTCCTCTTGTTCAGATGAGAATGAAGTTAATCGGGATTATAAATCATTGACAGACAGAGTATCAGACAGTAACGGACTCAGGTATCTTGCCCTCGGCGATTCCTACACCATTGGAGAGGGAGTTCCGTCCGAAGAAAAATGGCCGTATATACTGACCGATAACCTGGAAAGAGCCGGTTTTAATATGGATGACCCACAGATTATTGCACGCACCGGGTGGACGACAGGTGATCTTAAGTTAGCAATTGACCAGACACCCCTCCGGGGTCAGTTTGATCTTGTTTCGCTTCTTATAGGAGTTAATAATCAGTACAGGGGAGTTTCACGAGGCTATACAATAGATGATTACCGTGATGAGTTATCAGAATTGATTCAAGAGGCCATCGATTTTGCCGGGGGATACACCGGCAGGGTATTTGTTGTTTCAATACCTGATTACAGTGTTACACCTTTTGTTACCGATAATGACAAATCCAGGGTTTCTGCTGAAATTGACCGGTACAATGCCGTTAAAAAAGAGGTTGCTGAAAGCTTTAATGTAAAATATTTTGATATTACACCTGTTTCCAGGCTTGCAGCCGATGATTTACAATTGCTGGCTTCCGACGGCCTTCATCCTTCCGGAAAAATGTACAGAATGTGGGTAGATCTTATGATAGAAGATATTCTGAAAATGTTGTAAATTGCGCACCATATTCAGAATTTCGTCAATAGTGAAAATTGATAAATTTGTATTAGCCCTCATTGCTGTTGTAATTATAGCTTATTTATTCCCCCAGGCCGCCAGGGATCAGAGCGGGGTCATACTAAATTATGTCAGTACGGCAGGCATATCGCTTATTTTTTTCTTTTACGGACTAAGGCTGAGCACAGAGAAGATTAAACTGGGCCTCAAAAACTGGAAGCTTCATATACTGGTTCAGTCAACCACCTTTATATTATTCCCCCTTATTGTAGCAGCATTGTTTCCCTTTGTTCAAAACGAGGAACAGGAGATATTATGGCTGGGTCTTTTTTTTATGGCGGCCGTGCCGTCAACTGTTTCTTCATCTGTTGTGATGGTGTCAATGGGCAAGGGAAACATTCCCGCAGCAATATTCAATGCAAGCATTTCGGGAATAATAGGGATAATTGTTACGCCGCTTCTGATGGGCCTGTTTTTGCAGCAAACCGGTACCGGATTTGATTTTACTGAAATTTATCTCAGACTTATACTTGGAATTATCCTGCCTGTGGTAATCGGATTAATAATGAGGAGGAAATGGTATTCCTTTGCTTTGAGAAACAGCAATATACTTAGTAAATTTGATAAGTCGGTCATATTGCTCATTGTTTATAAAAGCTTTGCCGGATCTTTTAATGATGAAGTATTTAAAATTGTACATATAACCGATCTTTTGATTCTGGCAGCAATAATTATTTTGTTGTTTTTTTTCCTTTTCGGTATAGTTTACATGATTTCAAAAATTTTAAGGTTCAGCCGGGAAGACAGGATCACGGCCCTGTTTTGTGGCTCGCAAAAATCACTTGTTCACGGAACTGTTTTTTCAAGTGTTCTGTTCGCCGGTTTTCATGCAGCCGGATTGATACTGGTGCCACTGATGCTTTTTCATGCCTGGCAAATATTTATAATCAGCATAATAGCAAGCCGGTATGGCAGGAGATATACAAATCAGTAATTTTTTTATGTCAGTCCGTTATATTCTGCCGGCAGAAATGATTTACCGGCACCGGAAAGTTAGCCTGGTTAAGTTCAGAAATATCAATTGTTAAAAGCTATAGATTCAAATAGTGTTTTTTGTCTAACAGTAAAATTTGATCTTATGGACCCCGTTATTCTTTTGCTTATCATTATCGCTGCAGTAGCCTCTCTTCTTTTCCTTGTTTTGAAACTGAAAATTCATGCCTTTATCTCACTGATGCTTGTCAGCATTATTACAGGGTATTCTGCAGGCATGACACCCGCCTCCATACTTGAAAGCATCCAGGAGGGGATGGGAGGCACACTTGGCTTTATTGCCGTGGTTGTGGGTCTCGGCGCTATTTTTGGTAAGATACTCGAATATTCGGGTGGCGCTGAGGCACTGGCAATGTTCATGATAAACAGGTTTGGCGAGGAAAAGGCACCATGGGCACTCAGCATTACGGGATTCATAATCGCCATTCCGGTATTCCTTGATGTTGCATTCATCATCCTGGTACCCATTCTTTATGCTCTTTCGAGGAAAACAAAGAAGTCGCTTCTGTTTTACGGGATTCCCCTACTGGCAGGGCTTGCAGCAACACACAGCTTTATTCCTCCCACACCCGGACCGGTGGCTGTTTCCGAAATTACAGGGGCAAACCTTGGCTGGGTAATTATACTTGGTTTTGCAGTGGGCATACCGGTGGTTATACTTGCAGGGCCTCTATTCGGAAAATATATCAGCGGCAGGGTGAAAATTTCCTCCCCGGCTGAAATGTTTGCCACCTTGCCGGATAATGATAAACCAAAACAGGAGTATCCCGCTTTCAGGCTGGTAATACTCATTATCGGAGCCCCCCTGGCACTGATTCTTTGCAATACCATTACTGATGCACTTGTAAATACCGGTTATATACCTGATAATTTTCTTACTGCATTTATTATCTTCATAGGACATCCCTTTTCAGCACTGTTGATTGCCACCTTTCTTGCCATGTATTTCCTGGGTATAAAAAGAGGTATAAAAAAGAAAAAACTCCAGGAGATTAGCAACGCCTCATTAGGCCCTGCAGGTATTATCATTCTTGTTACCGGGGCAGGAGGGGTTCTGAAGCAGATACTCATAGATAGTGGCATAGGTGAGAGTCTTGCAGTGGCCGTGGCTTCAGGCAGCATCAATCCGGTTGTGCTTGGATGGCTTATAGCTGCCGTTGTCAGGATAACCCAGGGGTCGGCAACTGTTGCCATGATCACGGCTGCAGGAATTATCAGTCCGATTCTGCCCGTTTTTGAGCTTTCCCAGCCACAGGAAGCACTTGTGGTGATAGCTATAGCGGCGGGAGCTACCATACTGTCGCACGTAAACGACAGCGGCTTCTGGCTGGTGGGCAAATACCTTGGTATGGATGAGAAGCAGACACTGCAGACATGGACCGTTATGGAAACCATCATTGCCGTGAGCGGACTTACGTTTGCATGGCTTCTTTACTTAGTGTTTTAACTTCCCGGCAAATATCCCGTTTGCAAATCAATTTTCCGGTCCGGATCAGATTAAGATACAGGCCGGATAAGGTACCGGTTTTTACCTTAATGGCAATATAAGTTCTGTTTTTGAACAAAAAAGCTTTAAAAACATTAAATATATTAATGTATATAATTTGATATATGTTCCGGGCATTATGAGAACAGTAACCTATATAAGATTATTTTCTGACCAAAACGGTGATACCCGTTTTGAAGATGTTAAAGTACCGGTGAACGATAATGGAACTGTCGGATTCCTGTCCGGTAATATCAATGTTAAGGAATTACAGTTCAGGGTAAATGAGGCGGATTACGACTGGGATTTTCACAATGCTCCTGCAAGACAGTTCATTGTATTATTGGATGGTGAGATAGAGATAACCACCACTCTTGGTGAAACCAGGAAATTCAGCGGAGGAGATGTGCTGCTGGTTGAGGATACTGACGGAAAAGGGCATAAAACAAGGAATATTAAGAGACAGATACGTAAATCAATTTTTATAAAGTTATGAGCAATAATAATATACACGGACTGCATCATGTGACGGCATTGTCGTCCGATGCACAGAAAAATGTCGATTTTTACGCAGGCATACTGGGAATGAGATTGGTTAAAAAAACCATCAACTTCGATGCCCCTGATATTTACCATCTTTACTACGGCGACAGGGAAGGTTCGCCTGGCACGCTGATGACCTTCTTTCCATATCCCGGGATGGTGCGGGGACGGAAAGGTACGGGACAGATGACCGTTACATCCTTTTCAATCGATGAAGGATCGATGGGGTACTGGACAGAGAGGCTGGCCAGATTCGGCATAGATCATACCACGCCCCGTCAGCGCCTGGGCAGCGAGGAGTTCATCTGTTTTGAGGATGAGGACGGACTGGGACTGGAGCTTGTTGCTGTTGGCGGCGACAAGAGGGAGGGGTTCAAATATGGTAATATACCAGAAAAACATAGCATTAAGGGATTTTACGGTGTTACCCTCAACCAGCAGCGTCATGAAAGAACGGCGGAGTTCCTTACCGGAATGATGGATCACCGGCTTCTGGCAGAGGAGAACGGCCGGATGCGCTTTTCACCCTCCCGGGGGGCCGGCACCTTTGTCGATGTGCTGGCCATGCCTGACGGGCAGATGGGACGGGGGGGCAGCGGTACCATACACCATGTTGCATTTGCAACAGCCGGCGATTCGACCCAGCTTGAGGTCAGGGAGAGGCTCGACAGTGCGGGAGTTCATGTTACCCCGGTAGTGGACCGGCAGTATTTCAAGTCTATCTATTTCCGCGAGCCCGGAGGAGTGCTTTTTGAGGTTGCCACCAATCCGCCGGGAATGGCGATAGACGAGGATACAGACAGGCTCGGAGAGGAACTGAAACTACCCCCGTGGCAGGAAAGTAACAGGGAGATCATAGAGAGTAACCTGCAAACGATAACCTTTGACAGCAAAAAATTCAGGGACAGCTCTGTAACTTCGGTCCACCGGTAATTTTCACAGCATACTGATAATCCGTGATATTAATACCTGAGCATTTCAAATTCCGGTTATAAATATTAACTATGCACGATTACGATATAAGGGAGAGGGGCAACCTGCAAACAGCCTCAAAAGCATTAATACTATTGCATGGCAGGGGAGCCACGGCAGAAAATATCATGCAGCTGGCAGATTTCTTTGGAGACGATGACTGGTATGTTGTTGCACCCCAGGCAACCGGCTATCAGTGGTACCCCTACAGTTTTCTCATGCCGTCCGGTCAGAATGAGCCGTGGCTCAGCAGCTCCATAGACCTGGTAAAAAAGATAACAGACAATATTGCAGAGAAGATTCCGTCAGAGAACATTTATATGATGGGCTTTTCGCAGGGGGCCTGTCTTACGGCCGAAGTTGCCGCCCGTTATGCATTTAAATACGGTGGCCTGGGGATCTTTACCGGTGGACTGATAGGAGAGGAGCCCGCCCGTGAACTATACAAGGGAGATTTCAAAGGCACCAGGGTCTATATCAGTAACGGCAACAACGATCCCCACATACCACAAAGCCGGTCTGAGGAGACCCGCGACCAGCTTCATGGCATGGGTGCCGAAGTCACCCTCGACATCTTCCCCGGAAGGGAACATACCATCATCCAGGAGGAGATCGACCGGGCAAGAGAGTTTTTGTCCGGTTCCGGATAAAACTATTACATTACTTATTCTGCTTTTGCAGTGGACAACATTTGTATGATCTGTTCAATACGGGATTTTAGATACTCATTTTCGGCCTGCGCTGCCTGGATTTGATTTTGCTTATCCTGAAATTTCTTGATTTGTTCCTGCTGGTCTTCAATCTGCTGTTGCTGCTCTTTTACAGCCTCAACAAGGAGCGCTGTTATTGTTGCATACTGGATGAAATAGGCTTTCAAATTATAAACACTGATCATCTGAACCGGCATCAGCAGATAAACAGCAATAGGAATGTTATTGTCGTTAACAAATGATTCTTAATCAATGTTACTTAACATCATGATCATGCTTTTCATGAGATCAATTTCTGATCTTAATTCATCCATCTCATTGAGTGTTGCTGCAAGCCGGTTATTTTCATCTGTGACCGATTCTATTTTCTGCTCAAGAATCTCAAGAGCAGATTTTTGTATATCGATAATCTTTTGCTGTTCCTTTATGGCTTCGGCCAGCACTGCGGTCATCTCGGCATAGTTCACCCCCATGAGTCCGTCACCCGGATTGGTGAAAACGAGTTCAGGTAACACCTGTTCCACTTCCTGGGCGATGAAACCTATTCTTTTGCTTCCTGAA
>JAWODJ010000043.1:0-21102 GCA_046483315.1 Bacteroidales bacterium | reverse complement strand
GAAAAGATTTCCGTTGATGAAGATTATACAGTAGTTTTGGGAAAGTTTGAAGAAAATGAGATAGATAAATATAAAGAAAAGGAAGTAGATCAAATTAATAAAGTTCTTTCTGAAATTGAAAGGATCTCCCTAGTTGATTTCATTAAAATTTTTGAAAATGATTTAAAAGATTTTACTGAATACAAAACAGGGTTTAGGATTTTAGATATTGTACAAGAGTTTCACTCTATTATGGAGACAAATCTTGCTTCACTTGAAACATATATAAAACTTATTGAAGAACTCAAGACCTGAATGGTAAAAATCATATAAGGCACCTGTTCTGTCTGAAAAATCGTCTATCTGTGCTTTCGAACTTGCTGTCAGGCATATTAGTTTAACATCCTGTCCGGCTGACCATTCTGCCAGCCTGTTTAATCTGGGGATGCTTTTCTCAGAACTTTTAGCAAGATTATAGGCCACAAGCATGAAAGTATATCCGGGATCTCCGAGTATTTCATCGGTATAATCAATTTCATCTTCCACCGATTCAATAAAAAACCCGCTGATTTCAGGTTCGTAGCCTCTGCTGATAAGTGTACTTTCGGTTCTTACCCATTCCCACTCCGAGCCGGGTAGTTCATCTACGCTGAATGGCTGTATTTCCCCGTTGTTCTCATAATATAGTGTGATCTCATATTCATCTGCAGGAGCATCGGGAGGGATATTCATTTTTTCTTCAATATTGCTCCCGATGCTGTAGGGCCTGAAATCAATTACCGGTAGGTTCCAGTACGAATATGCGTATATTCCGGTGATGATAATAGTAAAAAAGACCAGGGTGATCCATTCCATAAATGGCTTTCTGAAAAATGAATTGAATTTTTTACGCCTTATGAAAATATGAAGAACAAACAGCATCAGTACGATATTCTTCCAGAAAGTCTGCCAGTTTGTAAGAATTATAGCATCGCCAAAACACCCACAGTCCGCCACCGGATCAGTGAGTGCAATAATAAATGTCAGTATGGTGAAAAAAATCATGAAAAGTAGGATAGCCCATGATGCAATGACCATTTGTAATCCTGCAATAATTGCAATTCCGATAAGCATTTCTGCAGTAGCCAGGATGACTGACAGGGGAAGGGAAAGTGATTCAAGAAATTCGAGGTTGAAAGCCACAAAGTAATCTGTGAACTTATAGGCCGACCCGAGAGGATCTATGCCTTTTACAAAACCTGAATAGATGAAAACAAATCCTGCAACAGCTCTTGAGAGGTAAAGTATATAATATGAAATCTTTTTTGTCTGCATTGTTGAAATTGATTATTAACTGCATTTACCTATTTAATAAAGATTAAATTCTCTTTCTTAAGCAGGCTTATTATCCTGCCGAAAATATCCATGGGTTTAAGCATTCCTTTTTTATCATCATAACAGTGTATAAGCCTGAAATTATCTTCTGTTTCTGCCTGTTCAATGTAAACCTGTCTGACTTTTTGCTGGAAATTCATGTCGGTCTCATGAATATCCCTGCTGCCCCTGAGATAATTGCGTTCATTACCATTACGATTTTTACTGAGCTTTTCCCTGGTAAATTCAAAGGGAACATCAAGGAATATATTCATATCAGGCCGGGGGATCCCGTAATGGGTATATTCCAGGTGCAGTATCCACTCTTTAAGTTCCTTTTTCTCCCTTGAAGTTTCCAGTTTAGCACACTGAAAGGCTATATTGGACATTATATACCTGTCCGCTAACAACAGGCGGTCTTCCGATAGCCAGTTCAGCATATCTGTCCTGGCATCATGCCTGTCAGCTGCATATATCAATGAAACCAGGTAGGGATTAACTTCATCAATTTTTCCAAGTTCACCTCGAAGAAACATGGAGATCAGATCACCAAAAATTCCCGATTCGGTACGTGGAAAATGGATGTATTTGCAGATCACCCCTTTTTTTTCAAGGTATTCGCGGAGAAGCTTTATTTGTGTTGATTTACCTGAGCCGTCAAGGCCTTCAATAACGAGAAATGCCATTTTAAAATTGTTGGTTTTATGGCTGTAAAAATGGGGAAAATTTTAAAATAATATGTATGATTCACAATTATAAATCAGGTGGATTAAATAAATAATCTATTAAATGTAATTTCATTCGTCTATGTGTAATTTTTAATGAAAAAAATTTCATCTACATTTGTTTGAAAATCATATTTCCGGTAAATGGATATTTTCAGAAAAAAGCGCAGTATATGCATCAGGGGTGTTCTTTACGATCTTATTGAGCCGGTGGTCATGGGTATTGTCAATCTTACCCCGGACTCTTTTTATGACGGAGGAAGGTATAATGATTCTGATGCTGTTGTCAGGCATGTTGGGGAAATGATTAACGAAGGTGCAGGTATAGTGGACATTGGGGCAGTGTCTACCAGGCCGGGTTCTGTTCCTGTTAGTGAATATGATGAACTAAAGCGGCTTTCGGAAGTTTTAAACTTTGTAAGGGACAGATACCCTGATATGATAGTTTCTATAGATACTTTCCGGTCAGGCGTGGCTGAAAGAATGGTAAATGAATACGGTGCAGATATTATAAACGATATCTCTTCGGGAACCATGGATGATAAAATGCCGGAAACAATTGCCCGGCTGGGTGTTCCTTTCATTGCCATGCATATGCAGGGCACTCCGCAAACCATGCATAAAGATCCGAAATATGATGATGTGGTTAATGACATTATCAGGTATTTTTCAGCACGAATCAGGAAACTTCGCAGTCTTGGGGTAAAGGACATAATAGTTGATCCCGGTATCGGGTTTGGTAAAACCATCGAACATAATTATAAAATTGCCGGCAGACTTCAGGAATTTGCCATGCTGGACCTGCCGGTTCTTGTTGGATTTTCAAGAAAATCGATGATTTATAAAACCTTGCAGGTAACACCCGTTGAAGCCCTTGCCGGGACCATTGCCCTGAATGCCATTGCTGTTATAAAAGGGGCTGATATTCTCAGGGTGCATGATGTAAAGGAGGCTGTTGACACTGTAAGGATTGTAAGAAAGGTAATGGATTCAACTGTAGTTAACCGGTGAGTGCCTTAACTTTGAATCCTGAGAAAGACAGGTTTTTGTAATTTTGTATTCAGCGAAATTGTGTTTTATGACAGGACTTTTTATAAGTATAAGAATACTTGATATTTTCGATATCTTATTGACCGCTCTGCTCTTTTACCAGGTTTACCGTCTGATTAAGGGCACTATTGCTATCAATATCTTTATCGGCATTTTTGCAGTTTACCTGGTCTGGCTCCTTGTCAGGGCACTGGATATGCAGCTTCTGGGGTCCATCCTGGGTCAGTTTATCGGTGTTGGTGTAATAGCACTTATTATTGTTTTTCAGCAGGAAATAAGACGCTTTCTGATACTTATCGGCACAAGATATATTTCAAACCGTACATTTTCCATTGAGAAGCTTTTTACTTCGGTAAGTGGCAGCAGACCGAAAATAAGGATCAATTCACTGATCAAGGCCTTTAAAAATATGTCAGAAAAGAAAACCGGGGCACTTATAGTTATTGCCCGGAAATCGGAACTGGAGACCTATTCGCAAACAGGTGATACCCTTGATGCGAATACATCCAGCCGGCTTTTAGAGAGTATCTTTTGCCGGGAGAGTCCCCTCCATGACGGTGCAGTGATCGTGATAGGGGACAGGGTACATGCTGCAAGGTGTGTATTACCGGTTTCTGAAAACACATATATCTCTCCTGAATTTGGTATGAGACACAGGGCCGCCCTGGGGATGTCAGAACAGACCGATGCCGCGATTGTTGTGATATCAGAGGAGACTGGCAGGATATCGGTGGCGGATGGAGGTCATCTTATGACTTACCTTACCCTGCGTGAGGTCAGTGATTTTCTGGAGAGGGAATTTATCCATGACCCTTACGTTAGTGAGTTTACCTGAACGGAAAATGATCATAATTAGAGTCCGTCTATAAAGTAAGTGTCTGTAGCGGTCTAATTATGAATGAATGTCATTCTCCTGTCACTGCTATTTTTTTCTGAACAGAAAATTTGCCTTTGACTCCTGGTTTCTTACCAGTCTTTCAATATTCTTCTGGTGTGTAAAGAGAAGGAGCACGAAGACAATAAGAGAGAAAATAATAAGAGAAGAGGTAGTGGTATTGAAAACAACAATGACAAGTACCGGAAATGAGAGTCCCGCTATCATTGAACTGAGGGATACATATTTGGTAAGTATCAGGGTAATCATAAATACACCTATGCATATAAGCATTGAAACCGGATCAATAGCAAGAATCACACCGATAAGTGTAGCGACTCCTTTTCCTCCTTTGAAATTTGCAAAAACAGGGAATATATGCCCTATAATAACAGCAAGTCCAAGTAACAACTGGAAATTGATATAATCACCGGTTGCAGGTATATAGTAAAATGTGAGGTATATCATTTTTACGGCCAGGAAACCTTTCAGAATATCCAGCAGCAAAACGGGAATACCTGCTTTATAGCCCAGAACACGGATTGTATTTGTACTTCCGGCATTTTTGCTACCGTGGTCGCGGACATCCGTATTGAAGAAAAACTTACCTATCCAGACTGCATTTGGAATTGATCCCAGCAGGTAAGCTGCAAATAGTATGAACGCATTCCATATCCAGGGCATAACGATTTATCTTTAATATCTTACGGTTTGATCAATTTGGAAAAAGTTCTGCAAAGATCTGTAATTTCTTTGACTTTTCCAAAAACAGCTGTTTTTCAGTACAGTCACAATATATATAACGGCCTGAAATATTATTAATTGCAAATATCCGGTGCCAATTGTTACCTCAGGGAATAACCGGATTATTTCCTGACTATCTGATGTACGGCATCTGAAAAACCGCTTTTGTTGTTGGTTTTACAGATTCTGTAAAGCTTTCTTATTGGTCCGGGGGCATTGGCCACAGCAAAAGGATAATTTACAAAATTGAGAAGATCAAGGTCATTATAATCATTTCCTGTGCCAATGGTTTTTAAAGGATCTCTATCCAGTTTTTTACAAAGCCATTCAACTGTATGGCCTTTTGAAACATCTGCCGGAAAAATTTCTATCCACATGCTTTCCCCGTCAAGCGGGGAAGTTGTTCTCACTACCCTCATTGAGTCCAGTTTTTTTCTTATATCTTCCAGTACTGAAAGATTCTCCGGCACAATGGCAAGAAGCTGGCTGGCATGCCTGTAATTCGGAGGATCAAGATGCAGGGGAGCTGCAAAATCGCTGTAAAGTTCTATTCGTCTTTTAAAGTCACTGTTGCCGCAGTTTGAATCATAGTAAAGAAAGGCGTGATTACCGGGGACAAGGTCATGGACCATAAAGCTCATTTTTGCCCTGATCAGTGTTTCAATTGCCAGGGCAACCTCCTTTTCCCTGAGGTGGGCGGCATATATCAATTCGCCGGTTTTCCAGTTTACCGCACCGGCACCGGTTGAAAAAATAAGGTAATCCACAGGAACATTAGCAGGTAAAACCTTTTTTACGCTGAACAGGTTCCTGCCGGTTGCTATCACCCTGCAGATATTTTTTTCTCCCAGCCACTCCAGGGTGTCAAGGTCTTCTTTGCTGATCTTTTTTTCATCATCAAAGAGTGTCCCATCCAGATCTGTTATCACCATTTGTATCTCGTAAGCCATTATCCTGAAAAGTAAATCTCCCTCTCGTACCTGTGCTTCGCCAATTTCCTGACGGATAAAGCGGTACCGGGAAGTGAAAGTAAAAGATTCAGAAATAAAATCAGTGCTGATGTCATATGTGAATATACAAAACTATAAAAATTTTAAAATGAATAACAGCAAAGTGGTATGGTCATTAAGTATTTCTTTAACCGGTATTTTTACCTGTTATAGAACCTGTTAATTGCCGATGCTATCTTTTTTGTCTCTATAAGGAAACCGTCATGACCATAAAGTGACTCTATCCCAGTAAAAGTTGCACCTGGAATGTTTTCGGTGAGATACAGCTGCTCTTTTACAGGAAACAGATAATCACTTGATATGCCGATTACAAGTGTTTTGGAACTGACAGAAGCAAGAACCTTCTCAATACTGCCCCTTTTCCGCCCTATATTATGTGAATCAAGTGCATTGAGCAGTTTCATGTAAGAATAGGCGTTAAAGCGTTTTGCCAGCTTTTCGCCCTGATAGGTCTGGTAACTCATTGCCCTGAAGCCTGTTGTCTTCTCATTGCTGTCTTCAGATTGTGTTTTAGCGAAGGTGTTGTAATTACGGTAACTCAGCAGGGCTATTGAACGTGCAGCGATCAGGCCTTTATTGCCTGCTTCGGGCCGGTTTTCCTGCCAGCTTTGATCGGCCGATATGGCAAGCCGCTGGGACTGGCTGAAGGCAATGCTCCATGGAGAGGCCAGTGCATGGTTGGCTATGGAGATAAGGTGGTCATGAATGCCGGGTTTCATAATAACCCACTCAAGTGCCTGGTGGCCTCCGGTCGATCCTCCAAGGACAGTGTGTATTCTTTCAATACCAAGATGTTTTCTGAGTATTTCATGGGCATTCACCATGTCGCGTATCGTTATTTCAGGAAAGCTGTGGAACCACGGCCTGCCGGTTCGGGGATTTGTGGAGAGGGGGCCGGTCGAGCCGTAGCATGATCCCAGCTTGTTGGCACATACGATGAAATAGTCTTCGGGATTGTAAAAGCAGTTTTCACCAAAAAGGCCTTTCCACCAGTCAAATACATCAGAGTTGGCAGTGAATGCATGACATACCCATATGACATTATTTTTTTCAGGTTTGAAAGTGCCGTAGATATTATATGCTATCTCCAGTTCCGGAAGGATTTCTCCTGATTCCAGAGGGAAGGCTTTCCTGTGATGAAGGATATGAAAATGGTTCTTCAGCATTTTTGTGCTCAAAATTAGTGGAAAGTTTTTTAAAACAAAATTTCAACTTACAGCCGGAACTGCTTAGCTTTAGCATAAAATTTTTAATTAAATTTGCATATGGAAAGGCATAAGATACTGTTGTTTTCGCCAAAAATCACATCCCGGCTCAGATATATTGCTTTACACCTTGTTGAAAATATTCTCGGAACAGAACTTGTATTTACCACCGATATTGAAGAAGCCCGCCTTGCCGGTATCCCGCTTATCAACTACACGGACTCTTATATGGCGGGGGCAGTGAACATTGTTCCTCACGGCCTTCTTTACGAAAAAAATGTATGCAATCAGAATATTGATATAGAAAGGGTGAACGGAAAAATTGTTCTTTTCCGTTCACCGGGACATGATGATACAGGTTTTGATCTTTTTGCCGCTTCATTTTATATGATTAGCCGTTATGAAGAGTATCTCCCCGGCATAAAGGATGAGCATGGTCGTTTTCCCTTTTCGGGCAGCCTTGCCTGCAGGTACTCCTTTGCAGACGAGCCTGTAGTGGACTTGTGGGCGGCAGCGCTCAGGGAATCCATTGTCCGTAAATACCCTGCCGTTTATTTCCCCGAAAGGGAATTCACTTTTATTCCTACTATTGATGTTGATATACCCTGGGCTTATAAGAACCGGGGATTGTGGCGGACTGCAGGGGGATTTGCCAGATCAGCCCTTAAAGGCGATATTGATGAATTGATTTTTCGTTATCGTGTGCTTTTCAATGGCCGGAAAGATCCCTTTGATACATTCAGGCTTATCGAGACAGTTCACGGGGAGAACGGATTATCTCCCATTTTCTTTTTTTCGGCCGGAACATACGGTAAATTCGATAAGTCCGTTCCGGTCAGTCACCCTGCTTACAGCCGGCTTATTGACGATCTGTCGTCAAGGTACGGGTGGGGAATACATCCCTCCTGGTTATCGTATAATAATTCTGAATTACTGAAGAAGGAGACAGAGATGCTTACCCGGATTACAGGAGAAGCACCCGTAAGAAGCAGGCAGCATTATTTGCGGCTTTGCCTTCCGGACACATACAGATATCTTTCAGAAAGCGGTATCAGTGAGGATTATACAATGGGTTGGGCGGAAACAGCCGGATTCAGGGCAGGTACCTGTACTCCTTATATGTTTTATGATCTTGAAGGGGATGAGATTACCGGTCTGAAGATTTTCCCCTTCCAGATAATGGACGGCTCCCTTTGTGATTATATGAAACTCCCGTCTCCGGATGCGGCTGAATTTGCATGCAGGATTGTCGAAAAGGTCAAAGATGTAAACGGTACCCTTGTAACTTTATGGCATAATGAATCTTTTTCCGGTACAGGAAGGTGGAAAAACTGGGAAAATGTTTATCTTGAAATTATCAGAGCTGCAACATAATGGATAAAGAGATCAGGTATTTGACCAATGATTCCATTAACAGGAGTGAATGGGATGAGTGGCTGAGGAAGGCGGGCAACCGCCGGATATATGCCAGTTCAGTTTTTCTCGACACATTCAGTCCCCGCTGGCATGCAGTTGTTATTGATGACGGCAGGGCTTTCATGCCTCTCACCTGGAACAGGAAATTTGGTGTATCCTATCTGTTCCAGCCGATTTTCGTACAGCAGTTGGGTTGTTTTTTTACTGATGACAGTTACATGAGAACTGTGCCCGTGTTAATTGAAAAAGTATCTCAGTCTTTCCGTTTTGTTGACATAGCACTGAATGAGATGAATGGTTTTGATCTGCCGGGGTTTCATCTTACCGGAATGAGTAATTATGTTCTCAGGCTTGACAAACCATATGATTCTCTGGCGGGGGACTATAATTTGAATACAAGAAGAAATATAAACAAATCCGGCAAACTTGGTACTGAGCTTCTTCCATGCCACAGTCCTTCTGACATTATCAGGATGTTTGTACGGAACAGGGGTAAAATCTATTCCGGAATCAGAAAGATTAATTATAAAAGGCTTCAGCTTTTGCTTGAGAAGGGCATGGCCGGTGGTTTTATAAGTATAAGGGCAGCCCGGTCGCCTGAAGGGGAAATTATAGCCGCAGCATGTTTTTTGACGGATTATGACCGTTATGTATTTTATTTTTCGGCCAATACCCCTGAAGGTAAAAGGCACGGTGCAATGTTCCTGCTTATAGACAGTTTTGTAAGGCAGTATGCGGATACAGGCATGCTGATGGATTTCAACGGATCTGTTAATCCCGGGGTAGCCCGTTTTTATGAGGGATTTGGTGCAGAAAAGATTTCTTATCCGCGATTGAAGATCAACAGGCTGGGATTTCCTCTCAGATATATAAAAAAGTAGGTTGTATCATGATATAACCTGCATCCGGCCGGCTTTCTTATATTTTAACTGTTTCCGGGTTAATCCATCAGGGTGTTGAAGTCTATTTCAGCTGTATGATCAACTTCTGTTGTTTTTCCCCCTTCGCATTTTATCGTGCGCGCGGGAAACTTTTTCAGCAGGGGATAATTGTGTGTGGCCATTATAACTGCCCGTCCGCTGCTGCTTATCTCCAGAAGCAGTTCAAGGATGTTTTCAGAAGTCTCCGGATCAAGATTGCCGGTCGGCTCATCGGCAAGGATAATATCGGGATTATTGAGCAGTGCCCTTGCTATAACAACACGTTGCTGTTCGCCACCTGACAGCTGGTGAGGCATTTTATACCCTTTGTAATTGAGGTCAACCCGTTCCAGTACTTCAACAATACGGTCATTGACCTCTTTTTTATTCTTCCATCCGGTGGCGCGCAGGACAAATACCAGGTTATCATATATATTGCGGTCACTCAGCAGCTGAAAATCCTGAAATACTATTCCCAGCTTTCTTCGCAGAAAGGGTACCTGTTTCTTTTTCAGTTTTCCAAGATTGTAACCGGCAACCATTGCATTACCGGATTTAAGGGGAAGTTCGGCATTAAGTGTTTTTATTATGCTTGTTTTGCCGCTTCCAACCTTACCTATTATGTAGACAAACTCCCCTTTTTCTATTGTAAATGATACATCTGAAAGGATAAGGCTGTCATCCTGGAAGATATTTACTTTTGCCAAATCTATAATAACATCGAGCGACATGTTGATCAGGTAATTTGTTTTTTTGAGTAATCCCTGCATTATAACTATAGATGCCGGTCACTATTTTATACCGGTTTTCCCCGGTCATGGCAGTTTGTATGTTTACCGGGGTGCTAAAATAGCTAATTTTTGGGAGGAGTGACAGAATAAACAGCTAAAATATCAGTTATTGTTAATTAAAATAAACTTAAAATAACGGGCAGGTCCCAATTTATATTTATTTTTGATTCAATTTTAATTTTTATTAAAATCTATTATGAGGATTGCCGGATTTTATATATTGGCAGCTCTTTTTTCCCTTATTTATGCTCAAAACGTCAGGGGGCAGAGATCTTTGATTTTCGATAACGAAGATTTGTCCTTTAACCGGGCCATGGATCTTTTTGAAAAGGAGAAATACGGAGCTGCACAAAAACATTTTCTGAAAGCGATTGAGGAATATGAAGATGTTAATACCCTTCTTAAGTCAGAAGCCGAGTATTATTCTGCATTGTGTGCCATAGAACTTTTCAATGATGATGCTGAATACCTGATGATTAAGTTTATAGACAATAACCCTGAGAGTATCCGTCTGAATGATGCAAATTTTCACCTGGGCCGCTTTTATTACAGGAAAAGAAATTACAGGAAATCAGGGGACTGGCTTGAAGCTGCCAGGCATGAATATCTCAGGGAGGAACTGAGGGATGAGTATTTCTTTATGCTTGGTTACGGTTATTTCATGAGAAATGAATTTGAGAGGGCATCAAGGGCATTATTTGTAATAAAGGATTGGGATTCACCTTATGCGGCTCCGGCAACTTATTACTATTCCCATATAGCCTATACGGATAATAATCTTGCAACTGCCCTGCCCGGCTTCCTGAGTCTCAGGGAAGATGAATCTTTTTCGGGACTGGTTCCCTATTACATTATCCAGATATATTATAAACAGAGGAGATATGACGATGTAATAGCAAACGGACCTGAGTTGCTGGAAGTAGCTGTGTCAAGGCGTGTACATGAAATTGCCAGGATAATAGGTGAGTCCTATTACCGGAGAAGGCAATACAAGGATGCGATTTATTATCTGGAAATATTTATGGACAATACTGGTCGTATTTCAAGGGAAGACCGTTACCAGCTTGGTTATTGCTATTACCAGACACAACGTTATGAAGAGGCTGCGGCAATGTTTGAGAAGGTGGGGGACAGGGATGATCTTCTTAGCCAGAATACCAATTACCATCTTGCGGATTGCTATATTAACACGGGTGATAAACAAAAGGCCCGGATGGCATTTTCCGTTGCTTCAAGTGCTGACTACGACAAGACCATTCAGGAGGATGCTCTTTTTAATTATTCTGTTCTGACTTTTGAAATTGCATATTCTCCGTTTAACGAAGCCATAAAAGGGTTTAATTCTTTCATTGAATTGTTTCCTGATTCCAGGAGGATTGATGAAGCCTATAACTATCTGGTTATGGCTTATATGAACACCCGGAATTACCGGGAGGCACTTATTTCAATCGATAATATAAGGATAAAGAACAATGATATAAGGAGGGCTCATCAGCGTGTAGCTTATTTCAGGGGACTGGAGTTGTACAGCAATCTGCGTTTTGAAGATGCAATTGAAATATTTGATGAATCTCTTCAGAATGCACAATTCAACCCTGCCATCGCCGCCCAGGCTTATTACTGGAAAGGTGAAGCGCAATTCAGGCTTGGCAGGTATGATGATGCTGTACGGAACTATAACCGTTTTCTTCTTTCACCTGGAGCATTTGAGCTAAATGAATATAATATTGCCCATTATAATATGGGGTATGCATATTTTAAGAATAATAATTACCAGAATGCTGTTTCATGGTTCAGAAGGTATCTTAATCTTACACGTGAACCTAAAACAAGAATGGCAGGCGATGCTATGAACAGGATAGGTGATTCTTATTTTATTATGTCACAATATGAAACCGCCATTGATTATTATGACAGATCAATATCAAACGGAATGGCTAATCAGGATTATGCCTTATTTCAGAAAGCTGTTGCTTTGGGTCTTATGAACCGGATAAACAATAAGATAGAGGTTCTGGATCGGCTTCTTGAAAACCATCCGGACTCACCTTACCGTACCGATGCCCTTTATGAAATGGGCAATTCCTATATGACTGTTAATTCCCCGTTAAGAGCAATAACATATTACCGGAAGTTGGTTGAAGATCATCCTTCAAGCACTTATGTAAGCTCTGCCCTGTTGCAGCTGGGGCTGATTGATTATAACCGGAACCGCAATGAAGAGGCAATTGCTTATTACAAGAAAGTTGCAGAGGGTTATCCGGGAACCCCGGAATCGAGATCGGCCCTGGCCGGTCTGCGGAATATATACCTGGATATGAATGAGGTCGAGTCATATGTAGATTATACAAGGACGCTCGGAGATTATGCCAGGGTTTCCATTTCCGAACAGGATTCACTGACATATATTGCTGCCGAGAATTTATATATGGCAGGTAACTGCAGGCAGGCGGTGGAGAATTTCGGGCAGTACATCGATCAGTTCCGGAACGGAAGTTTTATTCTGAATGCTCACTTCTACAAGGCCGATTGTCATCACAGAATGAATGAATTTAACGAGGCACTTGAATCCTATAATTTTATAATCGGAATGTTCAGGAACACTTTTACCGAGCAGGCCCTGGCCGGAGCTTCCTCTATAAATTTTGAACTTGGCAATTATGAGGATGCCCTAAGTAATTATGAGGAACTTGAGCGTGTAGCCGAACTTGGCACCAATCTGCTGGTAGCAAGGATTGGTCAGATGCGCTGCAATGTGATATTGGAAGATCATCAGGGCACAATAGATGCAGCCTCAAGGCTTCTTGCCACCGATAATCTGGCCGAGGAAATCATAAGGGAGGTACACTTCAGTAAGGGTAAAGCTCACATGGCTATGAAGCAGTTCGATCAGGCTCTGAATGAGTTCCGGTTAGTTGCAAACGAGGTGACCAGCCGGGAAGGTGCAGAATCCAAATACCGTATTGCCGAGATATATTTCCTGCAGGGTGAGTATGAAAAGTCTGAACAGGAGATATATGATATTGTTGCCATGAACACACCTCATCAATACTGGATGGCCAGGTCATTCATCCTGCTGGCAGATATCTATCTTGAACTGGGCGATGATTTCCAGGCAAGACACACTCTTCAGAGCATTATAGATAATTATGATATTACAGATGACGGCATATTGACTGAAGCGAGAAACCGCATCAGGGATATCGAAAAGGAAGAGGATATGAGTTTGCCGGATGACAGGGATACCCTGGAGATAATGATCAGGGATCGATAAACCGGATATAATCAATTACCCGAATTATGAACAAGATAAATTTTTTTTCAGGATATATGAAACCGGTACTGTTTTCAGGGTTACTGTTTTTGTTTCTATCTTATGTAATGACAGCCCAGGATGATATTGACAAGGAGGTAGTAGTTTTAAGGAATTATGAACCTTCTGTTGCTGATGCATCGAAGATAAACCTGCTGCCTTCGCTGACCGATACAATAAGTGTTACCCCGGTTTTTAATTATACAATTCTGCCAATTCCCCTTGAAACCGATTTTGAGGTTGAACCTATTACAGCTGCACGTATGTCGGCCGAACCGGTTTCCAGGCTTTACGGCAGTTACCTGAAACTGGGTGTAGGAAGCTATGTTACTCCCTACGGCGAGTTAAGCATTAACAATCTTCGCAATAGTAACTATAGTGGGGGACTTTATCTGAAGCACCATTCTTCCCGGGGACGTTTAAAATTTGACAATGATGAAAAGGCTTATTCGCAATTCAGCGATAATGAAATGCTTTTTTACGGAAAACGTATGGGGCGCAGGAATGTATTATCCGGTGAAGCCGGACTGAAGTCCGACGGCTTTCATTTTTACGGTTATGATACCGGGCTCGATACGGTACCCGAAAAAGATGATATAAGTCAGCAGTTTATTAATGGTAATGCCGGACTTCGATTTAAATCCACACACACGGATTCAAATTATATTAACTATGATATTTCGCTGAAATATAATTATTTTCAGGACAAACTTGATGTTGAGGAACATGGTGTCCTTTTCAGGTCAGGTTTCAGTAAATTTGTCAGAAGCCAGATTATAGGTGCTGACTTAGGGGTTGATTATTATAATAATGCATTTTTACATGACACTTCCAACCTGGTTGTAAGAATCAGTCCCTGGTTTACCAAGGCTGACAATGAGTGGAAAGTTTTTGCAGGATTTCATGCCTGGTATGATCAGCTGGGGGAAGAATCCAAATTATATTTTCATCCGAGGGCAAGTCTTCAGTTCAGTATAATAAGCAACTATGTTATCCCTTATGTGGGTATAGACGGTAATCTTAATGTGAATCACTACAAAAGCATTGCACTGGAGAATTCATTTATTGTTCCGGGATTGTATGTAAAAAATTCAAATCAAAGCATTGATCTGCATACCGGTGTCAAGGGTAATTTTACACGCGATATTTCGTTTAATTTCAGGGTTTCCTATGCTGTAACAGATGATATGCATTTCTTTGTAAATGACAGCCTGATATTTATAGGAAATCAGTTTTCCGTGGTTTATGATGATGTTGAACTGCTGCAATATTCGGGGGAGATAGGAGCTGACATTTCCGAACGCCTGAGCCTGCTGGCCAGGGTAAACTACAACAGCTACAGTATGAAAATACTGGAACATCCCTGGCACAAACCTGCCCTTGATATGAGCTTTTCTGCAAGCTATAACCTGCAGGATAAGATCCTGGTAAATGCTGATGTTTTCTATACAGGCAACCGTTATGCCCCCATATTTGGCAATGAAGGAGGGAAAAGGGAATTGCAGGGAATAGCAGATTTTAATATCGGACTGGAATACAGGTATAACAGGATTCTTTCAGGTTTTATCCGGTTTAACAATATAAGCAACGCCAGGTACTATAAATGGAATAACTACCCTGTACAAGGCTTCTCCGTACTGGGAGGCTTTACATACTCCTTGTAATGTATTGTAAAATAAGCGGCTAAGCTGTTTGTTATTTGTTGAAAAAATGGGTGTTGCAGAAAGGTTTTTCTGCCGGATGCTGCTATATTTTTAGTACATTTATCCTGTAAAAAACAAAGGTTTATTTTAAAAATTAACTAAATTTTGACCTGCGGTTGATTATCCATGCTATTAAAAGCTCCGTTCGCAATATAGTTTAGATATATAATTGACTTACAGGATAAACTGCTTCGCTTTAACATAAAATTTTTTCATCTGACTGTTTATAATTTTTGATGAAAAAATTTTATTTACATTTGTTAAATTTTAAAAACCGGATAGATGTTTTTAAAATTTTACTACTAATTTATGTGTTGTAATTATAATTTAATATTTATTAATGCAGATGGATTCTGAGGAAATAGAAAAACGAGAATATCTGGCTGACAGTATCCAGGTCCTTGAAGGGCTTGAGGCGGTTCGAAAACGTCCGGCCATGTATATTGGTGATGTTGGTGTCAAGGGATTGCATCATCTGGTTTATGAGGTGATTGACAATTCCATTGATGAGGCAATGGTGGGCTACTGTAAAAACATTGACCTGGTTATTAATGAAGACGGCTCATTAACTGTTATTGATGATGGCAGGGGAATACCCGTGGATTATCATGAGAAGGAAAAAAAATCCGCTCTCGAGGTTGTTATGACTGTATTGCATGCAGGAGGAAAATTTGACAAGGAGTCCTATAAAGTTTCCGGCGGTCTGCACGGTGTAGGTGTTTCATGTGTAAATGCGCTATCCTCTAAGCTTATAGCCGAGGTTCACCGTAAAGGTAAGGTTTACTTTCAGGAGTATTCAGCAGGCAAACCTTTATCTGAGGTAAAAGAAAGTGGCGTTACTGATAAAACTGGTACAATAGTGACTTTTTTTCCGGATGAAACAATTTTTTCAACCACTGATTTTCATTATGATATTCTTTCATCCAGGTTACGCGAGCTTGCTTTTCTCAATAAGGGAATAAGACTCAGTATAACAGATAAAAGGGATACGGAGGAGAATGGTAATGGAAACGGGAATAACAGTGGTAATGTATCTTACCGTCATGAATCTTTCTACTCTGAAGACGGACTTAAGGAATTTATCAGGTTTCTTGATGTTACCAGGGACAGTATAATAGATGATGTAATATATATTGATACTGAAAAGAATGAAATTCCTGTGGAGATATCCCTGCAATACAATACTTCTTTCTCTGAAAATGTCCATTCATATGTAAACAACATCAACACCGTTGAAGGCGGAACACATCTTGCCGGGTTCAGACGCGGACTTACCCGTACCCTTAAAAATTATGCCGAAAAATCAGGCATGCTGAGTAAACTTAAGTTTGATATCAGCGGTGATGATTTCAGGGAGGGACTTACTGCCATTGTCTCCATTAAGGTTCAGGAACCCCAGTTTGAAGGACAAACCAAAACCAAACTTGGGAACTCAGAAGTAATGGGGGCTGTCGATCAGGCTGTAAGTTCGGTTCTTTCTCATTATCTTGAGGAGAATCCCAAAGATGCAAAAAGTATAGTCCAGAAAGTGGTGCTGGCAGCCACGGCAAGGCATGCAGCCAGGAAGGCGCGTGAGCTTGTGCAGCGTAAAAACGTTCTTTCAGGGTCGGGACTGCCCGGCAAGCTGGCCGACTGTTCGGAGCGCGACCCTGCAGCTTGTGAGATTTTCCTGGTAGAGGGAGATTCAGCAGGCGGTACAGCCAAACAGGGAAGGGACCGGACATTTCAGGCCATTCTTCCCTTACGGGGAAAAATACTTAATGTTGAAAAGGCTATGCCTCATAAAATATTTGATAATGAGGAGATAAAAAATATTTTCACTGCCCTTGGAGTGAGCGTGGGCACGGATGAAGATTCAAAGGAACTGAATCTGGAAAAACTCCGGTACTATAAGGTGGTAATAATGACCGATGCAGATGTGGATGGCAGCCATATCTCAACACTTATTATGACATTTTTCTTCAGGCATATGCTTGAGCTTATCCAGAACGGGCACCTTTATATTGCAACACCTCCACTGTATCTTATAAAGAAAGGCAAGAATGAGCGTTACTGCTGGTCCGAGGAAGAACGTAAAAAAGCTGTTCTGGAACTGGGACAGGGCTCGGAGAGCGGAATCCATATTCAGCGTTACAAAGGCCTTGGCGAGATGAATGCTGAGCAGTTATGGGAAACAACCATGAATCCTGAATCCAGGAAATTAAGGCAGGTGACAATTGAAAACGCTGCCGAAGCCGACCGGATATTTGCCATGCTTATGGGAGATGAAGTCCCTCCCAGGAGGGAATTTATTGAGAAGCATGCCAAATATGCAAATATTGATGTATAGTTCCTGTTAACCGGATATTTATACATTAATTTTCCGGGAGGAATAACCCGGGGTTTAAGCCGGTATTGTTACCGTAATTATTATTTGCAATAATTCAAGGGCTCTTCTGATCGGAATACCCTGAATGCATAATAACTTCCCGGCAGTTTATTATGTTGATATTATTTCATAGCATACTGATCTTAAATCAAACCGGGGTTTAAATTTTGAAGTTGTTTTAGATATATTATTTTTGTATCATGTACAAAAGATTAATACTCCTAACAGCTTGTTTTCATTTATTTTACCATGGTTTTGCCGGAACCGTTTACAGGGTAAGTGATTCTTTACCCTATTCTGCACGTCTGCTAAGCCAGTATGTAAAACATCCTTCTGTAACCGGAAATGAAAGAATGGCCGGACTGTTCTTTTCAACTGTGGCCAGGCAAAAGGGGTTGAATGTTGAGATTCTTACCGATGAACCGGCAAGGTTTAATTTTACTGCTTCCCTTTACCCCCTGGATATGGAAAAGCCCAATATTGTGTTGTTGAATCATATCGATGTTGTTCCTGCTGTCTGGAACGGTGAGTATACCTATCCTCCGTTTTCCGGAACCATAGCCGACGGTAAGGTATGGGGGAGGGGGTCAATTGACAATAAAGGTATGGGAGTGATGCAATTGCTTGCTTTGGAGTATTTTATTGATTTTGCTGCCGATAATGACCTGCCTTATAATGTCACCATGCTTTCTGTATCAGGAGAAGAAACCGGCGGGTATAGCGGTGCAAAAATCATCACTGAAGAATACATTGAATATCTTAATCCTGTTGTAGTCTATGGTGAGGGAGGGGCAGGTATTCCGGAGGTACTGGTAAGAGATCCCGGCCGGAAGCTTTTTGGGGTCTCAGTTACCTTCAAGCGCAGTTTGTGGCTGGAACTCACCCTGAAGATGACCACACAGGGTCACAGTGCAGTAACCCCTTCAAGCTATGTAATACAGGATAAAATTCAGGCTCTTAACCGGCTTACTGAACGGACCCGAAAAGTAAGGTTTTCAGAATCCACCAGGGATATGTTCCGTGAGCTGGGGAAGATTGAAGGGGGGGTGCGCGGACTGGCACTGAGGAACCTCCGGCTTTTCAGGCCTTTCGTTGTTCCTGCCATGAAAAGGGAGGACATTATTTTTTCTTTGATCACTAATACCGCCACCATTACCTCGGTCAATACTCCGCCGGGTCAGCCTAACCAGATGCCCCAGGAGATAACCGCCGTTCTGGACTGCCGTTTACTGCCTGAAACCACTTCTAAGGAGTTTATTAAAGAGATCAGGAGGGCTCTTTCCAATGAAGATTTGGAAATAAGAATCCTTCATGAGGAGCCCCAAACCCCTCCTACGAAAAAAGATCAGTTTTATTTCTATATGAGGGATGCTTTGCATGAAGTTTATCCCGGATCAGGTGTAATTCCTGTACTGGCACCTGCATCAAACGACAATAATTATTTCCGTGCAGAGGGAATCCCCACCTACGGGATGTTGCCTGTTTTTATTCCTGTTCATATCCTTGAGACTATTCATAATGTTGATGAAAGGCTTCCCGTTGAGGCACTTGAACAGGGGCTTAATGTCTACAGGGCTTTGATAAAACGGATTCTCGAAACCGGTTCGGAAGAGCCTGTTCTGATAGATAAATAAAATTATGTTGTATGGGTATTCTAAAATTTTCAGCAAAACTGGCTGCCGGATTGTATGATAAGAAAGTAAGATCGTGGAGCAGGTATTCAGTTGAAATGCAGAATAAAGTCTTCCGGCAACTGATTCAAAAGGGCAAAAACACATCTTTTGGCCGGGACCATGCTTTTGCCGGGATAAAGTCTTATGAGGATTTTAAAAAGAATGTACCCGTGCGCGATTATGAATCACTCAGGGCATATATCGGTCGTGCAAGGCTTGGTGAAAAGAATGTTCTCTGGCCCGGCAGGCCTCTCTATTTTGCCATGACATCAGGCACAACTTCTGGCGGTAAATATATACCCATTACCAGGGACTCCATTCCCAATCATATTAATTCCACAAGGATAGCACTGCTTAATTATATAAACAGAACCGGAAAAACAGGATTTCTTGACGGTAATTATATATTCCTTTCCGGCAGCCCCCGGCTTAAAAGTGAAAGTGGCATTCCCGCAGGGCGTTTATCGGGAATTGTAAACCATCATGTACCCGGTTATCTGAGGAAAAGGCAGCTTCCCTCATGGAAGGTTAATTGTATGGAGGACTGGGACAGGAAGCTGGATGCAATAGTAGACGAGACAATAAACAGGGATATGAGCCTTATAAGCGGTATCCCTCCCTGGGTGGAAATGTATTTTGAACGTCTGCTGGAAAAATCGGGCAGGTCTGTTATTCTTGACCTTTTTCCCGGTTTCAGCCTTTTTGTATATGGAGGGGTGAATTTTGAACCTTATGAACAAAAATTCAGCGAACTGATAGGCGGGGATATTGATCTTCTGGAGATTTTTCCCGCTTCCGAAGGCTTTTTTGCATTTCAGGATCAATATCCTTCGGAAGGGCTGTTGCTTATACCTGATTCCGGTATATTCTATGAGTTTATTCCGCTGGATACTTTTTTTGATGACGAACCTGAAAGAGTACCCCTGGCAGGCGTAAAAACCGGAGTGAATTATGTAATGATAATCAATACAAATGCCGGTATGTGGGGATATAACATAGGAGATACTGTTAAATTCATATCGAGAGATCCTTACCGTATTACGGTTACCGGACGAGTGAGCCAGTTTATTTCTGCCTTTGGGGAACATGTTATTGCTGAAGAGGCTGAATCGGCTGTGAATGAGGCATCCGGTAAGACAGGTGCAAAAATTAATGAATTCACAGTTGCCCCCCTTGTTGATAATCCCAACGGTAAACCCTGTCATGAATGGTTTATTGAATTTTCTGAAATGCCTTCATCCGTTGATGATTTCAGTTATGAACTGGATCTTTTAATGTGCAGGAAAAACTCCTATTATAACGATCTGGTAAAGGGTAAGATAATTCAACCTCTTACAATAAGGGTGATGCCCCCCGGTAGTTTTGCAAAATACATGAGTTCAATTGGTAAGCTTGGCGGCCAGAATAAAGTCCCCCACCTGCGTAATGACCGTAAAGTAGCTGATATATTGCTAACATATTTAAAATAATCCGGAGTCGGGTAATTTTTAATTGATACAAAAATATCTTTTCTCAATGAGACATAAGTATCGGGAAACGGGCGGCATGAAATATCTGAATTTTTTTTCAACTGTTTTTTTATCTTTTTTTGCTGTTATTTCGTATATTACTTTTATCACGAAACTTTCATAATTTTATTGTTTGCATACTTATCAGTCGTGCCGGAATTAACTGTATTTTCATATGTACAAATTAGGTTAATCAAGTTAATAATCAGTTAATTATGTTTAGCATGTAATTCATACTCAGTGTTTCAATTCCGATGGAACCCCCATGCTTTCTGCATATTATCTTGTCTGATGAAGTCTGATGGGGTTTCAGGCATTTATTTTTGGAAATTTCAGGATTACTGTAAAGTTAATATCATATAAATTAATAATAAAAACCGGGTATGAGCAACTCAGGGATATCAGCAAACGGAAAGGTATACAAAAAAATGGTTTTTTTATTGGTCATTAAGTATTACTGTATAAATAAT
>JAWODJ010000004.1:0-8012 GCA_046483315.1 Bacteroidales bacterium | reverse complement strand
TCCAGTTCCCCGAGACTACCGTCCCTGTCTCTTCCCCGCAATATCATAACCTCTGAGATTTCCTCGAAAGAGGCCTGCATCCTGAAGTCAAGTCTGAGATCATCTCCCTTATTACCGTTTAAAACATGTATTACGGATTCATATCCGAGCATTGTTAAAACCAGAGTAACCTCCCTTTCCGCCGGAACAGTGAGGCTGTATTCGCCTTTATCGTTACTTACAGTACCATATGGTGTTCCCTTTACACTGATATTGACAAGAGGTAAAGGACGATCGTCTTCATCAGTTATATTACCTGAAAGCTTCAGAAAAGAAGTTTGTGCAGGAGCGTAAGCATTACCCAGAAATATGAATATGCAGCAAATATGAATAAACCTGTGAAAAGACATTAAAGGGATATTTTCTGAACAAACATTTTGTGCAGCTTTTACTGGATAAAAACTCAAAAATAGTTGAAAAATTGTTTGGCGCAAGAAGGTGCAAACTATAATAAAATCATCTTCTCTGAAATTTTCCCTCTCTGATTGCCTGTATAAACTGTGCCCAGGAGAAAGGATTCAGAAGATTGTTTGGCGGTTGTCCTGCATACATATTGCGGTAATAATGCTGCTGCATGGCAGTTTTGAAACTTGCCCCGGGATCAAGAGGCAAACCCTCAAGTTCCATCCATGTCTGTATAAGGGCAATATTTGCTATTGCCCTGTCATAATCATCTTCAGGAAGGTCCAGGGCTATAAAAGCTTCTGAGAATTCTTCGTAAGTAGCCCATGGGAAAACAGTAACTTCTTTAATTTCAAAGGTGTCCCTTTCAAGCTTTACATCAAAAGAGTAATGCACCACATCTAAATCTGCAGGAATAACCACCTGTTTTCTTTTATGGCCCAGGGATGAGAAAATCAGGGTATCATTGGGGTATACAATAAATGAAAACCTGCCCCGGCGATCGGCAATGCTTCCTTTTCCTGCATTTAAAATAATTATGTGTGAATAGGGTAGCGGGTCATTGAACTCATCACTGATAATTCCGCTTATCTGAAGAGGGTCTTGTTGCCGGCGCTCCTGCTGGGTATTTGCATCGGCAAATATCATTGACAGCATAATTACTGAAAGCAGATATTTTATTACAGTCAATTTTGCCATACAACAGTCAATTTCGGCCGGTTAAAAGAAAAACAAAATCCATGCCGTCTCAAAAATAAATAAAATAAATTATTCGGCCATTTACTAATATTATAGTTTATCTAAATTTGTGAAAAACTATATTGTATAACATCTTTTCTCAGTTATTGTTGCATCTTTTAACCGATAGCTTTAAAACCAATTAATTATTATTACTATGATCAAGCAGACTGAAATAATCCTGCCGCCTTTCAGCCGGGGCTTCCATCTTATTACAGGTTTGATTGAAGAGCACCTTGACAGGCTGCCTGAAACGGGAATGCTTAATCTTTTCCTGCGACACACATCTGCAGCAATTACCATAAATGAAAATGCAGACCCGGATGTCGGGAGGGATATGGAATACGTATTTAATAAACTCGTCCCTGAGAATGACCCCGGGTATATTCATACAATTGAGGGCCCGGATGACATGCCTGCACATGTAAAATCAAGCCTGCTTTCGGTTTCGCTAACCATTCCTGTAAAGGGAGGGCAAATAAGCCTTGGAACATGGCAGGGCATATATCTTTGCGAATTCCGCAACCACGGAGGAAACAGAAAGATAATCGCAACTGTTTACAGCTGACTATCATGTCTTTAGCAGTCAGGTATTGTCACGATTAAGCCTGTAAATATTAAATTTCCTTTGTGATATATAACATATTTTTTGCATCTTTTTATTTATATTTTTGTTGAACAACTACAGGTAAAAAGATATTTTATGAATAAATTGATGTTACTTGGTGACGAGGCAGTGGCACAAGCAGGTATTGATGCGGGTATATCGGGAATCTATGGATATCCCGGCACCCCTTCAACCGAGATCATGGAATATGTTCAAAACTCGGAGAAGGCATCTGAAGACAAAATATTCTGTAACTGGTCGGCAAACGAAAAAACTGCTATGGAAGCTGCACTTGGAATGTCTTATGCCGGTAAGCGCACCATGGTATGTATGAAACATGTCGGATTGAATGTTGCGGCAGACCCTTTTATGAATTCAGCTATAACCGGTGTTAACGGAGGTTTTATTATTACAGTGGCAGATGACCCTTCTATGCACTCTTCCCAGAACGAACAGGATTCAAGGTTTTACGGGAAATTTGCAATGATTCCCGTATTTGAACCTTCCTGCCAGCAGGAAGCCTATGATATGATTTTTGATGCATTTGAATTATCTGAAAAATTCAGGCTGCCCGTTATGCTGCGGCTAACCACCAGATTATCACATTCAAGGTCGTCTGTTAAATGCCGAAGCATGTCAGGACAAAAAGAACTCAATCTTCCCGGCGATCTTCGGCAGTTTGTTCTTTTACCCGCTATTGCACGTAAAAGGTACAAGACTCTGCTTTCCGTTCAGGCCGACCTTGTTGATGAGTCAGAAAATTCCGGTTACAACATGGTGACAGAAGGAAAAAACAGATCCATTGGTGTTATAGCATGTGGTCTTGCATATAATTACTATATGGAGGTGTGCCACGAAAAAAACCTTGATTACCCTGTGCTTAAGATATCTCAATATCCCATGCCTGCAAGGATGATCAGCATAATATTAAATGATTGTGACAGCATCCTTGTTCTGGAAGAGGGATATCCCCTTGCAGAAGAGATGCTGCGTGGATATCCTGAAACCAGTAAAAAAATCAGGGGCAGACTTGACGGGAGTCTCCCGCGTGACGGAGAACTTAATCCCGATCATGTTTCACGGGCTCTTGGTTTCAAAATCGGGAAAGGACCAGCAATCCCATCACTCGTTAAAAACAGGCCACCTTCTTTTTGTGACGGTTGCGGACATATTGACATGTTCAGGGCATTGCTTGAATCAATTGAAAAATACAGTCCGGGCCGTGTTTTCTCCGATATTGGATGTTATACCCTGGGGGCACTGGCTCCCTTTAATGCAATTAATTCCTGTGTTGATATGGGAGCATCTGTTACTATGGCAAAAGGTGCGGCTGATGCCGGTCTTGATCCCTCAATTTGTGTAATAGGGGATTCAACATTCACTCACTCCGGTATTACCGGATTGCTTGATGCCGTGAATGACGGATCTGCCATTACGGTATTAATAGGTGATAACTCCACTACCGGGATGACCGGCGGACAAAAATCTTCAGCAACAGGAAAGATTGAAAATATCTGCAGGGGCATTGGCGTTGAACCTGATCACATAAGGGTTATAACTCCCCTGAAGAAACACCATGCAGGTAATGTCTCGGTAATCAGGGAAGAACTGGCCTATAAAGGAGTATCTGTAGTAATTGCGAGAAGGGAATGCATCCAGGTTTTAAGGAAAAAAAAGAAAGATAAGGAGAACGAAAAATAACAGAAAATGCAAACAGACATAATTATTGCAGGAGTGGGAGGACAGGGTATATTATCAATTGCAGCATGCATTGGTATGGTTGCAATTGAAGATGACCTTCACTTCAAGCAGTCTGAAGTTCACGGGATGAGCCAGAGGGGAGGGGCGGTGCAGTCCAATCTTCGTATATCGGACAGAGAAATTGATTCCGACCTTATCCCTCTCGGGAAAGCCGATATGATAATATCTGTCGAGCCAATGGAGTCACTTCGTTATCTGCCCTGGTTGTCAGAAGATGGCTGGCTGATTACCAATACAACCCCTGTGAAGAATATTAATGACTATCCGGATGAAGATAAAATTATTAAGGAGATAGAGAAAATCAGAAATCATGTTATTATTGATGCCGACAAAATTGCCCGGGAAACCGGATCATCCAGGGCTTCAAATATTGTAATACTTGGTGCTGCCTCTCAGTTTCTTAAAATTGATCAGGATAAGCTTGAGTCAGCAATCGCTGAAGTATTCAAAAGGAAGGGAAACAGGATTGTTGAACTTAATTTGCAGGCTTTCAGATCAGGACGTGAATTTACAAATACAAAAAGTTAATTTCTGAATAATCTTTATTACATCCCTATGATATTCAAAGGATCTCTTATTTTTATATAAAAATAAACTAATATGTTCACTGAAAATGATCTTAAAGACTTGAAAGAAAGAGGCATTACTCTTGATGCAGTTGAAGGTCAGTTAAGCCGTTTCAGGGAAGGTTTCCCGTTCTTGCCAGTATCAAAGCCTGCCACGGCAGGGGATGGTATTTTACAACCGGCAGAGGACACCCTCTCTGATTTTATTCAGCTTTATGAAACAAAATCTGTCAACGAAAAGATAATGAAGTTTGTCCCTGCATCAGGAGCTGCTACCCGGATGTTCAGGGATCTATATACTTTTCTTGAAAATAAGGGAAAAGATTCTGACCGGGCATTCATTAACGAGTTCATATCGGGACTGACAAGTTTTGCCTTCTATGATGATCTCAAAATATGTCTGAAAAAGCAGGACATGGATCCTGAATCACTTGTCAACAAAGGTGATTATATTCCAATAATTGAATGCCTGCTTAATAAAAACGGACTTAATTATGGTAATCTGCCAAAGGGATTGCTTTCATTTCATAAGTATGATGGCAAATCCCGCACTGCCTTTGAGGAACATCTGGTTGAAGGTGCTTTATATTGCAAGGGAGACAAGGACATCGTAAAAATACATTTCACAGTATCACCTGAGCATCAGAAATCTTTTGAATTGCTGCTGGACAAGGTTAAGGATGATTTTGAAAGAAAGTACAAAGTAAACTTTTCGGTAGAATTTTCACATCAGCATTCGTCCACCGACACTATTGCGGTAGATCCTGACAATAATCCTTTCAGGGATAAATACGGAAAGCTGGTGTTCCGGCCCGGAGGTCACGGTGCGTTGCTTGATAATCTGGCCGGACTGGATGCAGATATTTTATTTATCAAGAATATAGACAATGTTGTCCCCGACCATCTTAAAGAAGAGACAATCAGATATAAAAAAGCCCTTGGAGGCATGTTGTTCTCATTCAGGGAGAGGGTTTTTGATTATCTTGGCATGCTTTACAGCAATAATAACAATGGTGATGGTCTGTTGGATGAGATAGGTATATTCCTCAACGATGAATTATGTGTTATCCCTCCCTGGGGTATGGATCAGTGGAGCAGCGAAGAAAAGAGAAGGTATCTTATATCAAAACTAAACAGGCCAATTCGCATTTGCGGGATGGTTAAAAATGAAGGTGATCCCGGAGGAGGCCCCTTCTGGGTTAAGAACGGGGACGGATCCGTGTCACTCCAGATAGTTGAAAGCTCTCAGATTAATCTTTCAAACCCTTTAATGAAGAAGCTTTTTAATGCCTCCACTCATTTTAACCCGGTGGATCTGGTTTGTTCAGTAAAAGATTATAAAGGAAACCGGTTTGATCCGGAGAGATTCAGGGATGCCGATACCGGTTTTATTTCAAATAAGTCCGTCGATGGCATAAAAATAAAAGCACTTGAACTGCCCGGGTTATGGAACGGGGGGATGTCAGACTGGATTACGGTTTTTGTTGAGGTCCCCCGGTCCACTTTCAACCCTGTTAAAACAATAAATGATCTGCTCAGGCCTCAGCATTCCTCTGGATAAACCCGGTCATTCCGGATATTCTTTTAAATGCTTAATGTAAACTTAACATAAACATCACCCAGGATTAATCTTCCGGAAATACTGCCATTGTATATTTGTAGAAAGTTGTACAAAATTAATTTCTAAAATTATGAAAAAACCAATTTTTGCTCTGGCAGTATTTTTTATATCAGCTTTATCAACGAATTTATCTTTTGCTTCAGATAAAGGAGAAGACAATGGTTTGGCAATATATTCATTAAGTGGCCAGGTGGTTGACCAGAATACAGGTGAAGCACTTGCAGGCGTTTTAGTGAGCATTGAAGAAGCCGGAGATAAATTATATACTGATTTTGAAGGTAAATTCGAAGTTTCAGGCCTCTTACCCGGTAATTACATTGTAAACACTTCAATGATATCATATGAAAGCAGCAAAGTTGAGATGGAACTGAACGGCGGTCAAAGAGAGTCCGTTAAAATTGAGCTTAACCAGGCTACTCTGAAATAATAAGATATTTCCTGAAAAAAATACCCGGGGGCTTTTCCGGATATTTTTTTTATCTGACACTGGCTAAAAATTATTGGTCATAATTTTTTTCTGATATTATCTCGCCTTCCTCGTTATATATCCTCCACAGGTCCGACCGGTTACCATTTTTATATTTCATATCGTACCTGAGGGTACCATTCTCATCCCAGACAAGCCATTTTCCGTGTTTTACGTCATTCCGGAAGCTGGCTTCGGCTATTTTCAAGCCATCCTTGTTAAATGTTTCCCAGCGGTTTACTTTCTTACCGTCATCATACATTCTTTTCTCATGTGGATTGCCATTTTCAAAATAGGAAACATATTCTCCGTGAAGCTTACCTTCCTTAAGGAAGATGTCAAGTTTAACAAGTCCATTCGAAAACTCTTCAATATACCGGCCGTTATAAGGTTCATTATTTTCATTTAAATATATCCCCTGTTCATTAATAGTTATTTGTGCAAATACATTAAAGACCAAAAAGGAAAGAACTATGGAAACAGATATTTTTTTCATTGTATTATTATTTTGTTATTAAGGGCGCCTTTATGTCACACATGATTATTTCTAAGATAAATTAAATCGCATGTGCGACCGATTAAATGTCAGGATCGCCGGATTATTTTCATTTTTGTATTTGTTAGAACATTTGCCTGATCCGTCTGATAGGTACAAAGTTATTAAATTTAAAAGAATAGTGTTTATCATTAGTTTGGTTATAGTGATAAAATCACAAATTATATTATAAACCGATACTGAACGATCTGCCCGGATTCAGACTATTATACAACTGTTGACCGGCATTAAATGATTCAAAGTAACTTTCTGTCCGGCTGTTTAGTATATTCGAAGCTTTAAAATCAATTGATGTTCTTTGATTTTCTCCGATTTTTTTATTTATGCTGAAATTCAGGCTGTGAAAAGGTGTAACATAAATGCCGGGATACAGCCCGATGCCTGCTATTAAAAGAGCCGGTCCCTTTACATTGTAAAACAGACCCGCTATCCAGCCCGAATCATAATTTCCGTAGCTTATACCTGCGTTTAGAACATAAGGGGATTGTCCGGCCATATCACGTTTATTGCTGATGGTTGTTCCGCCATAACAATTATTAGAATTTATGGCTAAAACCTAAACTAAAAGCTCTACCGGGATTGAAACGATTATAGAGTTCAGACCTGGCATTAAATGATTTGAATATGCCCTCTTCCTTCTGGTTTAGTATGTTGGATATTTTAAAGTTGATGCTTGTATTTAGTTCCTTGCCAAGGTTTTTGTTGATACTGAGGTTCAGGCTATGGAAAGGCCTGGTATACATATCGGGGAAAACCCCGGTTCCAACAATTGACATCGTTTCTCCTTTCACATTGTAGAAGAGACCTGCTGAGAGTCCAGTCTCATAATTATTGTAACTTATACCGCCGTTAATCACATAGGGAGATTGGCCGGCCATATTTCGGGTTTTCTCAATGGTTTGCCCCTCTTTCTCGAATTGTTTTCGAGAGTTGAATTCCGACTCAGTCATTTCAATCTCTGATTTTGTGAGCGTTATGTTTCCGCTGATATTAAAATATTTTAAAGCAGCTGATAGCATGTCCAAACTCTTGCTGAATTCAAACTCCACTCCGTATAAAGAACCATCGCCTACATTCCGGGACTGATACTCTGTACTTGTAACACCTGCCGTAAGACGAACCAGTTCGATAGGTGCATCAAAGCCTTTGTAGAAAATACTGGCTGAAAGATTTTGCCCTCTGTCCCAGAATATCTCCCACCTTAAATCTACGTTATTAATGTAGGTTTCCCTCAGGTTACCATCCCAATCATCCAC
>JAWODJ010000105.1:0-9888 GCA_046483315.1 Bacteroidales bacterium | reverse complement strand
TGAACACTCCCGGAGACATGGCACTATTATCCCTCCCCCTTTCTGAATCTGTTAAGAAACCCTTCAACAGCAGCAAACCCCACCTTCCTGTCGCTGAAAAATTCTGCCGCGGCTCTCCTCTCAATGTCTGATGCTCCAAAATGATTAAGGATATTGGAAAGGTGCATCTTCATGTGTCCGGATTGTATACCTTTGGTAACCAGAGAGCTGACCGCGGCAAAATTACTTGCCAGTCCGCCGGCCGCAATAATCCCCATCAGCTCCTTTGCATCAGGATTACCAAGTATTTCGAGCGAAAGCCCGGCCATAGGGTGCAATCCGGTTAGTCCGCCAACCGTACCGACAGCCACAGGAAGAGTGAGGGACAGGTTGAACCGGCCGTTCTCAACCGAAGCAGCCGAAAGACTTTTGTAGTTCCCCTCCCTGGCGGCCCAGGCATGGCCTGCTGCTTCGACGGCACGGAAATCGTTACCCGTGGCTATCACAACAGCATCAATACCATTGAATATACCCTTGTTATGAGTCGTGGCTCGGTAAACATCAACCCCGGCTATCTGCACAGCCTGATAAAATTTACCGGCAAACTCCCCTGCCGGCATATCGCCGGCAATCTCAGCAAGATCTTCAATGTTACATGATACAGATGCGGTGACCAGACATTTGTCAGAATAGTTTGAAAGAATGGACATAATAATATTCACATCCCTCTCGCCCTCATCAAACCGCGTATCAGTGGCCAGAAATTCCCTGAGAATAACGGCAAACTCCTCAAGGCAGCTATTGATAAAATTGGCACCCATCGAATCACGGGTATCAAAACCGGCACTGATCTGGAAATAACCCTCAATCTTATCACTCTTATCCACCAGCTCTATATTAGTAATCCCTCCTCCCCTTTTTACCATATTGGAGGTAATATCTTCTGTTCCCCGGATAAGCCTGTCCCTCAGGTCGGGGAAAGCTGTCCTGAGCCTGCCCGCATCGCCTTTCCATATAAAGTGCACCTGCCCGTTCTTGACGAACTCCTTTACCGTGGTTGTAAATCCGCCCCTGGCGGACCAGAATTTGGCGCTTCTGGCAGCTGCCGCCACTACCGAGCTCTCCTCGGTAACCATAGGGACCATATAGATTTTGCCGTTGATTAAAAAATTCGGCGCAATACCGTATGGCAGGTAAAAATTTGTAACGGTATTTTCACTGAACTCATCATGAAGCTTCTGCACACCGGGATCGCTGTGCCTGTAAGATTCAATCAGTTTCCCTGCCCTGTCCGGCTCCTTCAGTCCCCGCAACAGCAGGTCGGTTTTATCCTTCCTCTCCATCCGGGAGAATCCGGATATGATCTTGTCATTGCCCATATTTTTTCTTTTAATGTATAATCCTGATACAAAAAAACAAAATCCGCACTAAATTAAGTATTTATATTGCTTAATCTGCCGTATCATTGTACCCTGAAAAATATAATTTCCCGCAAACACAACATGATTTAATAAACTACCCCGGGGCAGAGCCCCGAAGTATCAAATGGAATTTATAATTTCCGACCCAGAGGGTCGGGGTATTGAACCACTTTATGAATAAAAAAATAGTTTGTTTATATAAAAATACAAAATTGTTAAACAAACATTAAACATTTAAAAATGAAAACTGTTTATTATAATAAGACAATTTATTCACTGGTTTATAAGAATTGATTATTTATGAAGCTTCTCGTTTGTATAAGTCATGTTCCCGACACTGAAACAAAGATCAGGATCTCTCCCGACGGAAGGTCGGTCGATCTTTCCGGTACTACCTGGATCATCAATCCCTGGGATGAGCTGGGACTAACACGGGCAGTGGAGTTAAAAAAAGAATTTCCGGAAACCATCGAATCGCTGACAGTGATCACCGTCGGTAAAGAAGACACGGCGCCTACGCTAAGGAAAGCGCTGGCCTTAGGGGCGGACAAAGCAATACGCATTGATGCCTCACCCCCTGATGCATGGTTTGTTGCCAGCCAGATTGCCGAAGTTATAAACAGAAATTATTATGATATGGTGCTGACCGGCATTGAGTCAAGCGATTTTAACGGATATGCCGTTGGAGGAATGCTTGCCGAACTCACAGGGTATGCCTGTCTTTCGAATATATCGTCAATAGATATCGATGAAAACAGAGTTATGGTTCAGCGTGAAGTTGACGGAGGGAAAGAGACACTGGAAGCAGAGGTTCCTTTTATTGCAGTCATACAAAAAGGGGTGGCTTCTGCTTCCGGTATTCCCTCCATGCGGGGGATCATGGAAGCACGCAAAAAGACCCTGGAGGTGATAAAACCAGTTGAGGCGGGGCAGTTGCTTGAATATACAGGTTATGAGCTGCCTGCATCAAAAAAGGAGTGCAGGTTACTGACATCTGAAGACCTGTCCGGGCTGGCAGGAAGGCTGGTTTTGGAAGCGGGTATTGCATAGGTCGTTACATTAAACAATAGCTACAATTATGAATATACTGGTTTACCTTGAAACGGATCAAACAAAAGCAAGAAAGAGCAGCCTTGAGCTGCTAAGCTATGCACATGCTTTAAGAGGTAAAAACAATGGGACAATAACCGTGCTCACCGGTTCAGAATCGGGCGAAGAAACGATATCCTCCCTGGCAAGGTACGGGGCTGACAGGATCCTGCTGTTCGCGGTACAGGATGATCCGTTGACATCTTTTTCCGCGAAAGCCGAGACAATAAGACAGGCAACTGAAAGAGAAAACTCCGAAACTGTCCTTTTCACATGCAGCGCAGAAGGCAAATCCCTTGCCCCCGTGGTGTCGGCAAAGCTGAAGGCCGGCATGGTGCCCGGCATCTATTCGTTACCCAAAAGCACAGACCCTTTTATTATAAACAAGAAGGTATTTTCAGGCAAGGCCATTGCCACAGTCACTGTAAAAACCCCCGTAAGGATTCTCTCTCTTCTTCCCAACTCATTCGGAATAAAGGAAAACCCCGTGCCCGTACGCTCAGAAACATTTGCACCCGACATACCGTTGCGTGACAGCCAGCCTAAAAAGGGAATACGCCTTGTCAGTACAATAAAATCTGAGGGACAGGTAAGGCTCACTGAAGCGGGAATAGTGGTTTCAGGGGGGAGAGGACTGTCACGAAAGGAAAACTGGAAGTATGTTGAAGAGCTTGCCGGACTGCTGGGAGGGGCAACAGCATGTTCCCGTCCCGCATACGACGAAGGTTGGTGTCCTCACGACGAATGGGTGGGCCAGACCGGCAAGGTTATTTCGCCCAATGTATATTTTGCACTCGGCATATCGGGAGCCGTCCAGCACCTGGCAGGCATCAGCTCCTCAAAGCTTATTGTGGCGGTGAACAAAGATCCCGAAGCCCCCATCTTCAAGTCCGCCGATTACGGCATAGTAGGTGATATACAAGATGTTATGCCAAAACTTATAAAGGCGGTGAAGGAATACCGGGGGTCCGCCTGAAATATTTCAAAAAAAATCCAGTCACCAAAATCCACGTTCAAAAGTACTTAGCTCCGGCTTTATCATATTTAACATTTAAAGCCGTTGCAATTAATCATTTTTACCTATATTTGACGTCAACCCTTTTTTAAGCATATGATGACAAACTTGGTAGTTGGGGGTCATAAGCTTGCTTATAAGTGGATTAACAACGACACAAATAATCCTGATAAACCTGTAATAGTTTTCATGCACGAAGGCCTCGGGTGCATGAAACTGTGGAAGGACTTTCCGCATATGCTATGCGGTATGACCGGCTGCAGAGGACTGATGTACGACCGTTACGGGTATGGCGAGTCAGATAAAATTGAGGAACCCCGTGAAAACGATTTTCTTTATCATGAAGCAGCATCGGTGCTTCCGGAATTGCTTTCAAAGCTTGGCATCACCGAACCGGTTATGTTTTTCGGGCACAGCGACGGCGGCACTATTGCACTCATTTATGCTGCCCTCCACCCCGGTCGTACAGCGGCCATAGTTGCCGAATCTTCGCATATCTTCATCGAACCCGTTACCTTGCGGGGAATAAAACAGGCAATATATGCCTACAGGAATAACGGACTGAAGGAGAAGCTGGAGAAGTATCACGGGGAAAAGACAGATTCAATGTTTTACAGCTGGGCCGACGTGTGGACCTCGGAAGAGACTGCGGGATGGAGCATTGAACTGATACTGCCCGAGATCACTTCCCCCGTTCTTGCCATACAGGGTGAGGATGACAACTATGGCACCGGTTTGCAGACAGAGGCCATTATCTCCGGTGTCAGGGGGCCTGCCAGAATTATTCACATACCCGAATGCGGGCATATACCGCATCACGAGCAGAGAGAAATGGTTCTCAGACAGACGGCCGGTTTTTTTGCTTCACAATTAGAGCTGGTTTAGGTGCGGCATGGCACAGGACAGCTACAGGACAATAAAAAACAGATCCCGGGGCCTGTTCAAAGACAGGGGAAGCAAATTCCTCTCCTTCGCCTTTCCCGTAACCGGGGAAGAAGAGATCAAAGAAATACTTGATAACCTGCGCAGGGAATATCACGATGCAAGGCACCACTGCTATGCCTGGAGGATCGGGGCCGACGGGAAGCATTTCCGGGCCAATGACGACGGAGAGCCCTCCGGCACGGCCGGCAGACCGATTCTGAAACAAATACAGAAGCTTGAGCTGACCAATATTATGATAGTGGTCATAAGGTATTTCGGGGGCACGCTGCTGGGAACCGGGGGACTGGTAAATGCGTACCGTTCGGCTGCCGCCGATGCCCTTGAAAAGGTCGTTATTATTATAAAAACCATTGATGTGGTGTATGAAATCAGGTTTCCTTATGCCGTCATGAACAATGTGATGAGGGTTATAAAAGAAGAGCAGGCAGAACATGTGGAACACGATTTCGAAGGGGAATGTAAAGTGAGGGTCACCATTCCCAGGGAGAGGGAAGAAAGATTTACAGGCAGGATGAATAGCATCGTACAGGCAAATGTTAAGAAGTTATTAAATAATTATTAACACATATTTTTTGGCTCCCTGTTCTTGCTTACTTTTACCTCAGTAACCCCAAAAATCCTAATCCCGTGCAAAACAAAAGCCTCATTTCTATTAACGACTACACGAAGGAAGAGATCCATCGTGTTCTTGACCTTGCAGGAGAGTTTGAAAAAAACCCCTCCCAGGACATCCTCAGAGACAGGGTAGTTGCCACACTGTTCTTCGAGCCCTCCACCCGTACGCGCCTCAGCTTCGAAAGCGCCGTCAACAGGCTTGGAGGAAAGATCATAGGATTCTCCGATTCGGCCTCTTCAAGTTCCACAAAAGGTGAATCACTGAAGGACACCATCAAAACAGTCAGCAACTACAGCGACCTTATTATTATGCGTCATCCCATCGAAGGCAGTGCAAGATATGCCAGCGAGGTGGCCGGGGTTCCCGTTATAAATGCCGGCGACGGAGCCAACCAGCATCCCACACAAACCCTGCTTGACCTCTACTCCATAAAAAAGACCCAGGGTACACTCGAAAACCTTAACCTCTTCATTGTGGGCGACCTTAAGTATGGCCGCACGGTACATTCGCTTCTTATGGCCATGGCCCTTTTCAATGCCACCTTCTATTTTGTGTCGCCGAAAGAACTGCGTATACCTGCTGAATACAAGATGTATCTCGACCAGCACGGACTCAAATATTATGAGTACAATGATTTCAGGGAGCTTCTACCCGAGGCAGACATAATCTATATGACCAGGATACAGAAGGAACGCTTTTCCGATCCCATTGATTACGAAAAGACCAAAAATGCCTATGTGCTGAAAAACATCATGCTGCAAAACTCAAGGGATAACATGAAGATACTTCATCCACTGCCTCGCGTAAATGAGATCAGCACCGATGTAGATGATAACGAAAAAGCCTACTATTTCATCCAGGCGCTTAACGGTGTGTACACACGCCAGGCTATTATCTCACTGATTCTGGGACTAAAAAACTAAAATACCATGGCAAAAGATATCAGACAACTAAAGGTTAGTGCCATCAGAAACGGCACTGTAATAGACCACATACCGGCAAACAGGCTGTTCAAGGTTATCAATATCCTTGGGCTGGACAATATAGACAACCAGATCACATTCGGCACCAACCTGGAGAGCAAAAGATACGGCAGCAAGGCAATAGTGAAAATATCGAAAAAGTTTTTCGTAGATGAAGAGATCAACCGCATTGCCCTGGCTGCCCCGCAGGCAAAACTCAATATTATAAGGGATTACAAGGTGGAGGAGAAAAAGGAAGTGATTGTGCCCGATGAATTTTCCGGTATAGTCAAATGTGTCAATCCCAAGTGCATCACAAATAACGATGATGTAAAACAGAAATTCAGGGTCATCTCAAAAAAGGAGGTATCTCTCAAGTGTCACTATTGCGAGAAGATTACCGACCAGGCGCATATGGTGTTTATCTGATTTATCCCTCCCCGTCACCTGATCCGGTCATACGACCGCACCTTCATCTCATCCTTGCGTATACCCCGGGTTGCAAGGAAAACCAGTATAACCGCTATTACCGGAAATATAACGGTAATTTTGATATCGGCTACCACATCATAATTGGTTTTGGTATGGAAAAAGTAGAAGAAAAACAGTGCATAAAAACCTATCAGTAATAACAGGTTGAATATACACATCCTTATCTGCAGAATTCTCCTCTTATAAAAGAATATGGTAAAAAAGCTCAGTACAGCGGTAACAATTACCAGGAAACGCAGGGGAAACACAGATTCGATTCTCATGGCAGTATCTCCCGTTCCTTCGTATATTCCCGTAAGGTCAAAATAGTAATACTGATCCTGTGGGTCTGCCATCTCGGCCAGCGGAGAAAGAAACATTGAAAACATAAGCACGGATGCCAGAAAAAGATAGACGGTCTGTATTCGTTGTATCATGTTTACTGAGTTTTCAGGGTTATGCACAACAAAGATAAATAATAATCTCCGATGCCGGTAACATAATAAGAGGTATGGAAATAAATATATACATATGCAAACCGGAAATCAACATTAAGATAATTGAATTGTTTTAACTTTACAGTTTATTCCAACCATACTTAACAGATATCAGTGAGCAATAACCGCATATCCGATATGAAACAGACCGAGCTGGTACTGAACCCCGACGGCAGCATTTATCACCTTAACCTGCTGCCCGGTGACATTGCAGATAATATTATCCTTGCCGGTGATCCTGACCGGGTAGAGATAATTTCCTCCTTTTTTGATACCATGGAGGTAAAAAAGCACAAGAGGGAATTTGTAACACATACCGGCTGTTACGGGGGTGTCAGGGTAAGTGCCCTCTCATCGGGAATTGGAACGGATAACATAGATATAGTCATCAATGAGCTGGATGCCCTTGCAAACATAAACCTTGAAACCAGGGAGGTCAGGAAAGATAAAAGATCTCTCAATATTATCAGGATCGGTACCTCAGGATCACTGCAGGAAGATATCCCGGTGGACTCGTTCCTGCTGACAGAGAAAGCCATAGGATTTGACGGCCTGCTGAACTTTTATGCGGGCAGGGATGAGATCTGCGACCGCGGATTTGAAGATGCATTTACAGAAGCAGTGGGATGGCACAGATACCTGGCAGCACCTTATGTTGTTGAGGCCTCGAAAAAATTATTCATGAAGTTAAGCGGAAAAGATATGATACCGGGTGTAACAATTTCCGCACCCGGCTTTTACGGTCCGCAGGGAAGAGAGCTTCGCCTTCCGGTTTCCGATCCGCAGCTCAACAGCAAGATCGAACGGTTCAGGTACCAGGGCTACAGGATCACAAATTTTGAAATGGAAGCTTCGGCAATTTACGGATTATCAAAATTGCTTGGACATCATGCCATAACCGTATGTGCAATAATTGCCAACCGAAAAACAAAAAGTTACAGCAACAGCCACGAAGATACCATTGCAAGGCTTATAAGTACGGTACTTGACAGGCTGGTAAAATAAAGTACATGGAAAAAAAGAAGATACAGGCGCTAATACATCTGCTTGACGACCCCGACACCGAGATCAGCGATGTGGTGACAGGCAACCTGCGGGAGCTGGGTACAGACATCATACCGGAGCTGGAAAGTGCATGGGAAAAGACGGCGGACCATCATTACCAGGAGAGGATAGAAAACATAATCCAGGATATCCAGTTCAGGAATGTAAAAGGCAATCTTGCCGGATGGAAAGAATCGGGAGCATCAGATCTGCTTGAAGGAGTATGCTGGATAGCCAGGTACAGGTATCCCGACCTTGAGCCGGACGATATAAGAAGTGAAATAAAAAAAATCTCCGCAGATATCTGGCTGGAGCTTAACAACAAGCTTACCGCACTGGAGAAGGTAAGAATAATAAACCATATAATTTTTGATATACACAGGTTCTCAAAGAACAGAAAGAATATCTATTCACCACGCAATTCCTTTATCAACCTTGTGATGGAAAGCAAAAAAGGCAACCCGATATCCCTGGCTGTTATCTACCTGCTGGTGGCAGAAAACCTTAATTTACCGGTTTACGGTGTTGACCTGCCCAGGATATTCATACTGGCATATATGGATGATCAGCCGCCGGTGAAAAAGAAAACCGGCAACCGGGAGGTATTGTTTTACATTAATCCCTACCAGAAAGGTGCAGTGCTGGGAAAAAGAGAGATTAACAACTTCCTTGCAGAGCAGAAGCTGGAGCCCAGGGATTCATTTTACAACCCCTGCAGCAACATTGATATAGTCCGCAGATTATTGTTAAATTTGATCCTTTCATATGAAAAAGCCGGCTACAGGGAGAGGCTGACTGACCTTCAGGAGTTGCTGAAGCTCTTTACTCCGTGATCCCCGACAAGGCCCCGGCAATCAAACTTTTATTCACCATATCCGTTCCCCTGCAATGGTCAGAAAAATTATACTTTTCATATATATTATCCTGGTTACCGGACTAAGCCTGCTGCCTGCCGGTTCATTCGCCGTTCCCGGGGCGGAACTGTTCGCGCACGCGGACAAGGTTATTCATTTTGCAATGTATGCAGTTTTCACCTTCCTGTTGTTTAATGCATGGCCGGACAGCTTCACCCCCGGCAAAAAGCAGTTGCTCCCCCTTCTCTATGTCTTTTTATGGGGAACAGGAATGGAAATCCTTCAGGAAACAGGAAGTCTGGACCGCACCTTCAGCACCCTCGACATCCTTGCCAATATCCTCGGCTTTTTCCCCGGATGGCTTGTCTGGAGGTGGTCACGAAAAAAAGAGAATAATTAACCCCCTCTGCCACATTAATCAATCCTGGCAGTTACCGGATTTCTTAACCCGCTGGCTGATTTCAGCATTGCTTTTACCGATCCCACACGTATCTGTGCCTCAACCAGAACAGGCACCCTGTTGGCATCGTTTGTAACCCACACGAACATTTCGTCACCCGGCTTGAAAATAAAGCCCTCCACCAGTTCAACTGAAAACTTTATACAATCGTAAATCTCACCTTCCCTGGTAGTTACCGTATCCGTTCCAAGGTAACGGGAATTAAGCTCATGGAGCTCGTTGGCAATCAGCACACTGAAGGGAATTGTGTTTAAAGGAACATCTTCTAAATCAGATACTCGTTCGGTTGCCCCGGTAAAGAAGTCCCTTACCGACAGGTATTCGGTCCTAAACGTAAAGGTGTTGTTTCCCGTTAACTTTTTTCCATTGAGGGAAGTAAGCTCCCGGTTAACGGTAACGCTATATTCCCGCTGCGGCAGAAGTTTTTCGGTAACATCAAAGCTTACCATCCTCGTTCCGTACCAGCGGAACACTCCCTCTGCCGGAGGGTCGACCCGGACGGCGTTGCTGCTGTCCGCCGGCGCGCCCACTTTGC
>JAWODJ010000010.1:0-18336 GCA_046483315.1 Bacteroidales bacterium | reverse complement strand
TGATGAGTTTGCTGCCCGGCAGGCAGCGACTCAACCTTCATGCTATCTACGGTGATTTCGGTGGTGAAAAGGTGGAGAGGGACAGTATTGAACCGGGCCATTTTCAAAGGTGGATCGAATGGGCAAAGGAGCATGGTACAGGCCTTGATTTCAACCCCACCTGCTTCTCACATCCCTATGCCGATGACGGGTTCACCCTGTCGGCCAAAGATGATAAGCTCCGCAAATTCTGGATCGGGCATGTAAAACGTTGCAGGGAGATTGCTTCGGTCATGGGAAGGGAACTCGGCACCCCGGCTGTGAATAACATCTGGATACCCGACGGGTCAAAGGATACCCCGGTTGATCGCAATACTCACAGGGCATTGCTGAAGGATTCGCTGGATGAGATTTACAGTGTCGAATACCCGAAGGAACATATTCTTGACTCGTTAGAGAGCAAGCTTTTCGGCATAGGGTCGGAGGCTATGGTGGTCGGCTCGCATGAATTTTACCTGGCCTATGCAGTGAAAAACGGCCTTCTTCTGTGTCTTGACAACGGTCATTTCCATCCCACCGAACAGGTGGGCGACAAGATATCAGCCGTGTTGCAGTTTCTGCCCCGGCTGTTGCTGCATTTGACACGCGGCGTCAGATGGGACAGCGACCATGTGGTAACTTTCAATGATGAGATCCAGTTCATTGCGCAGGAGGTGGTTCGTTGCAATGCACTTGACAGGGTGCATATCGGACTCGATTTTTTTGATGCCGGCATAAACAGGGTTGGGGCATATGTTACAGGCGTGCGTTCAGCTCAGGTAGCATTCCTGTTTGCTTTGCTGGAGCCGGTTGATTTGCTCAGGGAATATGAGGAGAGGGGAAAGCATTTCGAGAGGCTTGCATTGCTTGAGCTGATGAAGACCATGCCCTTCGGTGCGGTGTACGACTATTACTGCATGATCAATGGTGTACCGGTGGCGGAGGATTTTATCGGGGAGGTGGCCTCCTATGAAAGGGAGGTCCTTGGCAAAAGGTAAAGAGAGGAGGGCAGGGAGAAGCACCTGGTGAAAATAAAGGGACAGGGTGCCGGGTTAAAAACCGGTTAAAGTGTTGTTCAGAATATATACGTCCAACAATTACCAATAATAAACCTACAACTATCAGTTATGAATCAAAATTCAAAGTCACGCAGAAAATTTATCAGGAATGCCGTTCTGGCCGGCGGGGTCGGGTTACTGGGCAGCAGGCTGATGATCCCTTCAGCACGCGCAGCTACAGCGTCTGCTACACCCGAACCTTCACTTGAAGGGAAAAAGGTGCTCTTTGTACACGGGGGATGGGACGGCCATGACCCCGAGCCCTCAAGGGACCTGTTCGTGCCCTGGATGAGAGGGGAGGGTGCTGAGGTTACCGTATCCGACACCCTGGATGCCTACCTGGATGAGGAGCTTATGAAATCGCTCGACCTGGTGGTGCAGATATGGACTATGGGGCAGATCAGCGGCGACCAGGAGAGGGGCCTTCTCAATGCCGTGAGGAACGGTTGTGGAATATCGGGCTGGCATGGCGGACTGGGAGATGCATTCAGGAATAACGTGGAGTACCAGTTCATGGTGGGGGGTCAGTGGGTCTCACATCCCGGAGGTGTTATCGATTACCGGGTGAATATCAGTGATCAGGATGATCCTGTGACCGGGGGATTGAGTGATTTCGACATGCACTCAGAGCAGTATTACATGCACGTTGACCCCAATGTTAAGGTGCTGGCGACAACAATCTTCAACGATGAGCATGCACACTGGATCGGGGGTGCCGTGATGCCGCAGGTATGGAAAAAATACTACGGCAATGGCAGGGTGTTCTATTCGGCGCTTGGCCATGTGATAGGTGATTTCGATGTGCCCGAGGTTCTCGAGATACAGAAGCGCGGAACACGGTGGGCTGCGGAGAGCAGGTACCATCCCCATGAAGAGTGGCTGAGCCCCATCTACAGGCACCTGTAGGCCGGAAGGCGAAGGCAGCGGGTCCTATGATACCTCGTTCCTTTCCGTGCCGGAATCAAGGTACAGCTTTTTGTCCATTATCTCCCGTATGGCCTCAGTAACCCTGTAAACCTCTTCAAAGGTGTTGTACAGGGCAACCGGGGCAAGGCGTATTATGTTTGGCGGGCGGAGGTCGCCGATGATTCCCTTATTAAGCAGCGCCCCGTTTATACGTACCGCTTCGGGATGTTCAACCGCGATATGGCCGCCCCTCCGCCTGGGTTCGGAGGGGGTTATAATTCTGAAACCGTCGTGAAGCGGCATCACTCTTTTTCTTATCGATCCGGCCAGGAAGCCGGTAAGTTGAAGGGAGGTGTTCCGGATGCTGGTCATTCCCGCCTCCAGTATGATCTTCATTGCCCCTTCGGCCGGTGCACTTCCCAGTATGCCCGGTGATGATATCTGCCAGCGTCCCGAATGCGGCGCGGGAATGAATTCGGTCAGCATGTCAAACTGCTTCTCTTTCAGGTAACCGAACCATCCCGGCAGGTACGGGTTGAGGCCGAAATGCTTTTTGTTTACGTAGAGGAAGGCCGCAGCGCCGGGTCCGGAGTTAAGGTACTTATAGCTGCACCACAGTGCAAAGTCGACACCCCATTTGCTGAAGCTGTGAGGCACAGCACCTGCCGAGTGGCTGCAGTCGAAACCTATCACTATACCCCTCTCCCTGGCGGCCGATGTGAGCCGCTCAATATCCAGAAGCTGTCCGCTTCGGTAAAGGACGGATGGAAGGAACACCAGGGCCACATCCTCCTTCATCATCCCTATGATATCATCTTCATCCAGCAGTCCGTCATCACCGGGCCCGGCCTGCACCAGGTGCCTCTCCGGATCGAGTCCGTGATTCCTCAGCTGCCCCTGCAGCGCATAAAGATCGCTCGGAAAATTGATAGTGTCGGCCAGAATTTTGTTCTTGTTGCCGTCGGGCCGGAAAAATGTGCCGACAAGGTTGTGGATATTTATCGTTGTGGTACCGGTAAGAATCACCTCGTCTTTCTCTGCGCCGACAAGCTCTGATGCCAGGTGCCCCATCTCTTCGGCAAACCAGAACCATGGTCGCTTTCCTTTCATCCACCCGCCTATAGCCAGCTTTTTCCATTCGTTGATTACCCGAAGGAGTGATTCTTCGGAATCCTTTGAAAGCAGTCCGAGAGAATTTCCGTCCATATATATCGTATCAGGCGGGATGTAAAACCTTTCGCGGAACCCGGCAAGGCTGTTCCTGCGGTCCAGTCCGCGTGCCTCCTCAAGGTCATATCTTCTTTCAATGTGCATATAAAATTTTGCTTTATGAAGCAGTGATTTGCCTCCCGGCCGGTGACGGGGGAGAAATTACAGAGATAACACAGGCACTTTCAGGTGGGTAAAGATAATTATTATGCTTTTACTATCTCTCCTTTATCCTTATCCCAGAATACCTTGGTCTGCAGCCTGTATGCCCGGGTCCCCAGGTGGGCCGATATTGCCTCCTCTACGCCGGCCTTTATATCGCACGAGGTCCTGCCGTTGCCCCTTATCGCATCTGTCCACTCCTTTATATGGAGGAACGTGGTATCAACCCTTCTGCCCCCCCGGTAAGTGTAGAGGAGTCCGCGACTTGCAAAATACTGCTCTGTGGCTGACGTTACAACGTCAACGCCCTCCCTTCCCGGCACATGCGCAAGCATAGGGGTGCCGGGCTTTACGATGCCCTGTTCTATGTATTCCTGATAACGGGTCGAGTTCCTGTCAGGGTAGACGGTCATATTGGCGCTCAGCTCCATGTTGGCGTCATGACCGAAGAATGTTTTGCTTCGTTGTTTGCTGCTTGCCAGGGAAGCGCTGTAAAGAAGGCTCAGCTCACGGTCGGGATAGTCATAAGATACGTGCAGTACATCGGGTACTGTGCGTCCGTCCTTGAAGAAATATATCCCTCCCGAGGCAACCGCCGAATGTGGTATGCCAAGATCCATCACCTGGTTGATGGCGTCATACTCGTGCGTGAACAGGTCGCCTGTCAGCCCTGTGCTGTAATCCCACCAGCATCTCCACCGGAAAAATCTCTCCGGTGAGAAGGGATGGTAGGGAGCAGGACCGATAAACTGCTCCCAGTCTATTGTTCTTTCACTGGCCTCCGGGTGGATATCGTAAACCCATGCTCCGTTCGGCGAATTTCGGTTGGTGTAGCATTCGATCTTGGTTATCTTGCCAAGGATGTTCTTCTCTATCACCTCCCGTGCTTTCATGTTGCTTTCGATCTGCCTGTTCTGGTGGCCGAGCTGGAAGATCACATTATTCTCAACGACTGCTTTTTCAACATCATGGGTCTCCGCTACGGTAAGGCTGAGAGGCTTCTCAAGGTATATGTGTTTGCCCGCTTCTGCCGCTTCAATAGCCATCCTGGCATGCCAGTGGTCGGGTGTGGCTATTATTACCGCATCAATGTCATCTGCACGCAGCAGATCTCTGTAATTCTCATAGTATCTGGCGGGCCTGTCCTTTTGTCCTCCTACCCCGGTACGGTATAAATTTGCCGAGGTGTCGAGCGCCCTTTTGGTATGAACGGTAAATATGTCGCTTACACCGGTGATCCTTATGTTAAGGTCTTCCTGGTTCAGGTAATGCCCGAGCCTGTCATCGGCCTTGTTCAGGGCGGCAGCCTCTGCCCAGCTGTCAATAAGCTCGGGATGTGCAAAACCTGCACTTCGCAGCAGCTGCTCTCCGCGAATGCCGAACCCGATTATGCCGATGCGGAGAGTCTGTGAATTTTCAGAAGCTGCCGGATAGAGAACGGCGGGCTCGTTGATCGAACCAAGGTTCAGCTCCCGGAGCAGCTTATTCTGCCTGTAATGCTGAAGGCTTCTTTTTCTGAATGCCCCGTAAAGCAATGCTCCGACAAAGGGAAAAGTCGCCAGGCTTTTGAGTACATCCCGGCGGGCAATACCTTTTTTGTTGCTTTTATCCTTCCCGTTATTATGTTCTGTATTTAGATTTTTATCGTCCATTTTTATGAATATAAAGCAGAAAAACAAATAATATCTTTTTATTAACTGAGACTCTGGAATTTTATTATCGTGACTTCTTAAGCAGCCGGTCTATACCTATTATATGACCGGTAGGGAAGACAAAAAGCACTGCCAGTGCCAGTATCTCAATCAGGTTTTTATTAACCCACAGGTAGCTTCCTTCCCCCGGAAAAAGATATTCAGCCGTCATCAGGGGCGGCTGTGCGGCGTAATAGAACAGAAGCAGAAGTATTCCTGCGATCTTTGCATATCTGGTAAAAATGCCCGTGATAAGCGCAAAACCTATCAGAGTCAGTCCCCACATATTCATCTGGTCGGATATCGCCAGTGCCGTGGGGTTTCCTGCTATACTCCTGAATATCCCTGAAAACCACCCTTTGGAATCCATTAAAAAGGCGTAGGATGTCCAGTTGCCCTGCAACAGTTTTACAACTCCCTCATACATAAAATGCCATCCGATGGCCACTCTCAGGGCAACCAGAAATACCAGGCGAGGCATCGTATAGCCGTTGGTTAAAGTTTTTTGCATCTGAAATAAATATTATGTAAGATTAAACGGTTGAACAGGTTCTAAAACAGTCGGGATATATCTGCCAGCCCCGGTTTTGAGAATATTCAATGTTACCTTAAAGACACAAATCACATGCCGCAGTATTAAAAAGGAATCCTATTAAATGTTAAAAACGGTATCATCCTTTCCGGCACCTCTCAGCAGTCTGCAGAATGATATCCTGTGTCTCATCATATCTTTCTGCCATACGGCTCATCAGCCTGAACTGAGCCCTGCATCGCCTGATATTCTGTTTGCCGTAACTGATGGTATAATAGATATCGCCCGCAATATAATCTGTCAGAAACCTCAATCCCATGATAAAGGTCATATACTGTGCCGACAGTGCCAGGTAATCTGTCTCGCAGGGAGTAAGGAAAGATGCGGTTTTTTCAATGAACCCTTCGGAATAGGCTTTTAACACTTTCGTGGAAAAATCCACTTTCTCCAGATCCGCCTCGTCTTCTTCTGCTGTACTGGCAGCGGTTCTGATGGTGTCACCGAAGTCATAAAGCGACAGGCCCGGCATCACGGTATCCAGGTCTATCACGCAGACCGCCCTGTCTTTTTCATCAAAAAGAACATTGTTGATCTTGGTGTCATTATGCGTGATGCGCAGCGGAAGCTTACCCTCCTTTTCCAGCCGGGGTATTATCAGCATTCTGTCTATATTGGCAAATACAAAATCAATCTCTTCCTTTACCTCACCTGCACGCTTTGCCGGGTCGGCCAGCAGTGCCTTTTTGAACTGGTCATAGCGCATCTCCATCGAATTGAAGCCCGGGACGACCTGGAATACCTTGCCGGCCGGCAGATCGTCCAGGTCGGCGATGAACTGTCCGAATGCCCTTCCCGCCTCGCGTGCTACGTTTGTATTGGGCACTGTATCATAGCTTATGCCGGGGGATATTTTTTTGTACAGGCGCCAGAGGTCCCCGCGGGGACCGGCATAATGGTTTTTACCCGACTTCGTCTCAATTATTTCCAGCACCTGCATCCTGTTACCTTCACCCTTTTTGTTCCTGATATGGTCTGTTATCATCTGGATATTATCCATCATCTCTGCCACGGGAGGGAACACCTTATTGTTGATCTTCTGAAGGATATAATCGGGCTGGTCATTTTCGACAGTTCTTATGAGGTAGGTGGAGTGGATATGGCCTGATCCGGTAGCCGATCCCTCCAGCCAGGTTCCCGTGGTACGGAACTTATTAAACAGTGATTTCAGGTCAGGTTCAGACATTTTTAACTCCATAATTTACGGGGATATTCTCCGGTTTCAATTTTTTGAAGGATACTTTTTCTTGCCGCGTCCCTGTCTTCCCTGTATGTGATCCCGAACCAGGAGGCGTCGCAGTTTATAACCTTTACCCTGGCAGCCTTTTCCCTGATGAGCTGATCAACAAGGGTGGGAATGTAGAACTCTGCCGTGGGGTCGTTAATATTCTCGGAAAGGTATGAGGAGAACCTGTCTCTTATCTGCTGAAAAATTTCCGTGGTAAAACCCCACATGTTCATGGACACCGTTAAATCCTCATCGAGGTTTAATGGCTTATCATTTTTATAATACACAATATCATTATTCAGCCTTTTTATTTTTGTGAGCTCTGACACCGATCTGAGAAACCCGTCACTGTCAATGTCACAAACCCCCCTTGAAACGGTGCCATGTTCAGAAAGCGTGTTTCTGAGCTTATAACCTATCATGCAGTAATCCGTCCCCTTTTTTTTCCCCGAAAGGGCAGTAGCCAGCTCTGTGAATGCTTCACTGCCATAGAAATCGTCGGCATTGATTGCGGCAAAAGGAGTTGTTATGGCCTGCCCTGAGATCATTATGGCATGAGCGGTTCCCCATGGTTTTTTGCGTTCCGGGGGCAACGAATAGCCTTCGGGAAGCATATCCAGTTCCTGGAATACATATTCGGTGTTTATCCTGTTTTCGAAACGATTGAGCAGGTTTTCCCTGAAATCTTTTTCAATATCTTTTTTAATTACGAATACCACCTTCCCGAATCCTGCCCTTATGGCATCATAGACGGAATAGTCAATAATTGCTTCTCCTGAGGGGCCTATGGATTCTATCTGCTTAAGGCTTCCGTAACGACTTCCCAGTCCTGCTGCAAGGATAAGTAATGTAGGTTTGACCATTTTAATACCTGTAATTTATTGGGAGAGTATATTTTACAATCCTTCCCGCGGGTTTTCACTATTTTGATTTCAGTTTGTTCCATGATTTGTATAGCAGGAAAGATGAAACGGCTGTTATTCCGATAAATAACAGTGCCTGGCCTGTATCTCCGTATAAAAAGTTGCCGATAGTAAACAGTATACTGTAGATTGCAATACAACCTGTGATCATGCAGAGAATACCTGTCGGCACATCCCATCTCAGATCAGTTTCCTTCACAAGCTCGATGTTTTCAGCTTTTGCCCTGTCCACCACCTGTTTCCATCCCGGACCACCCGGCCTGATCCTGCGGTAGAAGTTCCGCAGTGTCTCTTCGCTGATGGGACGGGTAAGGAAGGTGACAATGATCCACGAAGCTGATGTAAGGAATACAACCCCTGTAAATTTTATTATGTTCCAGTAAGTTATCAGGGTGGTTATTCCCATCACTTCAACCATATCATTTTCCAGCCTGGTCAATCCAAAGTTTTCTATTATGATAAACATAAGTGAGAAGGAACCTGCTGCTAACATTGCAGCCATTTCAGAGTAGGCATTGATTCTCCACCAGAACCAGCGAAGTATATATATGAGTCCGGTTCCTGCCCCTATCATCAGCAGATACTGGAAGGCCTGAAGGGCATTTTGCAGTACAAGTGCCAGGAGCACCGAGAAGAACATCAGGGTGACCGTGCTGAACCTGCCGAATCTGACCTTCTGTTTTTCAGTGGCTTTAGGATTATAGAAGCGTCCGTAGAAGTCGTTTACCAGGTAGGAGGAGCCCCAGTTGAGCTGTGAAGCGGTAGTTGACATATACGCGGCAATAAGCGATGCAACCACCAGTCCGAGTAACCCTGCCGGCAGGAACTCCCTTAGCATGGCAGGGTATGCAAAGTCGTTCTGAATATATTGAGTGGAAACATCGGGGAACTTATCTACCATGGACTGTATATCAGGGAACACTATCAATGATGCCAGTCCGACCACAATCCACGGCCAGGGGCGGAGAGCGTAATGAAAGAAATTAAAAAGAAGTGTTGCCCCGACTGCATGGTCTTCATTTTTAGCTGACAGCATCCTTTGGGCTACATACCCGCCTCCACCCGGTTCTGCTCCCGGATACCAGGCAGCCCACCACTGGATTGCAATGGGGATAATAAAAATGCTCATAAAGATTTCAGGCTGGGAGATACTGGGGACAAAACTGAGCTTGTCGGCTACATTGGGGTGTGAGAATAGCGCCGACAGTCCGCCAATCTCCGGCGACCTGGCTACAAACACGGCTGCCACAATAGCGCCGAACATTGCAAAGCTGAACTGGAACAGGTCTGTCCACAATATGGACTTGAGTCCTCCGAGGCCACTGTAAAAAACAACTATCACCGCTGCAATTATAAGGGCAGGGGCAGGCTGCAGACCCAGCATTACGCCTGCAATCTTTATAAAGGCCAGTGAGACACTCGCTATAACCATTACATTGAAAAAGAAACCAAGGTAAATGGCCCTGAAGCCCCTTAAGAAAGCAGCCATCTTTCCGCTATAGCGTATTTCATAAAATTCCAGGTCGGTCATTACCTGCGATCGGTTCCACAACTTCGCATATATGAAAACCGTAAGCATACCGGTAAGCAGGAATGCCCACCATAACCAGTTACTGGCAACTCCCCCGGTACGCACCATGTCGGTTACCAGGTTAGGTGTGTCGGCCGAGAATGTCGTTGCCACCATTGAAACGCCCAGAAGCCACCATGGCATATTGCGGCCAGAAAGGAAGAAATTGGTAGTGCTTTTTCCGGCCTGCCGTGATGCGATATACCCAATTGATAGAAGTATAACAAAAAAAATGATCAGTATGATCCAGTCTATTGTTTGAAGTATCATTATCTTAATTATTAAGGTTATTGACTTTGGGTTCCTGTGAAAAAATATTGGTCATAACGACCGGGATGGTACCAAGAAGTCCGGCCTGTCCTTTCAGTCCGGATATATTGATTTCTGTATCCTGCCGTATTCTGCCAATGGAATATTTATTAAGCTTTTGCTGGATGGGGTCGGCAAGAAGGTTTCCGGCTTCTGCCATATCACCACCGAGAATAATCATTTCGGGATTAAGCAGGTGAATCAGAATTGCCAGTCCCCTTGCAATATAGTTGCCTGCTTCTTCAATAAGCTCAATGGCAAACTGGTCGCCATAGTGAGCTGCTTCGATAATGACAGGCAGTTTTATTGATTCGGTTTTACCCTGAACCTTTTTTTTAATTATTGAATTGGTGCCTTCTGCAATTTTTTGTTTTGCCCTGGCTACAATGGCTGATCCGGATGCAATGGTTTCCAGGCAACCTATCTTTCCACAGTCGCACAGCTCACCGTCAGGCTCCATCTGGATATGTCCGAATTCTCCTGAAAAACCTGAGAATCCCTGATATAATACACCATTGAGTATCATTCCCACGCCTATCCCTGATCCTGCATTAAGGCACAGTACGTTTGATTTATTTTTTGCAAGTCCGAACCACGACTCACCCAAAGCCATGGCTTTGGTGTCATGTTCAATGAAAACAGGTAACTCCAGGAGCTCATTAAAAAGAATATCCAGAGGTTTTTCTCCGAGGTTCGGGTAACTGAAGTTTATATTGCTTTTTTTATCTATCAATCCGGGCAGTGTGATACCGGCACCAAGAATCATGTTCCTGTCCACCCCGTTATTCTTCATATAAAGATCAGTCCGTGTTTTCAGAACACCCAGAGCCTCAGGAGCATCTTTAAGCTCAATGTCAAGCTGGAGTGTTTCACCCACCGGTTGATTGTGCAGGTCAAAAATGTTTATTCTGGTATATTTCTTTGTTATTTCTATGCCCAGAATATATCTTACGGAAGGATTAAGTCCGTAAAAGACCGGCCTGCGTCCGCCGCGGGATTCTCCGGTTCCCAGTTCAACCACCCATCCTTCATCAATAAGTTCATGCATGATCCTTGTCATGGTAGGGATGCTTACATTGACAGGTATGCATAGGTCTGCTATGGTTTTGTGGTCTTCATGGTAGAGAATACAAAAGATATGTTTCTTTAAAAGTAACTTTCTTGCACTACCATTACTTTTTCGTGGCAAAGAATCTTTATTTTCAAACAATTTTGATAAGTTCATGCAATTGATTTGTGAATTGACATGACATCGTTAAAAAATTGCTCTAAAATATAAATAATCAGGAAAACAAATCAATAATTGATAAAAAGTTTTTAATGTTTTAATCATTAACAGGAAATACAGTTTCACTCCATACAGTTTTTGATTAAAACTATTCAACAGGGTAAAAAAAGATTGTGCTTTTTGAATTCTGCGGGAATGGTTCCTGCTGTTAGATGTGCCGGTATTCATTTGAAACTGTTGAAAAACAAAAATGTGCCCGTAAAGTAATCGGAAACTGTTGTGGCATGATCACCACCCTGGATGGTAATGAGCTCAACTGAGTCCGCCCCTCTTGAAGTCATTGCTTCATAGGCTGTGGCAGAATTAAAATAGAAGACGAAATCATCATCTGTTCCGTGATAAAGTTCAAGAGGGGTTGCCGGCTTCCAGTCGTAGTTATCATTATCTGCAATGGCAGAAATAAATGCAGGATCGTCGCCACGCAGGACGGCACTTCTGAAGCCTGAGTTAAAAAGCTTCATAGGGTTCTTTTCGTTATTGGCAAATATTCCGTCCTGCTCAATTATCTCTGCATAGGGGGTGTCAAAAAAGTAGTCATATGGCCTGTTAAGCCCGTAAACCCGGTTATAGGTATCAAGCACCCACAGAAAATAATTAATATAGGTAAGATCCACATTGCTTTCAAGTATATGCCTTGCAAACATCGATTTGTTGTATGCCCCGGCTCCGGCGGTGGCTGCTGTAACGGTGAATTCATCTGCGTGTTCCTCTTCCAGCAGTTTCAGAAGAGCCATTGTAGCGTATCCCCCCTGAGAATAGCCGGTAAGGAAAAGTTTTTCATTAAGGGTAAAATCGTCGTTCTCCATATCGAACTCCCTTACCGACCTCAGCATGTCACGTGAGGCCGTGGCAAGGCTATGGCCGTGTTCATAGGGGTGATCCAGGTGTTGTGAGCTGCCGTAACCAAGATAGTCAGGCAGTGCAATTATATAACCGGCCGATGCATAGAGCACGGTTGTTAAGTATATGTTTGCCGAAAAATAGGAGGGAGCATCAGCTTCAGATGTTATTGTACCATGCTGGAAACTTATCAGGGGCATGTGAGTTATGTTATCGGGAACGACAAGTGCTCCCGAAGCCAGTACCGGCTCATCATAGGTGTCAACAGTAAGATATTCAATCCTGTAAACAGAGATATCATACCTTATAAGCAGTGATAATTCAGCGGGCAGTTCACCGGAGTCGTCAATAATGCTTTTTAGCTCTTCTGCGGTAAATGCGTCGAGCAGTTCAGACTCAACCAGGTAAACAGGGTCAGGTGCTCTTTCATCACGCTCCTTTTCACATGCATAAAGAAAAAGGAACAACAACAGGAAAGGGAGAATACGGAGATATCTTTGGTTCATATCTGTTTTGAATTTATCATTGTTACGCCGGCCTTCTCCATTTCTCTGAGCGCTTTTTCAACATCACCCGGGTTCTGTTTGACGCCTTCAACGGCATCGGTCACCAGAAACGTTTCAAAACCGTTTTGAACGCTGTCTGTGGCAGTCGATTTAACGCAGTATTCGGTGGTGAGCCCGCTGACGTAGATTTTGGTAACACCTTTTTCTTTTAAGAGCTCTTTAAGGTCTTTGTTTGTCGCTTCAAATGCGGAATAACCGTCATCCCTGTTACCTGTGCCCTTGAAAAGCTGAACATCTATCTTCCCAGTATCGAGATCCGGATGAAATTCTGCCCCCCGGGTGTCTCTGATACAGTGTTCAGGCCAATTCTCAAAATGCACTGAATCCTCCGGATGCCAGTCCCTCGAAGCCAAAACTAAAGGGAACCTGTCCATAATTTTATTTATTACCGGCACTACCTTATCTCCTTCCGGAGCAGGCAAAGCTCCTCCCGGACAAAAATCATTCTGTACATCAACAATTATAAGTGCTTCCATTGGTATAAATTAAATTTGGCAATTTGTTTAACAATATGTTATGTAATTTAGTTCCGGGTAGTGAGTTTCTTTTTACTGGTTTGATCTTATTATATTTTCACGCAGGTCCATCAGCTTTTTGCTAATCCCGACCTTGTAAATATGAGGGAATTCAAATCGCTTATGTTCATCGGGCAAATGTTCAAGGCGCTCACTTACAAAGCCGGCTATCTTATACGGGTCTTCTTTCCTGATTACTGATCGGCCCTTTTCCATTACCAGCTTAACAATTTCCTCACGTTTAAAGTTCATTATACTGCTGTTTTTTTCAGGCCTGAAGGGATGATATATCATATCAAAATCATCTTCTGAATCAAGACATATGCCATCTGCATGGAATTTGCCCTCTCCGTTGATAAACCTGTATACTTTTTTCCTCCCGGGGAGTATTATTTTCTCAATATTGTCGGAAATTTTAAGCCTTGATTTGCCATCACTATGTACCAGTTTATAAACCCCGTCAAGTGCAGCGTCGTCCCGGCCTGTGATAAGGTTTGTTCCCACCCCGAAACCATCTATAGGTGCATTTTGTTCACGAAGGCTCCTGATTACATACTCGTCCAGCTGGTTTGAAGCAATTATCTGCACATACGGCAGACCGGCTTCATCGAGCATTTTTCTTGCCTTCTTGCTCAGATATGCAAGATCGCCGCTGTCAAGCCGTATGCCTGAAAGCTTATTGCCCTCTTTTTCCATCTCATGTGCCACCCTGATTGCATTGGGCAATCCTTTTTGCAGGGTATCGTATGTGTCAACCAGCAAGATGCATTTATCGGGGAAAGCCCGGGCAAACTCCCTGAAAGCTGTAAGCTCATCTTCAAAGCTCTGAACCCATGAGTGGGCTTGTGTACCTGATGATTGCAGATTGTAAAGATAAGCTGCCAGTACGTTGGATGTGCTTTTTGCTCCTCCTATCACCGCTGCCCTGCTTGCCTGGAGGCTGCCGGTTCCCTGAGCACGCCGCAAACCAAAGTCAATAAAAACCCTGTCTCCTGCAGAATGTTTTATCCGGCTCGCCTTGGTAGCGATAAGCGATTCGAAATTGATAATGTTAAGGAGCATGCTCTCAATAATCTGGCATTCTATTATATTACCTTCCACCCATATCACGGGCTCGTTAGGAAAAACAATTTCACCTTCCGGAGGTGCATATACATTTCCCCTGAACCTGAATTTCCCGAGGAAATCGACAAATTCCCGATTAAATCCACTGTCTTCCAGAAATTTACATGCGTCAGCATCAAAAGAAAACTTTTCCAGCATTTCCAGAAGGTTCTGCAGGCCGGAAAATATGACGTATGAGCCTTTGAAGGGTGATTTTCTGAAAAAATAATCAAAGCTGGCAGGGACATCTTTTTTGCCGCTCAGGAAGAATCCCTGGGCCATTGTAAGTTCGTAATGATCTGTATAAAGTCCGCTTTGCCGGTCAATAAGGGCCATATAAATTTTTGGTTTACCTGTTCAGATTAATACTATCAGAAATTAATGACTGCTGTCCTGTTAAAAAGGTGAAATTTAAAAAATCAACAAAAGTTCATCAAATTTTTATGATACGCATTCTCCTTATCAGGACATCCACTTCATCAACCGGAATATCCCTGCCATAATGAATTGAGAGTACGTTCCAAAGATGATTTGTTAATTTTACCATCCTCCGTATCCAGTCCCTGCCCCAGCGAAGCGTAAGTAAACTCAGCACCCAGCATGGGTGCGGCCAGTTTTGTTATCTTTCCCATACTTCCCAGTCCGACAGCGATCAGATTTTTCCCCATGGAATACAGGCTCAACAGGCGGGCGTTATCCTCTGCGCTGTTTACCTTACAGACTATTTTAACAATATCTGCGCCACTCATGGAGCATTCCTTTACAATATGTTCCAGTTCACGTTTAACAGGCGTTTTTTCCCTGTCCATGAAGGTTATTATTACACGGCAGTTATTGCCCCTTGCAAAAGGTACCAGTTCTTCCAGAAAATCCTCGCCGGAATCCCATCCTGTTTCCACGAAAGTGACACCGGCCAGAATAGCTGTTTTTAGCTTCTCCAGTCTTTCACCATCACTTACCTTCCCGGGAAAGAAGGAAGCAATGGTTTTTGCCTTTTGCGAACACAGCACTTTAATCTGGTTTTTATTTATTTTCAGTAAGTCCAGCCGTAACTCGACAATATCTTCATGCCGGACTTTTTCAAGTGCCCTGTCAAATGAAATATTTCCCAGGCTGGTACAAATCATAGATGCAGGTTATTGTTGTCTCCCTGTAAAAAGAATAACACAGTCGTACTAAACTGAATGAATTGTAAAATTAACATTTTTTTCAAATCCTTCATATTCTGAATTTTTGTTGATAATGAATCATATAACAATAAAATGAGAAATACCTTTTTGTAAGGTAAACTTTTACCGGCCCAGTTTTTAAAATTATTTAATTACTTTGCAATCGGTAGTGAAACGGAAATAATAACCAGATTAAATTATTGTATGAAGCGTTTAAAAAGGGACATCTTTACGGCGTTAATGCTGGTTGCAACGGTTGCACTGTTTGCACAGGCTGAACCTGTAGACCTGGATATGGTGCACAGGATAAGGCAGGAAGGTCTGAAAAATTCACAAATAAGAGATATCTCATTTCATTTAACCGATGTTATAGGCCCCCGGCTTTCGGGGAGTACCGGACTCAGCAATGCTTACCGATGGACAAGTACACAGATGGAGGAGTGGGGACTCAGTAACGTGCAGGTTGCCCCCTGGGGTGAGTTCGGAAAGGGCTGGGAAAATGAAAGATTCTATATTGCCATGACGAAGCCATACTATCAGCACCTTGTTGCAGTACCCCGTGCATGGACGAGGGGCACTGATACGCTTGTTGTTGCCACACCGGTTTTGGTCAATATACAGGGTGAGGATGATTTTGACAGGTACAGGGGCACTCTGAATGGTAAGGTTGTAGTGACTCCGGTGTCATCGGAACCGGAACTTTCTTTTCTTCCTATGGCATCAAGGTGGGAAGACGATGATCTAGAGCAGCTTTCGCAATATCCTGAGATCAGGTCACCCGCTTACGGGCAGCCAGAGAGGGAGGTATCGGACTGGTTTGCACAGCGTGCACTAAATCAGAAGATCATCAGGTTCTTTGAAGAGGAGGGGGTGCTGGCAATGCTGAATCCTTCAGGTACTTTCGGAACGGTCAGATCACACGGCAGGGGGTATGGTACAGATGTTGAACCCGGAATGCCGTTGGTTGATATGACCTTCGAACATTACGGGCGTATCGTACGCCTGCTGGAGGCCGGCATTGAGGTTGAGCTTGAGCTGGATATACGCAACCGGTTTTTGTATGATGACCTCAAGGGATATAACGTACTGGCAGAGATACCCGGAACAGATACTGATCTTAAGGATGAAGTGGTAATCATTGGCGGCCATCTGGATTCCTGGCATGCAGGAACCGGCGGCAATGACAATGCTTCAGGGATTGCCGTGATGATGGAGGTTATTAGGATACTGAAGAAGATCGGTGTGGAACCCAGACGTACCATTCGTATAGCGTTATGGGGGGCTGAGGAGCAGGGCCTTCACGGATCACGCAATTATGTTCGTGAACACTATTTTGACCCTGCCGATGGCGGGAAAAAACCGGCACATGAAAAGTTTTCAGCCTATTACAACGTGGATAACGGTTCAGGCAGGATAAGAGGTATTTACCTTCAGGAGAACGATGCATTGCGCCCGATATTTGAGGCGTGGCTTGAGCCGCTGGCCGACCTCGGAGTGAGCACGATAACCCTGCGCCACACCGGCAGTACCGATCATGTGGCTTTTGATGCAGCCGGACTGCCTGCTTTCCAGTTTATCCAGGACAGGCTCGATTATGGCCGCGGCTACCATACCAACATGGACACTTTTGAACGGATGCAGCTTGGTGACATGATGCAGGCTGCAACGGTTGTGGCAGTGCTGGTTTATCACACGGCCATGAGAGATGAAAAGCTTCCGCGGAAGCACTTTGACCGCTGACCCTGGTTATAAGAGAAATAGCTATATTTCATACGTCTGTGGGTAAATTGGCTGAAAAAAATTTCATCTACATTTCTCCTGTAAAAAAGCCAAAATTTTGTTTTAAAAAAGTTACAAAATTTTGACTTACAGTCGGAACCGCTTCGCTTTCACATAAAATTTTTTCATCTGTCTCTGTGTAATTTCAGATAAAAAAATTTCATGTTCATTTGGCGGAGGAGAGCCGGTCAGTTTGAACTGAGAGCAAATACACCCGATCCTGCGGAGCAGGTATGATCATATGCTATGTTCACTTGCATCTGACCGGAGCCTGGTGTACTCCTCGATTTTACGCCTGTTATATTTTTCAGTGCGGCCACGAAATCGCACCCTACGTTTCTTGCCCTTACGTTACTGCGCCTGACTATCCCGGATATTACCGATATTTCCCTTCCGGGGATTGAATTAGTGGTTGAAAGAATTATGGTTGAAATGTTTATTTTAAATTTAGTAAAATTCAATAATATAGTAGTTCATATGAGTGATTATCCGGGTAAATACAAATTGGTTACTCATTCCGGACCCGGCTCTGTCAGCCATTTCACTGCCGGTACAAAAACAACCTCACCTTCCATGCCATACCAGGATGCTTTCTCCCGGCCGTGCTCATTATGGGTAATGACCTTAAGATTGTTACACTTCAAATCCTGCGATGCTTTCAGCAGGGCCCTTATCTCCCGTTGCCTGGTTCGAAGAGTGCCAGGGCTCCAGCATACCTGGATCAATTCGGTGACCTTCGTTCGCCTCTGGATCACAAAATCAACCTCTTCTTGTTCTTTGTTTTTCCAGAAAAAAACCTTCGATTGATCATAAAAAGATCTTTTTATCAATTCAATAGCCACCAGGTTTTCCAGTAATCTCCCGTAATCATCGGAAAAACGAAAGGCTTTGGCCATGAAGAACCCATTATCATAACAATAAATTTTCTGATTAAAGCTTTGTTGTGAACCTGTCTTCCAGGAGAACCTCTTTATACGGAAAAACATAAATGCCTCTTCCAGGTAGCCAAGGTATTTCTTTACAGTATGCACACTTGATATTTGTGTCTGTTTTGCCAGAGTATTCATGGATAATTCTCCTGATATGTTTGAAATCATCCATGAAGCAAGATGCTCAAGAGAGGCCGCATACCGGATTCGATGCCTTTTTACAATGTCCTTGAATAAAACGGAATCGAAAAGGACCTGCAAATATGCTTTGTGATCGAGCTTCTTCATTAAAGGTTCAGGATAACCTCCATGAGAAAGATAGTCATTGAACAGTTCCGTTTTCTCTGCATCCGTTATCATTTTGTCAAATGTGGCAAGATATTCTCTGAAAGAGAAAGTAAACTCGGAGTGGAGGTAGCGCACGCGCAGGCCGGACTCGAGGAGGTAGTCGGTGAGGTCCTCGGACATCTTCTTCGTGAGGGT
>JAWODJ010000036.1:0-9035 GCA_046483315.1 Bacteroidales bacterium | reverse complement strand
ACTGGGCATTGGATTTTCACTTGAGAAAAAAGATGTTGCGGCCCGAATGAACTTTTGTACTGTTGATAAAGACGGGAGAGTTACTGATCGCCGGGCGGGTAGGATTTCAACAGATACAAATAAGAAGCTTATAGAAAAGATCAGACAAAAAATAGAAGTTAAGGGAGCAGAAGTGTTTTTTGAAACTGAATCAGAACACCGTGCTCTTTTGGTTTTGAGAGGCGAGGGACTCACGGCAGATGTCGGAGATACAGATCCTCAGGAAACTGGTAAAAAACCACATGATCCTGCGCGGGCTCCGTACGGAAATAGCAAGTCTGCCGGCATTGTCAGTGATATTTTCGATCAGATCAGGAAAATCCTGAAAGATGAATCCCCTGCCAATATGCTCATCAGTCGTGGCTTTGCCCGGCTGCCGGACTGGCCATCGTTTGAAAAAAGATATCGCCTTAACCCTGTAGCAGTTGCCGGACATCCGATGTATCGCGGAATAGCCAGATTACTTGGCATGAAAGTGTTCTCAGAACCTGTTACACCTGATAATATTCTGAAAGATACCGTTAAGGCCATGAAGGAATATGATTTCATTTTTGCCCATTACAAGGATCCTGATAAGAAAGGAGAAGACGGAGATATTGAAGGGAAAGTAAGGGTGCTTGAAGAAATGGATGCCTCACTGCCCATATTGCTGGAAAATGAACCCAATGTTCTTATCATTACCGGAGATCATTCTACACCTGCATCATTGAGTAATCACAGCTGGCATCCCGTCCCTATTTTGCTGAAGGCTTCCGGCATACGGGGTTCATATTTGGACAGCTTTAATGAAGTTGCTGCTCTTCGTGGAGAACTGGGAATGATCCGGTCGAAAGAAATTATGTCTCTGGCTATGGCACATGCAGGAAAACTGAAAAAATTCGGGGCATAATTTCCTGAATGTTTACACAATTATCCGTCCGTTAACCACCTGGCAAGAATTAAAAAAATATCAGGTGGTTCTGTAATATCTTCCCATATATTCGGCCTTTTCAATGATCAGGCCGTTCATAGCCTCGTAAAACTGTGTGCCATTGTCTATTGACTCGGGAGGCAGCTTCTTTTTTAATGCAAAGATCCGGAAAAAATAGTGGTGCTCTTCACCCTTTGGCGGACAAGGTCCGTTATACCCTATCTTCCCGAAGTCATTTTTTCCCTGAATGGCTTTATTCTCAAGATGCCTTTTTACCGGAATTATCTTTTCCAGTTCATGACAATCCGGCGGAAGATTATATACAATCCAGTGGGTAAATGTTCCTCCGGGAGCATCAGGATCCTCCATAATCAGTGCAAAAGATGCGGTATCTTTTGGTTCACCGTCCCACCTCAGAAGTGGAGAAATATCATCTCCTTCGCAAGTGTGGACTTCCGGGATAGATGCACCGTTTTCAAAAGCTGGTGTTGAAATGTTAAAAGCCATTGTCCCTGGTTTTACTGGTTATAAATGTATGCTTTCGCGGAAAAGTTCTTTGACTTGTGTAGGCATTTGCGCCGTAATATCCTCAAATTCTCCATGTGTTATATAAGATCCCAGTTCGCGGAAAACTATCATTATGATCTCTTCGGTTGATTTTCCCCAGTCAAATTCCTGTTCTCCATACTGAGCCTGATGTTTTTCCACCTCTTTGGCAAATTCCTCTTTTGTCTTAATTCCTAACGGTTTTTCACGGTATTTCCAGTTATCCACATAAAGTGCTTTCAGGAACATCGGCAACTGGGAGATCATGTTGAGTGATTCACTTACAGTTATCCTTTCACGGAGTGTATGCAGTACAGCCCGCAAGATGATTCCTGTTCTTCCGATCTCTTCAGGATGTCCGAGGCTCTCTGCAAGATTTTTAATAAACAGGTTTCCTTCCTGTGCATATTTTTCAAAATTTAAAGCCATAATATATCCTCCTTTTTTTAAAGGATAAAACACAAGAATCAAACCAAAAAATATTCAGTTTCAGGCCACGAAACCTGCCTGTTTCCGCTAATTGCCATGATAATTGTAATTCAGCAGGGACAGTGTAATATTATATAGAAAATTACTTGTGCAGGCTGATGATATTGTGTGTAAAATTTCAACATTCTGACTGATGATATTGTGTGTAAAATATCAACGATCTGACTGTGGATTTTTTGATAATTGAGGCATATATATAAAAAAGCACCCTGCCTGGCGAAGGTTTGGTAGTTCCTCCGGTCAGACAGGGGCTTTTTTAATTAATGTAAATATATAAATCTTATTTTGTAAATTTTTATGTTTTTTATCATATTTTCTATATTTTGAACCCTTGTCAGGGCAATATTTTCTTTATGGATGCAATCCAGATGTAAAATTCATGTTATCTTGTCTGCCGAAGGCCGATGAGGGCTTCATGAATCTCAGGTTAAAACGGCCAGACATAATCTTTATAAACCCAATAAACTTCGGATATGAAAAAACTCAGCTCAGGTGCAATAGCAATGACGGGATTGCTCTCTTTTGGTGTGATTAACCAGACATGCACTCCTGTAAAAGAGAATTCTCAATCTTCTTCACCCAATTTCATAATCATTTTTACCGATGACCTGGGATACGGGGATATAGGTGTCTTTGGCCACCCGACAATAAGAACACCGAATCTTGACAGGATGGCTGTTGAGGGACAGAAGTGGACGCAGTTTTATGTTGCCGCATCTGTAAGTACTCCCTCGCGTGCTGGATTGCTGACCGGCAGGCTGCCCGTCAGATCTGGAATGTGCAGTGATCAGCGCAGGGTTCTTTTTCCTGACTCAAACGGTGGATTGCCTCCCGGTGAGATAACCATTGCTGAGATCTTAAAGGAGAACGGTTACCGGACCGCAATGGCGGGCAAATGGCATCTGGGGCATGAATCTCCTTTCCTGCCAACAGATCATGGATTCGAAACCTACTTTGGCATTCCATACTCTAATGATATGGACAGGGTGGCCGAAACCAGGGGGATAAGCCAGATCACCCTGGCAGAGGAAGAAAATTTTGAAGCTTATAATGTTCCTCTTATGAGGGATAAAGAAATTATCGAAAGACCTGCCGATCAAAGGACCATTACAAAGCGTTATACAGAAGAGGCTGTTGGTAAGATCAGGGAGTTTAAAGATGAACCCTTTTTTATTTACCTTGCCCATTCATTGCCCCATATACCTCTTTTCAGGTCCGAAGAGTTTAAAGATACTTCCCTGGCAGGATTTTACGGTGATGTTATTGAGGAGATAGACTGGTCGGTCGGACGAATCCTGGAAACACTTGAAGAGGAAGGTATAGCAGAGAACACCCTTGTTATCTTTACATCTGACAACGGACCCTGGCATATTTTTGAAACTCATGGAGGAACAGGAGGATTATTAAGAGGTGCAAAGGGCGGCACTTTTGAGGGAGGTATGCGGGTTCCCACTATTTTCTGGTGGCCGGGCCAAATTGAACCCGGTGTTGTCATGGAACTGGGAACAACGATGGATTTGTTACCAACTTTCTGCAAGCTTGCTGATATAGAGCCTGAAGAAGGCAGGTTTTATGATGGTTATGATATTTCCCAGGTGATACGTGGAACAGGGAACTCCCCCCGGGAGGTTGTTTTTTATTATCGTGGAGAACAGGTTTATGCCATCCGCAAAGGAAATTTTAAAGCACATTTTATTACCCAGCTTGAATACGGTACCAAAACCGCACACTTTGTTACCAAACCCGAGTCTGATGTTGAGATTGGCAGGACTGTCCACGACCCCCCGCTGCTTTTTAATCTCAGCATCGATCCATCTGAGAAGTATAATATTGCCGAAGAACACCCTGAGGTAATAGCTGAAATTGAAAATATTCTGGAGAAGCATCTCTCTACTGTTGTCCCCGTCGATAATCAGCTTGAGAAGTGAAAATTACACTCATATAACTGTTACATTCCAAATCCTCATAATCTTTAAATTTGAGTAAATTAATCAGTATTTGAATTTCAAAATCTGCAATCACATGACCGAAGGCCCCGTTTTGCTTGTTATACTGCTTTTAAGCGTGCTGTTCATAGTAATTATGACGTCAAAGCTTCGTATTCACCCTTTTTTGGTGCTTCTGCTCGCGGCCATTGGCGTAGGCCTGTCCACCGGCCTGCCGATGCAACAGATAGTTATCGCCCTGAAAAGCGGCTTTGGTGATACCCTCGGTGGAATAGGGATAGTGATCATTGCAGGCACTATCATCGGCGTGATACTTGAAAAGACAGGTGCCTCACTCAGCATGGCAAACCTTATCCTGCGTCTTGTAGGCAAAGAGAGGAGTCCGCTGGCAATATCCATTGCCGGGTATATTGTCGGCATTCCCATTTTCTGCGATTCGGGCTTTGTTGTACTGAGTCCTCTGAACAACGCCCTTGCCAGGCTGTCGAAAATATCGATGACGGTCATGGCATTCGCCCTTGCCGGTCCGCTCTACGTGATCCACTGCCTCATCCCGCCACATCCTGGACCCACTGCCGCTGCAGGAGTACTGGGCGGCGATCTCGGACTGCTGATATTCTGGGGGATCATTGCCGGTATCCCGGCGGTACTAGCCGGTCTGTACTGGGCAATGAATTTTGCCTCGAGGTATTATGCAGAGCCTCCTTCCGGCGAAAGCTTCGGGGAGATAGCCTCAAAATTCAAAACGCTCCCTTCCCCGGCACTGTCGTTTGCGCCTATAGTTATTCCCATTATTCTGATAGGACTGGGATCTTTTGCCAGGCTTGATACCCGGCCTTTTGGCGAAGGGAGCTGGAGCGAAATTCTTATATTCCTGGGAGATCCGGGCATTGCTCTTCTTGTGGGTGTTTTTATTTCGCTGTTTCTGGTAAAAAAATGGAACCCTGATGTACTTGGTGAATGGACGGGGCAGGCAATTAAGTCTGCGGGCCCGATAATAGCTATTACAGGAGCAGGAGGGGCTTTCGGGTATATGCTTCGGGTAACGCCCATTGGCGATTACCTGGGAGGTGCGTTGCTTGGATGGGAGGTCGGACTGCTGCTGCCGTTTATACTTGCCGCAGCCCTCAAGACAGCACAGGGCTCATCAACGGTCTCGGTGATCACCACATCGTCTCTTATGGTTCCTATCCTGCCGCAGCTCGGACTGGACAGTACCCTGGGGGTTGTTTTTGTTATCCTTGCCATGGGTGCCGGTTCAATGGTTATCTCCCATGCCAATGACAGCTATTTCTGGGTTGTCTCCAAATTTTCCAATCTCGACGTCAGCACTGCATACAAGACTTATTCGACAGGAACCCTTATTCTTGGAATAGTCACTATGGTTGCTATATATTTGTTGTCGCTGGTTGTCGGTGTCTAGCGTTTCCCCGGTAACAAAAGCCCTTACTGCCAGATTTTAATAACCCGGTTGTAAACAAGAATATCACATATGGAATCTACAAAAAAGATACTCATTGCCCCCGACTCATTCAAGGACTGCCTCTCTTCGGCCGATGTTGCCAGGTTCATAGGGGAGGGGATCAGGCAGTCCGCTGCTGATGCTGAGATTACCTTTTTCCCTGTCGCCGATGGGGGCGAGGGAACCGCTTCATGTATTGCCTTTCACCGCGGCGGCAGGTGGCGGGAGCTTACCGTTAATGACCCCCTGCACAGGCCTGTCAGGTCTGAATACCTTCTGCTAGAAGATGAAAAATGTGCAGTCATTGAGCTTGCCCGGGCATCGGGACTTGAGCTGCTGACCCCGGCTGAGCGCAATGCACTAATGACTTCGACTTTTGGTACGGGTGAGCTTATCAGGGATGCGCTTGACAGGGGCGTTAAAAAGATCATACTCACCATAGGCGGCAGTGCCACGGTTGACGGCGGCACCGGCATTGCGGCTGCACTCGGCTTCAGGTTCACCGGTAAGGACGGCAGGGCGGTTAAGCCATGCGGCGGCAACCTTACCGAAATTGCAAATATTGATACAGGGAATCCTTTTCCCCCTTTCGGGGAAAAAGACGCAAGCGGACTCACTGGCCTGTCAACCGGTGTTCACCCGGGACTCAGGGATGCTGAAATAATTATCGCCTGTGACGTTCAGAACATCCTGAACGGTCCGGAAGGTGCAGCCAGGGTTTACGGTCCCCAGAAAGGGGCAGATAAGAAGGCAGTGGGAACACTTGAAAAAGGCCTCAGCCACTTGTCCGCACTGGTACTGAGAGATACGGGTTTTGATTCGGACAAACATCCGGGCACCGGCGCAGCGGGAGGCGCCGCACTTTTCCTGATGGCATACGGGAGGGGCGAGTTGCGTGGAGGTTTTGACATAGTGGATGAGATGACGGGGTTCAGCGAGGCAGTGACTGCTACCGGCCTTGTGATCACGGGCGAAGGGAAGATCGACACACAAACTGCATATGGAAAGGCAGTGTCATCGGTTGCAGGCATAACGCGGAAAGCGAAAAAGCCACTGATACTGGTTGGCGGACTTCTCGATGGAGAGAGAAAAGTACTGAAAGATCAGTACGGTGCAGCCGGAATTTTTTCGTTGATGGACCTTGCCGCAGATAAGGACGACTCAATAAGAAATGTACCAGAATACCTTAAACGGATCGGATATAATATTGCTAAACAGTTTATCGACTGACTGTGTCAACACTCCTTTGCATGGCGGGTTCCAGTCCGGTTGAGCATATCCTTTTCACTCTAACATTATATTTGATACAAGAATGTAATATACTTTTTATCAATTAATTAAAGTGATATTTTCGAATGACCATCATTAAGGAAAATATAAACCAATAGTTAATTTCTGTTGAAAAATTTGGGTTAGAGCAAATTTTCAACCAGAATATCTTCATCCAGATCTTCCCAGTGAATACCTTCACCATTACCAATAAACCTCCAGTTATTTCTTTGCTTTTCAGTAGCGTCCCGGAGTGAAGGAAACCAATCAATGGGAATGCTGAGTTCCCGGCCATCTTCCAGACTTACATACATTTTATTGTCATCAAACCAGACGTTTGTTGCGATCTTTGATTTATTAATAGCCAAAATACTCATCCCATTTTGATTTAAAGAGTTCTGAATTTTTAAAAACTAATTTTCTTATTTCACCAATCTCTTTTTCATTAAAACGTTTAGATCTCAACAATTCAAAATTAGTCAAATCAAATTTTGCCGTTTTACTTTCTTTTTCAATATGTATATGTGGAGGTCAGTGATCATTAATGTAAAAGAAAAATCTGTATCCTTTTATTTTTAAAACTGTTGGCATGACAGAATTATTACAAAATTAATGAATATTCGGGGTATTGCACTTGTTTGTAAATTGATTTCACTTAAATAAGCTATAAACCCAGCTCGTTGAGCGAAATACATTCTTTCAACTCCTTATTAAAATTATTTATAATACGACATTATATTGACAATATGCTATCTGCAGGTTTATGCCTTCTGACAAATTAATTCACATTGTGAATAGCTGGCTAGTAAATTACGTGAAATGGTTAAGATTTATCTATTATTTTAACCAGGCTAATTCCGTATTTGGTTTTTCTTTGGTTACCTTTTGTTTGATATGATCTTTTAATTCAAATTGATCATTAAAATCTTTGAGATTATAAACATCAATGATTTTACCTTTTTCCATTATAAAAAATATGTTACATAAATCAATTACAAGGTCAAGGTCATGTGAGGTTATAAACATTGTTTTGGATTGTAATACTTTTTTTAAAAGGCTTTTTAGTTGCTCGGTCGTTTCAATATCAAGATTTACAAAAGGTTCATCCAATACAAGCAATTGCGGATTGTGAATTAAAGCACTGCCAAGACTAACTTTTGACCGATTTCCTGAGGACAATTGATGAATTTTCTTTTTTCGATGATCATTTAAATTAAGAAATTCAATTAGATCCATAATTCTATTTTTTGTTTCGTGATGTGAAACCTTTTGATATTTGCAGACAAATTCCCAGTATTGTTCAATAGTAAAATCATCAATATAGTAGGGCTCGGATAGCACAATTCCCATTTTTGACTTGTAAGAAACATAGTTAGTTTTGACTTTCTTGTCAAAGACAATAACTTCGCCCAAATCATAGCTAATTAAATTACACATAATATTGATTGTAGTGGTTTTTCCACAACCATTATTTCCTATTAACCCAATTCTGTCATTATTGTGAATATCAAATGATAAATCATTCAATGCAATTACCTTACCATATTTCTTCTTTACATTTTTAAATGTAATAATTGGCTTCATAGTTGAGTTTCATTACTGAATATAATGCGGTAATAAGGATTATAGATAGCAACATAAGCAAGCTCATATTATAATTCAGGATACTTGAATAAAGTTTAACCATGATTAAGGCTGACACTAGGATGGATAATATTTTAAATAAGATATTCTTTATTTCATATAAAAGGACAAACAGACAGAGAATTGAGCTAACAAAGAAAGTATAAAATGAAATTACTTCTTTTGATATTCCTGAACCATAAAATCGGATAATCATTATTTGTACAAGCAAAAAAAGATATACCAAGCTTATCTTTATAAATAGCCTATTAAATGCATTTATATTGAAAATTCTACGGAAATGATTAAAGGATCTTTCATTATCAGAATAAAAGATTATAAAAAGGTATATATTTCCTATTGTAAAAATAGCATCAATAAGTAATGGTGAAAGATTCATTAAACATGACAGAAAAAGGATTACTGTCATAATAATATAAACAGGTAATAGAAATTGCTTTCTTAATAGAAAGTGGATATATAACTTATAGGTAAGACCAAGATTTAGCTTATTATTTATATCCATTGGGTTACATTTCTTAATAAAAATTGATATACAATATAAAAAGCTAAAGGTATAACTAGCATCTCCAACTTTAACAATATGAGACCCCGGTTAAAATGTGCGTTTTCTTCGCACTAAAACAAAATTGCGCATTATTCAAGGTCTCAATATTAATGAAATGTATGCCGGGCAGTGAAACGGCCATGACGACACCGTGTTTATCAAGTGGTGCCAGGCTGAAATTAG
>JAWODJ010000059.1:0-35089 GCA_046483315.1 Bacteroidales bacterium | reverse complement strand
ATAGCTTTTCACGGGGCAAAAACGAACCTGTATGATCCGGCCATGCGTCTCCCGTTCATTGTCAAAATGCCGGAAAGCTCTAACAGCGGAACGGTAACAGATGCAATGGTGAACTGGGCAGACCTGACGCCCACTATCCTCGATTTGGCTGGCATTCTTGATAATGAACTGAAAACAAGGAGGGAGATAGCCAAAGAGACCGGATGGTCAGCACTGCCGTTGTTTGACAATTTTCACGGCCGGTCATTTCTGCCGGTGCTCAAAGATCCCACAGCGGAAGGGTTTAACGAGAATTTTGCATCCCATACCTTTCATGAAATAACAATGTACTACCCTATGAGGGTTGTTGAGAACAGAGAATACAAGCTGATATGGAATATTGCAAGCGGACTCTCCTACCCTCATGCCAGTGATTTGTATGCATCTTCTACATGGCAGTACATAATAGGCTCAGGAGAAGATATTTATGGTAAAAGAGCTGTAAAGGATTACCTGGAAAGGCCTCAGTTTGAACTGTTCAACATGGCTGATGATCCTTACGAAACGGTTAACCTGGCTTTTAACCCGGCCTATGCCGTAATTCTTGAAGAAATGAAGGAACGAATTGAATACTACCAGGAGAAAACGGGCGATCCCTGGATAAACAAATGGATCCATGAATAATGAAAAATACACTGATTAAAACATTACCCCTGTTGGGGGCGGGTACCGTCATCTGCCAGGCAGGTATAATGACCTCCTGCTCACCGGAGTCCGGCAAAACCAGTACCCCAAATATTGTGATCATCATCACCGATGACCAGGGCTGGGGTGATCTGAGCCTGAACGGTAACACCAACCTGCATACTCCCAATATAGACAAACTGGCGCATGAGGGTGCACAATTCAGTAATTTCTATGTTTCACCTGTTTGTTCGCCTACCCGGGCGGAACTCCTTTCTGGTCGTTATCATCCCAGGAGTGGGGTATTCTCAACATCAACAGGCGGAGAAAGGATGAACCTTGATGAAACTACCATAGCAGAAGTTTTCAAAGAGGCCGGCTATGCTACCGGCGCATTCGGCAAATGGCACAACGGAATGCAGTATCCTTATCATCCCAATGGCAGGGGGTTTGATGAGTTTTACGGTTTCTGCTCAGGCCACTGGGGCGACTATTACAGTCCCCCGCTCGAACATAACGGAAAAATAGTGCAGGGAGAAGGATATGTCCCGGATGATATAACCGGCAAGGCTATCGATTTTATTGAAAAAAACAAAAGCAACCCCTTTTTCCTTTACATTCCCCAGATAACTCCACATACCCCTGCTCAGGTACCCGACAAGTGGTGGGACAGGTTCAGGGACAAAGAAATTGAAATGCTCACCGATAAGCGCTACACGGAAGATATTCAGTTTACCAGGGCTGCTCTGGCGATGTGTGAAAATATTGACTGGAATATAGGTCGTGTAATGGACAAACTCAGCCAGTCTAACCTGAAGGATAATACCATTATAATTTATTTAAGTGACAATGGTCCCAACAGCTGGCGCTGGAACGGGGGAATGAAGGGGAGGAAAGGCTCGACCGACGAAGGTGGTGTCAGGGCACCGTTTATAATCCGCTGGCCGGGGCAGATTGAGCCTGGACTTCGAATAAATGAAATCGCTGCTGTAATTGACTTTCTGCCAACCCTTGCCGATATGGCAGGTATAGATTACCAGACCATTCACCCGTTGGATGGGATCAGCCTGAAACCACTTTTACTGGAAAAAGATTATGAATGGAAAGACAGGCTGATCTTTTCACACTGGAATAACAGGGTTAGTGTAAGAAGCCAGGAATACAGGCTTGGTCATGAGGGAATGCTTTTCAATATAGTTGAGGATCCCGGGCAATTGAAAGATATTTCGGTAAATGAGCCTGAAATACACGATTACCTTCTAGCAGAAGTTGAAAAATGGAAAAAAGATGTTTTGCCGGGGCTGGATATGGAAAGACGACCTTTTACTGTTGGCCACCCGGATTTTGAATATACGCAACTGCCGGCAAGGGACGGACAGGCGCATGGGAATATAGTCAGATCCAACAGGTTTCCCAACAGCAGCTTTTTCACCAACTGGACTTCCATTGACGATAAGATTACCTGGGATATTGAAGTGCCGGCTGATGGCTGGTTTGATGTAGAAATATATTATACCTGTCCCTCAAAGGATACCGGATCAACTTTTAAATTATCCTTCGGCAATTCAAATCTTACAGGAAAGATCAACGAAGGCCATGACCCCCCGCTGAGGGGTATGGAAAACGACAGGATAGAAAGGCAGGAGTCATATGTAAAGGATTTTAAACCATTGCATATCGGAAAAATATTCCTTGAACAGGGTACAGGACAAATGACGCTTCAGGCTACAGAAATGCCCGGTGCACAGGTTATGGATTTCAGGTTGTTGATGCTTAAAAGAATTGCTGAGCAACCACATGGTAAATCTTTATAACCAAATAATCCAAAGCTTAACAACCCTGATAGTCCATGAAGTGTATACCGGTAATTACATACTGATCTGAACATTACAGACTGCAATAATCTGCAGAAATAAAAATTCGTTATTATGCAACTCAAAAGATCTCTTACAAGAACAATCCCCCTGCTTGCACTGGCACCGGGGTTTGCCTCATGCATACAGGCAGAACCTGAAAAAGAAGAAAGACCCAATATTGTGATCATCTTTCTTGATGATGCAGGCTGGGCAGATTTCCAGCCATTTGCTGAAACCCGTTACCCCACCCCTAATGTCAGGCAACTGGCCGAAGAGGGAAAAACTTTTTATAACTTCTACGTACCGCAGGCAATATGCTCTGCATCAAGAGCTGCGCTTCTGACAGGATGCTACCCCGAAAGAGTGGGTTTGTTCGGTGCACATGCCCCCAGGCAGCGTGGACTGGATCCGGGGTTTGAGACAATGGGTGAAATGCTTCAGAAAGCCGGTTACAGAGCAGCTTTTTTTGGAAAGTGGCATATTGGCGACCATCCCGATACCCGGCCACCGGAGAGAGGTTTTGATGAATCGGCAGGTATAATGTACTCTAACGATATGTGGGCTGCTCATCCGGAGAATCCTGAATATTGGGGGCAGTTTCCCTTGCAGTACTGGGAAAACGGGGAAATTACCATCGACTCGGTAACTGCTGATCACCAGACATGGTTCACCACGTGGTTTACAGAAAAATCTGTCGATTTTATTAATCGCAACAGCAACTCACCTTTTTTCCTTTATGTTCCCCATCCCCAGCCACATGTACCATTATTTGTAAGTGACAGGTTTGCAGGCAAATCGGGAACCGGACTTTATGGTGATGTTATGATGGAGCTGGACTGGTCGGTTGGTGAGATCATGAAAGCATTAAAAGAAAATGGTATCGAAGAGAATACGATAGTGATCTTCACGTCTGACAACGGACCCTGGCTCGCATATGGTAATCATGCAGGGCAAACCCCGTATCGCGGAGAGAAAGGCACCTCATTCGACGGTGGTATACGTTCCCCTCTTGTAATAAGATACCCGATGCAAATTGAACCTGGAGCTATTTCCCACAAGGCATTTATGTCTGTAGATTTTCTTCCTACAATATCATATCTTACTGGAGCACCGCTGCCCGGTTATGAGATTGACGGTAAAAACGTATGGGACATAATCACCGGTAAAGAGGGTGCTGAAAACCCACATGATTATTATGGATTTACCAACGGTTCAAATTTTGAAGGTGTGATCAGTCCGGACGGGAAGTGGAAACTTCATCTTCCTCACAATTACAGGTATCCCCTTAAGGGAGGAATTGACGGCCAGGCAGGAACTTATATACAAAAAAGTGTTGACACTGCCCTTTTCGACATGATGCATGATCCTTTTGAAAAGGTAAATGTAATTCAAGAGTACCCGGAAATAGCAAAAGAACTGATCCGTTATGCCGGAGAACACAAAATGCTCTTCTTTGAATGATTCGTTTCCGGAAGTGCCGGCTGGCCGGGTGTAACTATACATAATAGAGTCGGCACATACGATAATTAATAAAACCCGGAGATACATCTGTTAATCAATAATCTATTAATAATATTTATGACTATCCACCTTAGATTTTCACTATTAGTTCTTATAGCCATTCTTGCCACAGGATGCGGTATTTCCCGTCAGGTTGCGGAAATAAATGAAAATGCAAAAACAGCTTTCGATATGGAAAATTATCGGGAAGCCCTGAGTTATTACGAAGAAATTATTGAGCTAAAAAAACGCCGCAACCGTGAAATAAGCGGAAAAACATACTACATGGCCGGGGTATCGGCATGGGAACTTCAGCAGACCAACAAGGCAATTGAGTACCTGGTTCAGGCCGAAAGAGAAGATTTTACCAGTGAAACCAGCTTCCATATTCTTGCACTTGCCTACAGGGAAATAGATAACCTTTCGCTTGAAATCACCTACCTGGAAAACTATGTTGACAGTTACCCGGAGGGTGAAAACATCGATAAAATGCGCAAAAGGCTTTTTGAAACATATATCGAAAGCAACAACTATGACCTTGCCATGGAACTCTGGCATGATCTTGACGAGCTGTCAGCCAAAGATCCTGAACTTTTGGAGAAATATTTTATACTTAACAGGCGAATGGAAAATGAAAATATGCTGAAAGAGATAGCCGACAAGCTTTACCGTCTTGATAAGAACAATACCATAGCATTAGAATACCTTGGTGAATATTATTTCTGGAAGGCCGAAAACAGTTATCAGGATGAGATGACAGCATACGAGAATAACAAAACCAGGAGGCAGTACAGGCAACTGCTCGAAGCCCTTGATACCATCAATGAACATTTTAAATTGTCGCGGGACTATTTTGAACATCTCCTTGAAATTGATCCCGATCCCAGATACTATGAATACTTGAGAAACATCTATATCAGGTTTGGTAACGAAAAAAAAGCCGAATACTACAAGCGCCAGTCAGAATTGAACTGACTCTCCCGCCACAGAAAGAAGTTGATTTGAATCAATATAAATTACACTCTCCATATTGCTAATTTATCAAAGATTAGGGATATTTAAATCCTGAATTAACTCATCTGTATATTATGGACATAAAATCGATCTCACGGCGCAACTTCATAAAAATGTCTGCTGCCGGGGCAGGTTGCCTTTGTCTGACAGGCTGCTACAATTTGCCGGCGTCATACCATTATATCCTTACTGCCGGGGAGGCCGAATTACTTGATGCACTGGCCGACCAGATCATTCCGCCCGACGACTTTTCCGGAGGGAAAGACGCTGGAGTAACCAATTACATAGACCGGCAGCTTGCCGGTTTTTATTCTGAACATACAGACATGTACAGAAAATGCCTTTCTGCGCTTAACAGCACATTCCTCGAGATTTACGGGAAAGAGTTTACGGAAGCAGACTTTGATAAACAGCGTGAATATCTCATGGATATTGAAGGCGGAAAATATAACGACAGGGACTGGCACGGATATACCGCATCATCCTTTTTCGGTACTCTCCGGAACCACTGTCTGCAGGGTTATTATGGTAGTCCCCGCCACGGCGGAAACAACAATTATGTAAGCTACAGAATGATGAAACTTGACTACCCTCTTATCATTGGCAGGAATGTCCATTAAGGATTGATGACCGGAAAACAGAAAAAAGCATAATTATCATGGCAAATAAACATGTAAATGCAGTAGTAATAGGATCAGGAGCAGGAGGAGGAGTTGTCGCCAAAGAGTTGTCGGTTGCCGGCATGTCGGTTGTATTGTTTGAAAGAGGCGAATGGGCAAAATATGACGAGCACAACAATGATGAACTTACCTCCCAGCGTACCTTCCCTCTGGGGTGTTACTACGGACCCGATAACAAAAGGTACCGCAGGGTGGCTGTTGATAGTCAGGGCAATGAAAGAATAGTTTATCCGAACGACTGGGCATATCAAAACAATGCCGCCTGCGTGGGTTCGGGAACTGTATCCTACGGAGCAATGGCATGGAGGTTTATGGAAGAGTGCTTCAGGTTTAAATCAACCTACGGACATATTGAGGGATCGGGTATAGCGGACTGGCCCATCTCTTACCATGACCTTGAGCCATATTATGAGAAAGCGGAATGGGAGATCGGCGTTGCAGGCGACGATTACCAGAACCCTTTTGCCCCGCCCAGGAGAAAGTCCCATCCCATGCCCCCGTTCAAACACAACCGTGAGGCGGCGATGCTCGAAACGGCAGCTAAAAAAACAGGGTATCACCCCTTCCCCATCCCAATGCTGCGTAATTCAGTGCCTTACGGCGGAAGGCCGGCATGCATCAGGATGAGGAGCTGCGTTGGCTTTGCCTGCCCGGTAAATGCCAAATGTGGCACCCAGAACACCGTTATTCCCGTAGCAATCAATACCGGCAACTGTGAACTTAGAATTAACTCCCAGGTATACGAGATCATGACCAACAGCAGCGGGAAGGTGACCGGTGTGGCATACTTCGATGAGAGGGACCGCAGGCAGGTGCAGTCCGCCGATATTGTTGTGGTTTCGGCTTCGGCCACCGAAACGGCGCGGCTGCTTCTGAACTCAAAATCGGACCTTCATCCTGACGGCCTGGGTAACAGGTATGACCGGGTGGGAAGAAATTTGCAGGGACATGCTTATTGCGGGGCAGATGGACTGTTTGAAGATGAGATCTATGATGATGTCGGGCCAGGAGCGAGTGTTGCCATATGTAATTTCGCACATCATAACCCCGGAATTGTCGGAGGTGCAATGCTTGCTAATGAATTTATCAGGATGCCATACCTGTTTTCAGGAGTCAGGCCGCCGGGTTCGCCCAGATGGGGAAAAGCCCACAAGGACTTCCAGCGGAAATATTTTAAAAGGCATGTCAGTATAAGGGGACCGGTACAGGAGGTACCAAATCCCGAATCAAGGGTGCAGGTAAGTGATACGGTAAAGGACTACTGGGGCATACCCGTTGCAAAGATATCCGGTTTCAGACTTGACGAAGATATTAAAACAGCCAGGTTTATTGCTTCAAAAGCAGAGGAGTGGCTGAGGGCTGCCGGTGCAAAGGAGATATGGCTGAGCATACCTGGCACAGGTGTAAGTGGCAGCCAGCACCAGGCCGGCACCTGCCGCATGGGTGATGACCCGCAGACCTCGGTAACCAGTAAATGGGGGCAGGTACACGGAATTGACAACCTGTTCGTTGCCGACGGCAGCCTGCATGTCACCAACGGGGCCTTCAACCCCGTGTTGACCATTATGGCGCTGGGATACCGGGTGTCGGATTTTATTGTAAAAGAGTGGGATCATGGAAACAGGTTCGGATAACCTGAAAGCTGAAGTCCCTGGAAATTTTATAATAATACAACAGAAAAAATGACCAAATTCAAAAAAAGACTCGCCATAATACTCGCTGCCCACTTTGGTCTGCTACTGGTTCTCCTGGGATATTACAGCTACTGGAACGCGGCACCTCCTGACCGCACCTGCACGTCTTGCCATGAGATAGAGCAATCATACAATATGTGGGCATCATCTGCCCACAGGGACATAAACTGCATTGAATGCCACGGCACTGCACTCAGTAACGGAATTCACAGTCTGCAAGAAAAAATGAGAATGATTTTCCGGCACTATTCCAGGGATTTTTATGATAATATATCTCTAAATGAAGAGCAGGTTCTTGCCATGAACCAGACATGCAGGGAGTGCCACCAGGCAGAGTATTCGGCATGGCTTTCAGGAGGGCATTCGGTCAACTACACCCACATATTTCTTGACAAGGAACAAAACAGCAGTGAACAACTCAACCACGACTGCCTGCGCTGTCATGGAATGTTCTATGAGGGAGATATATATTCGCTGGTAGAGCCTGTCAGTACCGAAGGTCCGTGGCATCTGAAAGATCAGCATAAAGCAGGTCAGCCTGTGATTCCCTGCCTCACATGCCACAGCATTCACGAAGACGGGATACCAAAAGCCGGAATGGAATATGCGGGATCAGACGAAATGCATTTCAGACGAATGCCCGGATACAGCAAGGCCGGTTTATATGACCGGAATGAAAGGATGTTCCTAAACGCCTCGGTTATGCCCAAACCGGTTATGTATGAAAGTGAAAGGCATTTGAAGGTGTCTGACGATCCGCTTATGCGGCTTTGCATTCAGTGCCATGCACCCGATGTATGGCACCAGGCGGGTTCAATGGATGACAGGACCCCAACAGGCGTACATGAAGGAATCAGCTGCCTGGCCTGTCACGACAGTCACTCAAATTCGGCCGTCAATGCATGTATCAATTGTCATCCTGGTACTTCGAATTGCGGACTTGATAATATGACCATGAACACTACCTATGCCTTTAAAGACAGCCCGAACAATATTCATTTTGTATCGTGCGCGGACTGCCACGAGGGGCAGAGGCCGGATGGAACAAATTAAAACTTATAATGATGCATTCACCAGAAGAAAGACGAGCCATTGAACTTTTCAGAAGCGGTTATAACTGTGCCCAGACCGTTGTATCATCCTTTTCAGAAAGAATGAATTTTGACATGGAACTGGCCGCAGCACTCTCTGCAGGATTTGGAGGAGGCATGGGCAGGCTTCAGAAAACATGCGGAGCGGTTACCGGAGCATTTATGGTGCTTGGCATTTACAACTACCGTAAATATTCTGAAACTACTGAACGTAAAAACAGGGCCAGTGAGATGGTAAGGGAGTTCTTCCGCAGGTTTGATTCAATCTATGGCACAACCGACTGCAAGTCCTTAATTGAATGTGACATCTCAGCAGAGGAAGGACGAAGAATTGCAAAGGAAAACGGTATTTTTGAAAGGGTGTGCGAACCATGTATCGTAGATGCCGTAAAAATTGTATTGGAAATGACAAAATAGCAGACCTTGCGTCTGAAGGATCAGCAAGTTTATTTTGTCCAGGGATGCATATTCCGTTAATATTTCATCTCAGCCGGTAACCGCATCAACATCAGGTTCACTTTCATCCTGAAACTACTCCGCTGCCGGGCCGGCAGACAAAATATTAAAATACCTGTTTAGCTCAGGTTTTTGAGATATTCTCCCTGATTGATAAAAGAACCTTGCAGTCTCTTCTATGCTTGCCGAATCGGCCTCTTCCCAGCCCTGTTCCCACCTGATCCTCGACATAACGACCTTTTCATCTTCTGTCGACAGACCAATGTACCTTGCAGCTATCGCTGCCGCTGAATCTGGATAGGCATGGATCAGGTGATTGGCTTTGTCGAGAGCGCGGATTATTGATTTGAGAGCATTTTCGTTATTCTGTAAAGTCCTGTTTGTGGCAATAAGCAGATGCGGGTAGTGATTTTTTACGCTGTACAGGTTTACAAGCTCATAAACCCTGTCTCCGCAAAGTTTCTCAGTGTTAAGAGCCCATGGCTCGCTGCCGGCAATCGCATCAAGCTGCCTGGTCAGCACAGCCTCCGGCATGTTCTGCGGATCCATGGGAACTATTGTAACATTATCTGATAGCCCGCTGCTTTCAAGCCACCCAAGCAATGCTGCATGTGTGCTTGATCCTGCCTGAACCCCCAGCCGTTTTCCGGCAAGGTCACCCGGCTCTTTGATCAGAGTATCGGAAATAAGCCTGTGCATACGTTCTCCCTTTGCATATCTTGAAATTATCGAGACCTCCCGGCCCTGAGCCAGAAGAATAACAGTGGGACCGTCACCCATAGCGGCAACGTTTGCATCACCAAGCGACAGCGCCTCGGCTGCAAATATTCCGCTGTTGACAAACCGGGTCCGGATATTGTATCCCCCCTCCTGAAAATACCCAAGGTGACCGGCAATAAGAAAAGATTCGTAATTGACTTTGTTCGGGTAAACGAGCGTAACAGAACCTTCCCGGTTACTGTTACAGCTTAACAATGGTAAAGCAGTAACCATTAAAATCAAGCCTCTAATAAAATTTTGCCAGTTCATTTCGCATATATTTTCTTAGTTCAACAATCTCCTTTAAGAAAAGGTTCCGGGGCCGGGGGATCTCAATTTTCATTTCCAGGTGGATCTCTCCGGGATCAGGTTTCATAATAATGACCCTGTCCGACAGCAAAAGGGACTCTTCAATAGAATGGGTTACCAGTATGTAGGTCTTTTTTTCCCTCTGCCAGAGGTCCAGCAGGTAGTTATCAAACTTGTGCTTCAGAATCTCGTCCATAGCCGCGAACGGTTCATCAAGCAGCACAATGTCGGGATTGAGAGCCAGCACACGGGCAAGCTGTGTCTTCTGCTTCATTCCGCCGGAGAGCTGGTTCGGGTAATGATTCTCAAATCCGCCAAGACCTGTTATTGCAATTTTTTCGGCAACTATCTCCTTCCGGGTTTTTTCGGCCCTTTTCCTGTAGATCAATCCAAGTTCGATGTTCTGCGCAACGGTTTTCCATGGATAGAGGGCAGGTTCCTGGAAGATCATTGCACGGCAGGTACATGTATCGCGTGTGAGCGGTCTGCCCTCAACCAGAACCTTTCCGCTATCGGCGCTGACGATCCCCGCAATGATCTTCAGCAGTGTGGTTTTCCCGCAACCTGTGGGACCAACAATACAAATAAATTCGTTCCTGCCCGCCGAAATGCTCACATTGTTAAGTACATGATGCGGTGTTTCAGCATTATTCCAGGTTTTGGATATATTTTCAACTTCCAGGTACATAATATATTATTCCTTTGGAGCTTTTTTATCCTGAGAATCGTAACCGTATTTTTTTCGCAGGTTGTTTTCAATCCTGTTGAACAGGAATTTTTCTGTCGTCAGGCCGAACAAAACAATAATAACAATAGACACGAATGCAGATGCATAATCGAGTGACCAGCGCGACTGTATAATAATAAATCCCAGGCCTATCCCCCTGCCCACGATCATCTCTGCAGCAATCAACACCCTCCATGAATTTGCCAAAGCTATCCGTAGTCCGTCAATTATGTGGAACAGTGCTGAAGGTAACAGGACATGCCTGAACAACATCATCCTGCCGGCGCCCATGAGGATGGAGGCCTGGATCAGATCGGGCGAAGTCTCCCTGATACCCGATGCAGTAGTAATAATTACCGGAGTCAGTCCGAGAATAAAAATCATAAAAAAGGTCGACGCCTCACCCAGTCCGAATAACAGCAGGGCTATCGGTATCCATGCCAGTCCCGGAACAAGCTGCAGCGTATAGACAAATGGCATGAACAATCTGTGCATCGTTGGATATATCCCCAGGCCAAATCCGATAAGGATCCCGGAAAAGACCGCGAACAGGTAGGCAAAGACCCATCTGGTAAGGCTCACCAGGGTGTGCTGGTATATAGGATGTTCATAAACCTCTTCACCCTTCAGATTATCAATCAGCCTGAGAAAGGTTGACAGGGGGGTCGGGAAATCAACCGACCGTATCTCCCCTGCAATAAACGCGACTGCAAACCAGATCGCGAATATCACCAGTACAGAAAAAATACTTATGTAACTATTCCGTTTTATACGCACTGCCATTCAGAAATTATTTGGACATCTCATCACATTCACAGTTTAGAAATAATAGGCCACGTCAAGGATATATCTCTGGTTATACATTGATCCGCCGGCAGCCTTTGACGGGATGTGGGCCTTTAATTTAAGGTTAAGGCCTTTGGCAATTTCCGTATCCACTCCAATCAGATGAAGCAACCTGTAGTTTTGTGTGTTCAAAACAACCTCCCGGTTCTCATCCCTTCTTTTGCCTCTTGCTGCATACTGGTTAACCATTTCTGCAGACAGACTGGTCATATCACATAATCAGCAGGCAGGATTTGCCTGGGGCTGGTTTTTATCCTGCGGTATTAGCCTGCCCTCTTTCAGAAAATAAAGCTTATCGGCCAGATCAATACCTGTAAAATGCCCGTGGGTTGTAACCACCATGGCGCTGTTATTATCCCTGACATATGATATAAGGATATTAACCATTTCATTCCCGGTTTCATCATCTACATTACCGGTAGGTTCATCGGCAATGATAAGTGATGGCCTGTTGACAAGAGCCCTGGCAAGTGCAACCCTTTGTTGCTGTCCGACACTTAGCTCCAGGGGCAGGTTATTGAACCTGTGCCCCAGCTCCATCTTTTCAAGTATGGTTATAGCCTTCTCCCTTTTCTCTTCAACAGTCAGATTGCTGTTCAGCAGAGCCGATTCAACATTTTCGAGGGCTGTCCACGAGGGAATAAGATTGAAGTTCTGGAAAACCAGCCCTATCTTCTCCCTTCTCAGGCTTGAGAGCTGATCGCGGGTAAGCCGGTTGTAAGGAACACCTTCGAAGAGGATATCACCGGAATCCGGCGAGTCAATACCGCTGAGAAGCCATTGAAGAACTGATTTACCCTCGCCACTTCGCCCCTTAATAACGGCCAGTTCACCCGGATATATCTCGATATCAACACCTTTTAGCACTTCAATGAGTTTACCTCTTACTCTAAAGGTTTTCCTGATATCATTACATTTCAAAATCGGCGGTACGTTCATTTCTGATCAATTGTTAGGAAAGTTAGGTATCGTTAATTTACAGATGGTACAGGTGATGTATATTTAGTTGTTTAAATTGACCTTAAAATATCAGCCGTCTCCATTTGGACAGCCCTGAGTGACGATGCCACCCCTGTAATGATTCCCCCGGCCACTGGCAAAATCAAGCCTGCAAGCAGTACCACGGGATCAACAGCCATTTCTCTTCCTGCAACAAGATCAGCCGGCAATGACATAATAACGGGTATTGAAGCCGCCACGCCGAGCAGTCCGCCTGACAGGGCATAAATGAAGGACTCAGACATAATCTGCAAGACAACGGTCCTTTCCCGCCACCCGATGGCCTTCAGAATACCGATTTCAAATTTTCGCCTTACTATCGAAGAGTACTGTATTTTCCCCGCAATCATAAACATGCAAAGAACTACTATTGCTGTAATCGTCAATGCAGTATTGCCGGTTATCCCCATAGCTGTCACTCCGGGCTGATAACAACCATAGGATGAAATGCGTGAGGCGTTACCAAGGATTCCGGCAATATCGGCCTTGGCGGCGTCATGATAATCCGCCCCCCTGCTTTCCACAAGCACGGCGTTGACCGGATTCTCTGCCTGTTCTTCCAGTCTTGTCGCCACCAGTTGCCGGAGTGCGGGCAGGCTCATATAAATATTCGCTTTGCCCGGCCTGAGAGGCGGATTGACTATAGCGGCCACGGTATAGTTCATATCACCGAGAATAAGATCAGACCCCACACCCAGCCCGTATGTGCCGGCAAATTCCTGCTCTATCATTATATTTGACATATCACCGGGCTCAATGAACACACCTTCAACAACCTGGCTTTTTGCAACCACGGTTGCAGAATAGGCAACGGGCCTGGTCAGGTCGATACCCCCCAGGGTCCATTCACCCCGGCCTGCCGACGCCCTGATCCTGAACATCAGGTATGGTGCCGCATCAGCTACATTGGGTGATTGCTTTATTCTCTCTATCTGATCTTCAAAAATAAGATTGGAAGGTGCATTGTTGACAACGAATCCCTCCCGGTCAGGATCATAAAGGTCGGTGGCATACGTCTGTATACAGCATCCTTCGATGGTAAGCCTCGGTATATAGCCGACAGTATGTGCCCCGATATCCCATAAAACCTTTTGCGTGGTGTCACGTGTGGCACCGGCAAGTGTGGTTACCAGAACAACGATCGCACCTGTAAAAAAGAAACTCAGGACAACTCCGGCTGTGCGCTGTTTTCTTCTCTTTATCTCTCTCCATGCATATCTGAAAGATTCACGCATATATCATCAATTTTTGTTTTATCAGTTAAAGCCTTCTCAGAATATCTGCAGGTTTAAGGCGAAGTGAAATAAACGCCGAAAATGCCCCCGCTATGGTCCCTGCCAGAACCGTTAATAAGAATCCGTATATTATTATAAGGGGATTCATCGATATCGAAAATGACGGATCAATCCCAAGCCACTGCCCAACCGGGAAAAAGGAAAACAGAAGCAATGCCGCAATTGAACCTGCTGTGGCACCTATGGCAGACTGGATAAGTGATTCGGACATTACCTGGTATACCACATTGCGGTCTGACCATCCTATCGCCTTTAAAACCCCTATATCATTTCTCCTTTCAACGATCATATAATATTGTGAAGCCAGGATCATCAAAAGGATACTGATTAATACAATCATGCCAAGCAGCCGCATACCCCTCATGGTTATCCCTATAGCAGTTCCGGCCGGATTAAAGCATCCATATCCTATGGTTGATGAATTGAACCCCAGGATCTCCTTTACATCATTCTGTGCAGCCAGATTTACAAGCGAGTTTCCCCCGTCAACAAGCACCACGTTCGCTACATTTTTTACAGGCTGGTTAATACGTGTATTCAGTACCTCAATAGCCTCATCATACGCCATGTATATATCGGCCTTGGCAGGCCTCGTTCCCGGGCTCAGGATACCAAGTACACTGAACTCCATATCTCCAAAATAGATAATGTCACCTATGCCGTATTGCTCGGCATCGGCAAATGTCTGTTCAAGAAGCACCACGCCGGTATCTCCAGGTTCAATTAACCTGCCGTCAACAATGTCGGTATCGGAACAGCTTGCCATTCGTACAGACTCCATATCCGACGGGTCGAATCCGGAAAGTATCCACGAACGGTCAACATACTCATCCGTTATCACTGTGAAGGTGATCATCGGAGCCGCATGTTTCACATTCGGCGAGTTTCTGACCTGATCAACAATCTCAACGGGGAAAAGGACAACAGGATAGTTGTATACAAGGAAACCTTCATGGTCAGGATTAGTGAACCTTATCTCATCTCCCGGGCCGGATGTCGAATAGATAAATCCTATAAACTGTGCCCCGGTATATTCAAGAGCGGAGTTTGTACCAAAAGATGAAAGCCCTGCAAATGTTATGGTTATTATGAGGAATGCCACCGACACCATATAGCCGAGTATATTACCGATACTCCTTCCACGCCGGCGACCTGTCTCCATCATTGCATATCTGAACATTTCCCGTGTCATAGAAAAGCAGAATTATTAGCCATTCGTAATAAATATAACTGCCAGATGTTCACACCTTGCAATGTAAACCGGTCTCGAAATTACAAATAAAATGAACATATGTCAAATATGATGACCTGATACATCAGGGTGAACAATCACATCTTTCAACCGAGCCTTTATCCGTCCTGAAATTGAGTTCAATAATAAAAATCCCTGATGTCACGGGAACAGGATCAAGGTTAGGTCCGTTGCCCCTGAATTCGATCTTTCCATTATAAACATTGAATTCAGTCTGATACCAGTGAGTAAACCAACCTTCTGGATGCCAGGCATACATTCTTATATTTCCTGCATTGAGGAATCTCTGCAGTCTGAGAATCTCAAAGTCATTGTAAACGATCATCCTCGCTTCCTGTATTTGAGTATCCCAGGATCCAACAGCATCGCCTATAAGGTATACCTCCGGTATGGTTACTGATAATTGCCCGCTGTTCAGGTTAATCGTTATCATGTAGTAACCTTCCTCATCAGGCACAGTCAGGTCATCTGTACCGGTTTTATATAATCCCTCACCCTCAGGAGAGCCTATTCCAAAATCACTTCCCCACTCTTTCAAAGGTGAAAACCTTAAGCTTCCACTACCTCTTAGCCAGACTATCTTCCAGAAAAGGTGCGGCCTGCCGTGGACAGGTACCATCTCATAATCGTTCATATCCCATTTCCATGCATCCTCACCCGAAAGAGTACTGATGCCATCACCAATAATATACAGATTCTCCGGGTATGAAACAAGACCTGTTTCGGTAAGATTTGCAGAAAAACCATCACCTACGGTCCAGTTTACGCTGAGGGAATAGATCCCCGCATTTCCGCTTGATATCTGATAACTGTTGCCACCTGTCACCATGCTAAGTTCCATCTCACCCTGACTGCCTGTCATGGTGCCTCCAAAAGAGGTGCTTACACTGATTTCACTGCCGGAAACTTTTATCCTGTCACCCGATCCGTACCTGATCCTGAATTCACCTTCTTCCAGTTCCAGTCCGGTAGCACGAAAAACCATATTGGTCTTGTCAAATCCTTCTGAAAGGGGAATGCCTGTATCTGCCATCTGACCGCCGACAACATCGCCGTATAGCGATAGATCAGAAACAGGGACAATAAGATATCTTTCAGTCTGAAGGTCTATAACTATGTGGTATATTCCGCTTTCAGGCACGGTAAAGGTTCCTGCATCCGGCCCGAATATTCCCTTCTGAACCGTTCCGTATATCTGTCCGTCTTCACCCTGCAGGTTCACAATCTCAGGTATTGCAGGACCAAGAACCCTCTCCTTGTGGTCATCAACCTCAATAATACTGAACCCATCGCCTGCCGAACTCACCGCAATGAATATCTCATACAACCCATCCCTGGACTCTCCGTTATTCTCATTTACAGCACTTTTCATTCTGGCATCCGGGTCGAAATTCTCAAATGTGGTGGACATACCCTTGATATAGATCCCGTCATCAACATCCCTGAGCGGATCAATATCATCACCCTTCAGACAGGAATTCATTAGGACCGTCACTACCAGCAAAATAGCCAAACGACAAAAAAAATTTCTCATAATTTTGAAAACTAAACAGAAAACAGGTTGGTTACATCCAGCAAATAAACAGTTATTCTAAATACAAAGTTAGATATATTGATACAATATTAGTAAGTTTGTATAACTTTTACAGAAAATTTTATCAATATTCTGAAGTGATTGCCAGATTATGAATTTTAACCCTGTACGCAGGATAATTCTCCGGATCAATCCGCTTTTACCGGTAAAATGGATTAAAATGGTACCCGGGCCTGCGATTATTCTTTTGTGTTGGTTTGTGAGCCCTGACACCACGGCATCATCTGCATATCTACATGAATTCGAATCGGAAAGGCCTGTCAATATCTACTATTTCTATTTCACTCCCAGGTGTGATGAATGCATAATTCTTGGTAACGGACTGAGATTGGTTTTATCCGAACACTATGCCAGGGAAATCGATTCAGGCAAACTGGTTTTCAAAGAGATCAACCTTACCGACCCGGATGAGGATGAAAAGGAGATAATCAAAAAGCTAAGGGTCAGGAGACAGCTTCTTCTTCTTGTCACTGAAGAAAACACGCTGAATCTTACCAGGGACGCCTTCAGGTTCGTGGAAAGGGATTTTGAACGGTTTGTCAAAACAATGAGGGAGGCTATGGATGAGGCATTAGCTCAATAGTCTGACGTCTCTCAATTGTATATGATACCCCTATGGAGAACCGGATGGTGGTGGTAAGCTGTGGCCCGTTCAGGTTGTGATAAAGAGGTATATCAGCCGAAATGAATGCCGAAAATTTTTCATTTATCCCCGCTCTTACCCCGGGAGATGTAAAGAGCCAGTGTCCACCCGTATTGCCTACGGATTCTCCGTCAATAAAATCCTTTGCCTGGTACCTGTACCGCACAAAATTGAATATATCAAATATATATCCGGCATGAACATTGTAAATTAATCCGGCATTGGACTGCAGTTCGTTGCCAAAATCATATACCTGCCCTTCAAGATAGTTACTGTTCCTCCCCGACAGACGGAACATCATGCCCGATCCAAAATTCAGGTTGGTAATAAACAAATGGCTTTTTGCAAAACTTGCCCAGGTTATAACATCGAGGGAGCCTGTACCCAGTTGTGCCTCCATTGGGATCAGGGCATCATCTGTTCCGGTATAGGTGAACCTGCCGGTTGGCAGTTTCGGGCCCGCGCCGGCAGATATTTCCCAGCCATTGTATGCCAGTGGATTTGTCAGTCTGTAATTAGCCATAAGTATTACATCACCAAATCCGTAAAGGTAATCAACATAGCGAAATCCGTCTGCCCTTGTGGAGGCCATCTCCTGACCTAAATATAAAAAGATGCCGGTGATTGAAAGATTGCGGGTAATACCGTAATTAGCCCCAAATATGCCGGTATGAATGAGTCTTACCAGATTTTCATTCTCCAGCCTGGTTTTCCCACTGTAAAGATTATCCATATAATTGAAATCGTAGGCCAGCTGCAACTGAAGGCTTCCGGCACCGACGGCACTTAAACCGAACCTGGTACCTGCGGCCCCGATACCCCCGCTCATACCGCCACAGGCACACTGGGCATGGATATACCCGGAAATAAGAAGTAGATGTATGGTTATAAGTAATATTTTCCTTTTCACCTTGTGTTTCTTAAATATTTGCAAATACTGGTTGCAAATTTACCTGTTTTTAACAATATCCCAATCACTCTCCCTGCATCTCTTCTACGGAAACTATGCCATTGATGATGGCATAAACAATAAGTCCGGCTACAGATTTAATATTCAGCTTACGGGTAATGTTTTTGCGATGTGTTATAACTGTATGGGGACTGATAAACAGTTGCTCTGAAATCTCTTTGTTACTGAAACCTTTTGCCAGCAGTTTAACGACATCTTTTTCGCGGGGGGAAAGAGTGTCATCGGGAACCGGAGATCCGGTTTCCTCCGTCCGGCTTAAAAGCGAACTGAGCTTATTCTTAATCTTAAGCCTGGTATAGCCAATCTGGATTACCTCATCAAACAAGTCCTTAATTTCATCATCAAACAGAGCGTAAACGATTGCGGCAATTTTCATCTGACCATTCCTGTTCTCCTGCAGCCATTCAGGCAGACCCGGTTTCAGCAGTGCGGGATTTATAACCACTATATCGGGTTCAAGCCTGATAACGGAAGATTCAATATTGGCATTACACGCAAGCTCATGTATGCTGTCAAAAAGACCAAAACTTCCGATAATCTGGATAAGGCCTTTCCTGACAACCTCAGACTGCTCTATTATGAGTATGGTTTTTCCCATTGCAACATCAAATCATCTTAAGATGCTCCTCCAGTTGCTTTACAACCGGTATCAGAACTTTATCCTCGATCCTGGCATGGTTAATAAGGTCATCTTCAAAATCTATAAGTTCATTCAGCAGCCGGATCCTTATGTAACGGTCATTAGCCGGGGGAAAATACTTAACAAGTAAATTCCTGAGATCTGCCAGTTTCTCCTGAATATTATCGTGCCGCTCTTCAAAAACACCGACTGAATAATCAACCTGCCCCAAAGGAGTATCTGACTTTTTTCTGTATGAAGATATCATAGCCATATAAGGAAATGCTGTTTCATCTTCGTAAGCAAGATGATCTTTCACCTCCTCTATATACTGGTTAAAAAACTTCTCAAGCTGAGTTGTTGCAGGATGATCAACTTTTTCTTCGAATTGTAAAAGAAGCATTTGAAGATAAGGTATCCTCTCTTCAAGGTAAAAATTGTGCGATTCAACAAGATAACCAATCAACATATCCACATCCACACACCTGAGCTGCTTATCCGGAAAATAGTCCTTGTTAAGAAATGTATTGACCATAAGCAGAAAGAACTGCAGGTCAATATCCATCTTCAGGCAAATATCTTCCACTGTTATGTCGCCAAAACCGAGATCAATGCCAAACCTGGGGAACAGCACAAGAGCCCTCTTGTCGGACTCAATAATATGAGACAGTTTCATCTGCCCGTTTATTATTAATTCTGCCATATCACAACTCTTTTAGTATACAAATATATATGAAAATTTTTATGTTAAAGCGAAGCGGTTCCTCCTGTAATTATAATTTCAACAGGATAAATTTACCCGGAACATTGATAATGATGACAGGGACAGAACATTTCCCCCAGAACTGCGACACTGTATACATTGGAGAAAGTGGCGAAAAATATGTGCCTGCATAAAAGTTTTGCTGAAGCTGAATATTTTTACAGCCTCCGCTTGTTATTGCCACAATAATCAATAATGAGAGGCCTTCTCCCCGGCAGTCACAGCAAACGGCAAAAAATTCTCACGTGGTGGCAAAGGACAGGTTGCCCAGGGAGAAAAGGCGCAGGGCGGATTGTATGCCTTGTTGAAATCAATGTAAACAAAACCATCTCTGCCGGGTCCGTCAGCACTGAGAAACCTTCCACCGCCATATGTTTCAAGGGCATTGGTATCATCTGCAAAGATGATAAAAAGTCTGTCCTTGCTTCCTGTCGGATAAAGCCTGTAGGTATTTCCCTGATAATCAAACTCTAATATACCAGGGGGTTTTTCCTCGTTTATCTCCCCAAGGACATCGGGTACCCTGATAATCAGCTCTTCCTCCGGCTCTACAAACTTCGCCTTTACAATCCAGTCCTGATCGGGCGGGTACCTGTCAATATACTGCAACTCATCAAGTCTGGGATGTATGTAATCACGCAGCCTTATCCCTGTCCGCTCTCCTCTCTGAATTATAAAAAATCCGAGAGAATCGACTGTCAGCAACTCTGCATCGCTGTCCCTGCCGAATATTTTTATGGTCCCTGAAATCTCGTCACCATCTGCCAGTACTTTAACTTCCCCGGAAGGGGTAAAGGTGACATTTTCACCATTAAGTATAAACACACCAATCTGTTCCGGACCGCGCGGAAACACTTTATCATTGGTTCCGGCCGCTCCGGCACTGTTCTCGCCTTCCTCAAGCCAGAACAGGCCGGCCAGGTTGACCCATCCTGTGGGAGACTTGAGTCCCTGCAGCCTGACCAAATCCCATTCGGCTATATGGCCAGCATATTCTGCCGGACTCATATCTTTCTCTTTAGAGTCACAGGATAGCAGGAAAGCCGGGAATGCAAGAATAATAAACATTTTTAAAGCTATGCTCTTCATGATGATTTTGTCTTTTTTAAGGTTAACGGCATTTTAATCTGTGATAAAGGGAACTAATCTCTGAACACCAGGCTCATTATTGCAGGATTATGCTCCTTTGCCAGATTATAATATTTTCCGGCATTTCGCACATCGCCAAGCCCATGATAACCGAGCGCGATCCTTAAGCAGGCATTTGCCTGTATTTCATGCTTTGATTTCACTCTTGCAAAGGGATCAAAAAAGTCCATATCATCTTCTGCAAGAAGTTCCTCCCGGCCTGTTTTTATCATTGCCTCGAAAATGGATTGAGTTGCTATGCCTTTTTTCATTTTTTCATACGCCCTTGCGGCAAAATAATCGCACTCAGGTGCTCCCGAGGTGCAACGAACTGCTTTCATAAAGAAGGAATCGGCTTCTGCGGTTTGATTCATGTTTTCAGCTACCAGGCCTTTATAATACCAGGCTACCGGCTCATGATCGGAGTAAACGGACTGAAGGTTAAGGGGATAAGAGAGCGCACTATCAATAAGTGAATCGGCTTCTTCCATAAGGTTCGATTCATAAGCCTTCTCTGCCTTGAAAAGATGTGCATAAAGCCAGTAATGATAAATACTCTCACCCCCTTCCCACCGGTGAAAATGCCTGTCCCTCATCAATGCTACAGCCTGATCATGGTTGCCGGTTACAGTAAGTAATTCTGCGTAAGGGAATATTGTGATCTGATCGGAAACAACGACTTCATGGTTATTTACAAACGGTTCCAGTCTCTTTTCAGGATCAGTAAGAAGAGTTTTCAGGTACAGGTCGTACTCATAATAGTAGCGCGGATCATCAGGTTTTAAGGTTATTGCCTTTTTAATATTTTCAACTGCCTCTTCAGGGTCATTACTGATGTTGGCGCTGGCAAAAGCAATATTCCTGTAAGCCACGGGTATATCATCGGTTATGTCGACGGACTTCTTCCAGGCTTTGATTGCTTTGACAGGCTGATGATCATAGTATATATTGCCTGTTAAATACCATGCAAGAGCATCATAAGGATCATACTCAAGGGCAGTTTCAAGGGCGGCTGCTGTTTCAAACCTGAAAGGGAAACTGTAATTATGATCATATTCTGAGGCACGGCTGAAAAATTCCCTGGCCCTGTCCGTATTACCTGATAAATGATTGTAGTATCCCATCAGGTAGAAGACTGAAGGATAATTTTCAATACTCTGCTCCGGTAATTCATTATAAAGAGCCAAAATGTTTAGCGCATCATTGTAAAGTCCGGCATTCCCATAATCCACGGCAAGCTCGAGGTAGTTCTCATGGTAGTTCCTCATTATGCCGGTAAATTCCTGTTGTGACTGCCTGCTTCCCAGAATAAGATATCTCTCATAACAGGCACGCAGATTCAAAGGATCAAGTTCCAGAATTGACTCAACAATCTCCAGCGCTCTTTCAATATCCCCGGTGAGACGGTACATGGAAATCTTCAGCGAAAGAATATCTGTACTTCTTGTACTGGTTGAATATGCTTGCCGTAAATGATTTACAGCCCGGTAATAGTTGCCTCTGCGGCTGTCTGTCAGAGCCAGATGATATCTTGCCGGAGAATTAAAAGAGTAATCCCAGCTTGCCCTGTAAAACAGGCTGTATGCATCACTTTCACGACCAAGCCTGTTGTAAGCAAGTCCGAGATAATAGAGCGGTGCAGCATTTTCTGCTACAGTGTAATCAGATGAAACCCTTTCTACGGCAGTTTCCAGGTATCCGGCAGCACTTTCATTATCCCCTGCTTTAAGGTATAACATACCTGTTCTTGTTAACGAAGGAACATGCCGGGGATTAATGCTTAAGGCCTTTAAATAATAATCCAGCGGCATATAATAAGGATCATGAAACTGTTCAAAATGCAACCCTGCATAGTATAGACTGTCAGGGTCATTTATTTCCTCTGCACTCAGGGGCAGGGACACCGGTTCCGGCACAGGATCATTGGCAGGCTTTTCAATCCCGTATTCAGCAATAATAATACCCAGGGAATCCTGCAGGACAATCCTGATATCGTCATCTGCGACTGCATCAGATCCGGCACCGGCTACTCTGTCGGATACTGCGCCCGGCCCGGCATCAGGTTCATATGACAACAGGTCTGTTTCAATAATAAAAAGAGTGTCGGGTGAAAGATCCGTGACTGACTCAAAAATAGCGTCAGTACCATTATACAAAGATATGACGGCGCTTTTACGGATACTTGTTACGTTGATTGCAGCAAAGAGAGAATCTCCTCTTACATCAAGGTCAATTATCGCATTCCTGTTAACCATTTTCACACCCTTCATTCCTTTTACCGGGGCAAACCAGTATCTGCTCTCCTTTGTCTCCAGTGTCTGTATCCAGCTGTAATCGGGCTGATTATCCGAAAAGGAACCAAACATAAGCTCTACATACGGGCCGTCTTCATCGGTAAGCAACCTGTCCCACATAGCTCCTGTCGGATTATTGCCCCATGACCACAGCTTTTTGCCGGGATTGACATATTTATCCCCGAAAATAACTGTACCTGCTTCTGCACCGTGATCAATCCCTGCAACAAAATTACCCGTATTACCCCACTCAAAAAATGAGGTTGGTTTAATGTGATTTTCCCATCTGCTAACATCCACTCCCCTGGTATAGTCTGCGCCGTTATAATGCTGATGGCTGACAGGCCACTCGCTGAACTGGTTTTTTCTGTGATAGGTGGTATACTGAGTTCGGGGTGGAAAGAATACCTGGTAATCTTCATTTGCATGGACTGCGACATTGGCCCATGCCAGAATTGAATTCTGAAAGGGAGTGGTATTAAGTACCCTTACCGTGGTTTCAACAAGAGTGCTTCCGGGATGCAGGGTAATGCCGACAATCCATTTAGACCTGTGTCTCAACTCGGTCTCCCCAACCCAGACTGTTTTGCTGCCGTCATCCTTTTCGGTTACCGCATGCTCTACAGGGTAAAATGATGAAGCCCTGTGGTGATGCGGGATGTTCCACTCAACTCCGCCCGATATCCATGCTCCCGTCATGCCTATCAGTGCGGGCTTAATAACACTGTTGTGGTAAATAAAATTATAATCATTGCTTTTATCTTTTGCATAATAGATCCTCCCCCCCAGTTCGGGCAGAATACATATCTCTATATACTCATTCTCTATCAAAACCGCATCATAATCCACATCGGTAAGACTGTCTGTCAGATTATAGGTCAAAGGGTAAGGATATACCCTGCCCTGTGCACCCTGATACCTTCTGCCATTAAAAAAAACCGGATTGGGATCCGGGTCGGCTGCAAGGTAAGTTGGGATTGTAAGCTTCTTTTCGGTTACGGCTACCTGTGAAGAAGCAGTCCGTGTTGCTGCAACACCCAGCAAAACAACAGGAACCAGGATTTTAAAAAAGTAAAAATGCATGCTAAATTATTTTAGTTAGACTGGCACCGAAATTTAAGACTATTCATCTGAATAAAATAGGTTATTCAAACTAATTATCAATTAATAATATTATATAGGTAATTCATGTTCAGCCTTTCAAACCCGATGGATCCCCCTGGTTTATTGACCTTCGGTCGAACTCACATGCAATATATTGATCATTTTAAAATATTTGCCAGATGTGACTTTCATATCTTTTTGTGTTACACAGTAACATAGGGATTCATCGAATAAATAAAACACCTGAATTCTGGAAAATTCCATCCCGATCAATCTTCTAAAGATAATTTTATTCATAATATAAACATTTTTGATTTCACAATATTATTGAATAACTTGCTTAATTGGAAGTTTAAGCTCAAACCGTTAATCTGCCGGCTAATCAGAATATACACCTTAATAAATTAATAAACAGCAATGGACAATCAAATAAGGGCTGCAATCATTACATTCCTTGCCTTTACAATTCTGGCAGGCATTTCCTGTAAAACTGCAATTACAGATGAAGAAACCGCCCCGGTAAAAATATACAAAGAAAACCCATTTTACTGGGAATATAAAGGTGAACCGGTTCTTCTTCTGGGAGGTTCAGGCGAGGATAATCTTTTCAACCATCCTGACGGCCTGGCCGAGCATCTTGATATCCTCAGAGACTCAGGAGGGAACTATATAAGAAACACCATGAGCAGCCGTAATCCCGGCAATCCATGGCCTCATAAAATACGTCAGGATGGTCTTTATGACCTGGATGAATGGGATGAAGAGTACTGGATAAGATTCGAAAATCTGCTTACTTTAACGCTGGAAAGGGATATTATCGTTCAGATTGAAATATGGGATCCGTGGGACTATTTTATGACAGAAGCCCCGATAGGTTACGGACCCGGAAACGTCGGCTGGGAAAGCTGCCCATATAATCCCGTACTGAATGTCAATTATACCGCAGATGAATCAGGCCTGGCAACAGAAATAGATTACTATTCGGGTAACAGGCCTTCAGACCATCTCTTTTTCCATACTGTTCCGGAATTAAAGGATATCCCGCTGATAAGAAAATACCAGGAAGCTTTTGTAGATAAGCTTCTATCCATATCACTTGATTACCCCAACATTTTATATTGTATGAATAATGAGATTGGCGAACCTGCTGAATGGGGTGAATACTGGGCCGGGTTTATCCGTAACAGGGCAGAAGAGGCAGGGAAAGAGGTCTTCCTGGCCGATATGCGCCGCAATAGCGATTTCACTTCTGAGGAACAGATAAGACTTTTGCATGACCGGGTTCATTATGATTTTTTCGAAATATCGCAGAACACTGCCAATAATGGCCAGAAGCACTACGACCAGATAATATCAATACGTGACCAGGTTATTGAACAGCCAAAACCACTCAATAATGTCAAGATCTATGGTGGCAGGATCGGTAGCTGGACAACGAGTGTTGAAGAAGGAACAAGAAGATTCTGGAGGAATATTTTCGGCGGACTGGCTTCGTCGCGTTTTCACCGTGAAGGGCCTTCACCATTGTTTTTCGGAGCAGGTTTGAGTGATATTGCGCAGACCCATATACGAAGCATGAGAATGCTGACTGATAAAATGGATGTATTCAGCTCTCTTCCTTCAAATCATCTTCTTGGCAACAGGGAGCCCAATGAAGCATATTGCTTTGCTGAAGAAGGGAGGCATTACGCTCTTTACTTTCCTGACGGGGGAGAAGTAATGCTTGATCTTTCTGCATATGAAGGAGAACCGGAGCTCCGGTGGATGAATATACTTGAATCTGCGTGGCTGAAAAGTGAAACAATCCGGGGTGGCGTACAGGTAATTATCACCACTCCCGGACCGGGGCAGTGGGCAGCATTGATCAGTTACGATCCCGTTCAAATGCAAAGGTAAAGTTGGGATTATAGCTGCGTCCTTCTTTCATGATCGAATCGGCAATACTGACTGTCTCCGGGTTCTGTTTCGCCATATCTGTTGTTTCTCCCGGATCAGAGGCAAGGTTATACAGTTCGATCGGAGCATCAGCATCATTGTCCATATTGAGCCGTACCGCTTTCCAGTCCCCTATCCGGACGGCCTGGCGTCCGCCCCTCTCCATAAACTCCCAGTACAGATACTCATGTTCCTGTTGCTCTTCCAAACCCGTAAGTTCAGGGACTATTGATATCCCGTCAATATCATCCGGTGCTTCGATTCCTGCCAGCTCACTGAAGGTGGGCATCATATCCCAGAAGGCAGAAATATGATCAGATCTGCTGCCGTACTCAACCGTCCCGGGCCACCATGCAATAAAAGGAACCCTTATCCCACCTTCATAAAGATCCCTTTTCTGGCCTCTGAATATTCCGTTGCTGTTAAAAAAGGCAGGATCAGCTCCTCCTTCGGAGTGAGGACCGTTGTCGCTGGTGAATATTACAAGGGTATTTTCTTCAATGCCCATCTCTTCCACCAGTTTAAGGATATCACCTACCTGCCTGTCAAGCCGTGTGACCATCGCAGCAAAAACTGCACGGGGCTCGGACTGCGGACAGTAACCGGCTATGTTGAAATCCGGTGAACCGTATGCATTTCCCTGATAGACGGACTGTGGATCATCGAATCCCCAGGGAACTTCAGGAAATTCACCACGGTACATTTCAAGTATCCCGTCTTCGGGAACTATCAATTCTGCATGCGGAATAAGTGAGGGTACAAATAAAAAGAAACTGGTATCGGCATTATCCCTTATAAAATCAAGGGTCTTGTCATGAATGACATCGGGAGCATATGTTACCGTGTTGTTCCAGTCATTACCTTCAAGAAAGACCTTTTCTTCATTATGCCAGATATATTCGGGATAATAGCGGTGAGCATACCGCTGGCAATTGTAACCAAAGAAAACATCGAAGCCCTGGTTTACCGGATCGCCATCCGAACCCGGATAACCAAGCCCCCATTTTCCGAATGCACCGGTTACATATCCGGCCTCTTTCAAAAGAGAGGCAATGGTAACGGTTCCCTCTTTCAGTGGAAACTGTCCCTCCGGCCGGATTTCCCTGTTACCCCTTACCTGCGTATGACCTGTGTGTTTGCCTGTCATAAGAACCGACCGGGAAGGGGCACAAACCGTACTTCCTGAGTAATGTTGCGTGAAAAGCATCCCCCGGGCTGCCATCCTGTCGATGTTTGGTGTTTTTATATCCTCCTGCCCGTAACAACCCAGGTCACCGTAGCCCAGGTCGTCGGCAATAATGTATATAAAGTTGGGATCAGCCGGTGGTTCACCTGCCTCCTTCTCATGATAACCGCAGGAAACAAAAAGCGATGCCGGAAGGATAACCGTGGCGGCCAGGCCAAAAAAATTATTTTGTTTATCCATAACAAAATTTTTTATTTAAAATTTACAATCTGATCAGGTTTATATTCTTTTCCCCGAATAATTTAACGGTTTGCGGATGACAGGTGAAAACAAGCATCTGCCGTTTTGCCGCGAAACTATGAAAAACACTGGCCATCCGCGCTGCCCTGTCAGGGTCAAAGTTGACCAGCACCTCATCTGCCACTACAGGAAGAGGCTCTGCCCTTTTCTCATACTCTTCAATGAAGCCAAGCCGTAAACTCAGAAGGAGCTGCTCTCTTGCTCCTCTGCTCAGCTGACCTGTTGTTTTGAACGAACCTGTTTTGTCATATACCTGCACCTCCCTGGTATCCATTGATACATGCAACCTGTTGTACCTTCCGCCGGTAACGGAAGAAAAGTATCCGGCTGCATTGTTTATTACCGCGGGCTGTTTTTCCTTTTCATATTTTGTTCTCACCTCCGAAAGCAAATGAAGTGCCAGGCGTCCGGACAACCATTCCTGCAAGGCATTCCGGAGTCTTTGCTTCTCCGTTTCCAGTCCCGTTAATGCATCTGCCATATCAGACTCTTCCTCGGTTCTTTTTATCTCATTTGCTATTTCACCAATACTGCTCCTCACATCCCTGGCCTTTTGTCCTGTATCTTCAACAGCAGCTTTCACCTCCATGAACTCCGCCTCCGTTTGCTCTTTACCGTCATTCATAAACTTTGAGACCACCTCGTCGAGCATGCCCAGCCCCATTATGCTTTCAATGGTTTGCACTGCATTGTTTCTTTCTGAGACAAGATCTTTTACCCTGCTGTTCTGCAGGTATTTTTTTCTGAAATCCTCTTCATCTCCGGCACCTGCAGAGTCAAGCAAAGATCTTATCTGAACAACAGTTTCACTGATCTTTTTCCCGGTGTTTTCCAACTCTCTCTGTTTACGCTTCAGCTCCTTTTCATAATCTGATCTCTTACGGCTCTTTTCTGTCGCATCATTGAATTCAGCCAGAATACGACCTGCAACGATTTCAGTATTATCAGTTTCCGGCTTTTGCAACCCTGTAACCAGTGAAGCCAATGAATGTGTAACCGACTCAAATTCAGAAATCAGCGGTTTCCGCTCATCCCTTTGTATTAATTCCATTGCTTTTATCTGCCTCAACAGATCGGCCGATTTATCTATTTCAGCCAACAGATCTTCGGCAGCATCGGGAGGAAGAATACCCGGCAGTTCAAGCTTGTCGGCCAGATATTTACGGTATGAATCCATTATGCTTCTTTCACGCTCTCCAGGAGCTTCAACCTCCTTTTCTGCAGGTAAAACGGGTGACTCCCGGACAATAAATTTCCTCCCGGTGAAAATTGTTACAGCTGCAATAACAAATGCAACCCCAAGAACATGAAGCGAATAATAAAATGCCGGAAAAGAGGAGACAAGAAGAACCACAGACATAACAGCAGCTATGCCCTTCGCATTCAGACCACTTTGGCGGGATCTCAGCATAGCTTCATGCGCCTCCGCTTCAATCCGTTTTTTCTTGATCTCATCCAGCTCTGATTTAAAGGAACGAATGGCAGCTTTATGAATGTCAGTGCCCCTGAGGCGGGCAATATTATCCTCTGTCCAGTCCGTGCTAATACTGTTAAGTTTTTCTCTGAGCCTGTCACCCAGTCTTTTCAGCTCAACCGAGTCCCGCTTAAAATCACGCAGGGCATTAATATATACGTTCAGGTTATTTCTGAGGTATTCAACTTTGCCGGATTCAGCGAGCAGTTCACTGTTAACATGAACAGACCCGGCAAGTTCCTCCAGCTCGGCAACACCCTTTTCCAGGCCTGTTCCTTCCTTCAGTCCTTCAAGCTTCTCAGTCAGCTCCCTTTTCCTGTCCAGCAGAAGCTCCATTTTTTGCATTCCGTTATCAGGATAATCCTGTATTCCGGGAAGCTTTTCAAGCTCTTTTTCAGCATTGACATACCTGACGACGCTGTCATGACATTTAAGATAGTTCTCCAGCCTGTTCTTTTCTGATGCCTTTTCCCTGGTCTTCTTCTCAAGCCCGGCAGCTTCTTCCCTGAGCCGTTCAAGCTGACCGGTAAGTTCTTCACGCCTGGGCAGAAGCCCTTTTTTTGCAGCAATTTCCGATCTTTTTTCCCCGATGGATCTTAAAATCAAGGGGATAACCTTATTCTTTCCGGAACTTTTATAAATACTGCCAGTATGACTGTTGATTTCAGTTTCCATCTCCGCCAGGGAAATATTGCCCAGTCCCAGTCCCACACTGAATATTTTATCTTCAACCCCCGATTCGTTAAGCGACGAGAGACTGACGAGTTCATCCAGCGTAAATGCATAGACATTATTGTAAAGAGAGGGCGAGGGATTTCCAAGTAACTGAAAAAGATCGCTCTCATTACCCGATTCCCTGCCTGAGAAAAACAGTGAGATACCTCCGCCGCCTCTTCTGTCCACCAGAATTTCATCACCTGATTCCAGCAGCGCCTTTATTTTCCCCCCATGAGCTCCTCCTTTGGCAGGAAGCATTCTTTGTTCCCTGAGCCTTGGGTAACCAAAAAGAGTGTATCTCAAAAATTTCAGAAGAGTTGTTTTCCCTGCCTCATTATTTCCAAGTAAAATATTTATACCCTGTTTTAGTCCGTCAATGGAGAAATCATTATAAATACCAAACCCGTCAATATGTATCTCTTTAATAATCATATTCCCGCAAAATACTTAATATCAATTTAAAGTGATCTGCTCAAAGAGCATCATCGCCGGCTGCATAATCTGCAAGCCTGTCCGTTAAAATCCATTTTGCCCTCTCCAGTATACCTCTTTTATCAGTTTCTGACAACTCATCAACCTCCCTGAAGATCCTGGCAACGGGTAATTCATTTATCAATTGACCTGTAAGTGTGTCAAGAAGCTCACTATCATTCTCGTAACGTTCAATGTTTTTTATCAGTTCACCCGCAAAATCAGAACCCTGTGTTATTTGTGCAGGGTCTGTGGCGGGACGCGTCATAATCCGCAAGCTGTCGACAAATGAAAAACACTCCTGATCCGGCTGCCCTGTATTAAGCTCCTCCGCAAGCTGGTCAGCCTCACCCGGCCTGTTCAGTATTTTGTGCATTCCTGTTCTTCCTGTGAGCAAAAGCCTCAGCACAAATCCCTGATTCCTGCCGCCAGACATAAGTTTTTCCCTGGCCCGGTCAATCAGAGCAACTAATTCTGATATATCATCATGCCCGGTAAGGTCAATACTCAATTCCTCGAATCTTACATGCTGAACAGGAATAAATTTCAACCGGGGTTTAGCTCCGGCGGCCATCTCCACCAGGTAACATCCCTTTTCCCCTGTCTCACCGAAATCCCTTCCCTGCGGATTGCCGGGATAGACTACGGGAGGGTGATCATGTAAAACCCTTCCTTTGTGAACATGCCCCAGAGCCCAGTAATCAAAAGGCTGATCGATCAAATCCTTCAAGCTGAAAGGAGCATACTTTTCATCCCTGCCAACAACATCTGCCATCCCGTGAAGCATGGCAATTGAAAAAGGTGCGGACTTCCCGGTCCTGCGATAAAAAGGGACAAGATCTTCAAATATATAACTGTCCTGATAGCTTATACCGTAAATATCGGCAACAGTATCGTTATCGTGCAGATAAGTCATTTTCTCAACCCCGGATGAACCAAATCTGTGGACCCCCGGAGGCAAAGTGAGGCTTGTATCCCACGATGCAAGGTTATCATGATTCCCGCAAATAAAATAAGCCGGTATATTACTGGCAGATAAACGTTTAAGTTCATCAATAAAACGAATCTGTGCGGCCAGGCTCATATTCTCGCTGTCGAAAATATCGCCTGCTATAAGCAGAAAATCAACCCTCTCACTGATGCACAGATCAACAATATTACTGAAACTGCGGTAGGTTGCATCCTTAAGTTTACCTGCCAGGTCGGGATTCCATGCAGACAAGCCCTTAAAGGGTGTATCAAGATGAAGATCGGCAGTATGAACGAATTTTAATTGTTTCAAAGTTGATTTTATCCTATATTAGAGCGGTGATTTAAATATCGGCTCACATGCAACAACCGGTTAAATGTCTTTTTGTATTTTCCGAACTAAAATAAATATTCCAATTATAATTAACCACCAAATCCAAACTTAAATATCAACAAAATGGACAGAAGAAAATTCATAACAAGCACAGGAGCCGCCGCAGCAGGCGCTTTACTTATCAATCCGGCATCAGGATTAGCCGCAGAAACATCTGACCGGCAGGTAAAAAAACGACTCGCCCTTGTAGGTACAGGAGTTCGCGGCATAGGCATGTATGGCCGGAATCTTCTTAGAGATTACTCTGATTATGTTGAGATGGTCGGCCTTTGTGATATCAATCCCGGCAGGCTCAGGTTTGCTGATGAAGCTATTGGAGCCGGCTGTCCCATTTTTACCGACCTGGAGGAGATGATCAGAAAACAGAAGCCGGAAACCCTTATTGTCACTACAGAAGATTCTGCTCATCATGATGTGATAATCAAGGGTATGCAAATGGGATGCGACATTATCACAGAAAAGCCGCTTACCATTGATGAGGTAAAGGCACAGGCAATAATCGATGCAGAAAGAAAATACGGTAAAAGGATCATCGTCACTTTCAATTACCGGTACCCTCCCTACAGGGCAAAGATGAAAGAGCTGATCATGGAGGGTTTGATAGGCGATGTCAGATCGGTAGATTTTCACTGGAATATTCACCATGCCCACCTGCAGCAGTATATGATGCGCTGGCATGGTGAAAGCAACAGGGGCGGCACACTCTGGGTGCATAAAGCTACTCACCATTTTGATATGGCCAACTGGTTTATAAATTCAGAACCGGAGCAGGTGCAGGCATTCGGTACCCTCGAAAGATTCGGCAGCAAGGGGCCCTTCCGGGGAAATAAATGCCGCGATTGTGCTCATACCGGCAAATGCCCCTATTACTGGAATATCAACGAAAATGATTACCTGAAAAGGCTTTATGCCGATAATGAGCATTACGACGGGTATATAAGGGATAATTGTGTATTCCGTCATCAGATTGACATTCATGACAAACATTCGGCCATTGTCAAATATGCCAACGGTGTTTATCTGAATTACTCCCTGACGGGAGATACCGATTATGACGGCTACTGGATAGCTTTCAACGGGACCAGGGGAAGACTGGAGGCCCGGGTGCTGGGATTTCCGCGTAAGGATCATGTAGATCTCGTCTTTACCCCGGTAAGCATATATAATGACAAAGCCGCCGAAGTTATAAAAGTTCCGTTCGACAGCGGCGGACACTGGGGTGGGGACCCGATAATGATGGATAAGCTGTTCAAAGACCCGGATATGCCAGATCCTCTGGGACAGCAGGCAGGTGTTCGTGACGGCGTGATGTCAATTATTATCGGTATTGCCGCCAGAAAGAGTATCGCCGGAAGCAAACCGGTAAATATAGCTGACCTGACCGACCTTAAGCCAATGGCCGTAAGGCCGGCATTTATCTGAGCCTGAAAATTCCATTACGCTTTTTACAAACCTGCTGCAGGGAACTGCCATTGATCTCTGCAGCAGGTTTTTCATCACTTGCCGGCATGTTTACCGGAAAGGGATATACCTTACCAGTCAACCCGGTTAATAAAGAGATCACTATATCCGGCAGCCCTTAGTCTTTCTGCTTCATCTGCTGCCTCATCGCGGTCTGAATAATACCCGTAGGAGTAACGGTAAAGTCCGTCAGCACCCTTTATACAGATAACCTCGTCAAGATCGCTGAAGTAGTCCCTTGCAAGGTAATTGCTCATAGCCTTTACCTGTACAGTATAATTTGGGATATAATTGTTTATCCGGATAAATGCATCCGGATAACCCTTTTCACGAAAAAGCATCAACACCTGCATAGCTTCCTCTTCGGTCCTGTAATATCCTGTTAAAAGCCTGCTGAACCCGTCAGTATCAAAATGGATGTAAACCCCCGGCAGAGTATCAGCCAGACCGGCACCTACATCTTCCTGCAGGGCCAGAAACTGCACACTGTAAGACCTGCCTTCCCTTGTATGCAGTGGCAGTGATGATGGCAAGGCCGTATCATAAATATCATGAATTTCCGAAACTTCGGATTCGTCGCGGTTCCCGGGATCCATCAATGCCTGGTCGGGTTGAGCTTCCTCCTGATCAGCGACGGCAGCAATTTCCGGCTTTTCCTCACCATAATCAGCAACGATTTCCGGCTCTTCCTCCCGAACAGCATCTGCAGCAATTTCGTCTCCTATGCTTACCCTGAAGATGTCCCTGCTGCCAATCCCATCTTGATCATGATATGAAATATATCCTGTCTGACCGTCATAAACCGGAAAATAAAAGAGATCATCACCGGTGCTGTTTGCAGGGTAACCCAGGTTATGAACCTGGGCAGGATCATCCAGGTCAACATAAAAAACATCATAACCACCCATACTGTTATGCCCCTCAGAGCTGAAAAAAAGATGCCTGTTATCGTTTGTAACAAAGGGTGTCTCCTCGTTTAAAGGAGTGTTGATCTGCTGCCCCATATTAACAACATCTCTCCATCTTCCCCTGTTGTCAAGTTTAGCGCGATAAATATCCAGTCCCCCAAAGCCGCCATCCCTGTCACTTGTGAAATAAAGAGTTGTACCGTCTGCGCTGACTGATGCGTGGGTCTCATTGTTCCTGCTGTTTATCTGCCTGCCTATGCTTCTTGCCCTTCCCCATTCACCGTCTTCGAATGTACTTGTATATAAGTCCGATCCATCCGGCACATAATATACCAGGAACAACTCAGAACCATTATATGAAAGATCTGTTGTCAGAAGGTATTCCTGCCTTAACTGGCGACTTATATTAACCGGCCTCCCCCAGCTATCACCCTGTCTGCCGGCAACAAATACATCAAACCCGTTTCTGGTTATCCTGGTAAAAGCCATTGTTTGTCCGTCCCCCGAAACTACTGCATTCACATTGGCGGCATTGCTGTTGATCCCTCTCCCCAGGTTAACCTTCTCAACCTTCAAAGGCCGGCTCATAAGATTATGTGCATGGTCAATGCTTTGCAGATACTGGTTTGCTATCAATTCTCTTTCATCACCTTCAGGCAGTAATTCACGGAACCTGATGTAAGCCTCCTCCGCCTCCTCAAACTGATTGCTGCGCTGATAAGCAACCCCCAGCAGTAAAAAAGCTTCAGGCGGTGCATTTTCTTCCCTGAGAGAACCCACTACTACATCAGACGCCACATGAAGGGATGCCTTTTCAAGGTAGGAAATTGCCTGATCATTATATCCCCCGGCATTTAAAAAACAGTACCCGATCCTGAACAGCAGGTTGGCATTACCGGGAAGCTCACGGAGAATTCTGATATAGTTATCCGACGCCTCTTTGTATTGCTTGTTTACGATCATATATTCAGCTTCCTGGTCCAGCATATGCAGGCGGTTCCAGTTCTGAGAGAATATA